>JAFIGH010000124.1 GCA_020831525.1 Opitutales bacterium
TGGGGCGGGCTGTGCAGCCTGCGCGACTTGAAGAAGGATGTGATCGGGTAGCGGCGGAAAAAGGGCATAAAGATCCACTGTAGGCCTTTTCCTCTCATTCCGGCCAAGTGGTCGTGTTCTACGCTCCTCGACAAATGAAAAACACCGCCCCGGCTATTGCCAAAGCGGTGTTTCCCAAGTGCTTAACCAAACCACAAACTAGACTGAAAACGGAGAGGAACCATCTGCTATCCACATATGCGAGCCTCTCTGTTATGCTTTGACGTAGCCGGGGAGTGAATGTTCAACAAATTTCTCCGCCGCGCAGATTTTTTTTCCAAGGGCAGCGGCGGCGGCGGAGTGCGTGTTTTCCGGGTGCGGCTTTTGACATTGCGGGTTGGAGGGTAAAGCGGGAAGGATGCACATTAAATGCAGGGTGCGCAATATAACGGAAAGGCTGTGTGATGACGGACGGTTGCTGTTCGCGCGAAGATTCGACGAAGTCCTTGTCGCGGGAGGCGGGGGGGAACGATGCTTGTTGCGGCGGGCAAAAATCGACTGACGCGGAAAAGGCGCATTCCTGCTGCGGCGGGCATCACGGCGGCGGCGATGTCGAGCCGTCGCCGACGGCGAAGTATTTCTGCCCCATGTGTCCGGGGGTGGAGTCGGACAAACCCGGCGACTGCCCCAAGTGCGGCATGGCACTGGAGCGCAATCCCGCCTTCGCCGGCGGGGACGACGGCTCGGCGGAAGAAGCTGCGGAAGTCCGCTCGCTCGCGCGCCGTTTCTGGATCAGCGCGGCGCTCACCGTGCCGGTTGTTTTCATCGCCATGGGGCACATGTTGCCGGGCGGCGATCCGACGGCGTGGATTCCGGCGGGATGGGGGCCGTGGCTGGAGTTCGTCTTCGCCACGCCGGTGGTTGTCTGGGCGGGTGGTATCTTTTTCGTGCGCGGTTGGCGGTCGGTGGTCCACCGCAGTCTCAACATGTTCACGCTCATCTCGCTCGGGGTGGGCGCGGCTTTTCTTTACAGTGCCGCGGCGGTGCTGGTACCGGGCGTTTTTCCCGAGTCCGTCCGGCAGAACGGTGTTGTCGGTCTCTATTTTGAGGCCGCCGCCGTCATCACGACGCTCGTCCTGCTCGGGCAGCTGCTCGAGGCCAAGGCGCGCTCGCGTACGGGCGGCGCCATCCGCGCGCTCCTCGACCTCTCGCCCAAAACGGCCACCCGCGTCCGCGGCGGCGAAGAAGAGACGGTGCCGGTCTCTGAAATCGAAGCCGGTGATCGGCTGCGGGTGCGGCCCGGCGAGCGGATCCCGGTGGACGGGGCGGTGACAGAAGGGAAGAGCGCCGTCGATGAATCCATGGTAACCGGGGAGCCGTTGCCGGTGGAGAAAGGCGAGGGCGACGCGGTTGTCGGCGGCACCGTCAACCAGTCGGGCAGCTTCGTCATGCGCGCGGAGAAGGTCGGCGCGGAGACACTGCTCGCCCGCATCGTGCAGATGGTGGCGGAAGCCCAGCGCAGCCGCGCTCCCGTCCAGAAGACGGTCGACCGTATCGCGGCGTGGTTTGTTCCGGCGGTGGTCGGGGTCGCGGTGATCTCGTTTTTCATCTGGTGGCTCGCCGGCCCCGAGCCGTCGCTGGCCTACGCCGTGGTCAACGCCGTGGCCGTGCTCATCATCGCCTGTCCCTGCGCCCTCGGTCTTGCCACACCCATGGCCATCATGGTCGGGGTGGGGCGCGGCGCGGAGACCGGCGTGCTCATTCGCAATGCCGCCGTCTTCGAGCGGGCGCGTTCCGTCACGGCCCTTGTCATCGACAAGACCGGCACGCTTACAGAGGGCAAACCGGCGGTCACCGACGTGATCCCGGCCGACGGCGTGGGCAAGGACGAACTTCTCGGTCTCGCCGCCGCGCTCGAGCGCCACAGTGAGCATCCTCTTGCCGCCGCCATCGTCGCCGCTGCGAAGGAGAATGGCACCGCCATTCCCGAAGCGCGGGACTTCGAAGCAAGCAGCGGGGGCGGTGTCACCGGCGAGGTGGACGGCAAACGCGTTGTCCTCGGCAAGCCCGCCTTTGTCGAAGAACACGGCGCGGAAATGCCCGCCGCTCTGGCCGGGCGGCTGGACTCGCTTCGTGACGGCGCTCGGACCGTCGTGGCGGTCGCACGCGGGGACACCGTGCTGGGGCTCATCGGGCTCGCCGACCCCGTGAAGTCGACATCCCGGGCGGCGATCCAGGCGCTTCACGATCTCGGCGTCCGCGTCGTCATGGCCACCGGCGACCACGGGGGAACAGCCCGTGCCGTGGCCGCCGAATTGGGCATCGACGAAATCCGCGCGGGCCTCGATCCCGCCGCCAAACGGGAGATCGTCGAGGAACTGCGCCGCGGAGGCGCCGTCGTGGCCATGGCGGGCGACGGCATCAACGACGCCCCCGCCCTTGCCGCCGCCGATGTCGGTATCGCCATGGGCACGGGCACCGACGTCGCCATCGAGAGCGCCGGCATCACCCTCGTCAAAGGCGATCTCGCGGGGGTCGCCGCCGCCCTGCGCCTCAGCCGCGCCACCACCCGCAACATCCGGCAAAACCTCTTCTTCGCCTTCATCTACAACTCCCTCGGTGTCCCCGTCGCGGCGGGCGTTCTCTATCCGTTCTTCGGCATCCTCCTCAACCCCATGATCGCCGGCGCGGCGATGTCCCTCAGCAGCGTCTCCGTCATCGCCAACGCCCTGCGCCTGCGCCGGAAGTGATTCTGCGTCACGAATCGAGTGCTGCCCGGAGATCCAATGCGGTGCGGAGAGCGGAATCTTGACTCTCGCATCAGATGCAGCATCATCAATCATCATGAGGACGACCTTGGACATTGACGCGGATGTGTTGGCGTTGGCAAAGGAGCTGGCGACGAGGGAGAAGCGCACGGCCGGGGCGGTGATCTCGGCTTTGGCCCGGCGCGGCTACGCGGCGGGTGCGACGGATTCGGCGGGTGCCCGCGGCGAAGTTCGCAACGGAGTGCAGCAGCTGCCCCGGCGCGGTGAACCGATCACATTGGCCCACGTGAACCGGATCCTGGACGAGGAAGCCCTGTGAAGCGGGCATTGCTCGATGTGAATGTGCTGATCGCGTTGTTTGATGCGGACCACGCGTTCAATGAATCCGCACACGGTTGGCTGGAGGCCAACGCGTCGGTGGGGATTGCGACCTGTCCGCTCACGGAAAACGGGCTCGTGCGTATCCTGAGCCATCCCCGCTACAGCAAGACCCTCACATTGAGACCCGCTGATGTCATCGACCGTTTGGAGCGCTTTGCCGCGCATCATGACCACGAGTTTTGGGCGGACGAGCTTTCCTTGCGGGAAACCGTCATTCGGCGCGACCGCATACTCGGGTCCAGGCAACTGACGGACATTTATTTGCTGGGATTTGCGGTGCGCCGAAACGGTCGCTTGGTTACGTTTGACCAAACGATTCCCGTTGACGCCGTCGAGGGCGCGACGCCCGCGCATCTGGTGGCGCTGCGCTGAGGGATTTCCTTGGCTGCATCCGTGATACCCTTGCGGCACCGCAGGATTCTCTTCGAATGGATGAGAAGATCTGTCAATTTTGCCTTGTTCACAGCGGAACGGGATGTTCTCATTTGAAGATGCCGCCGCGGTGAGCCTTTGCCGGTTTGACCGGAGGAATTCGTTTCATCGGATCGGCTTTGACTGGCAACAATTCTGAAACCTCAGATAAATCTGCAGTGAAATACAAAACTACCGCACGGTTCATCCAAGCCCTCTCGCCTTGCCTGTTCCTTGTTTTCGCCGGAACTCCCCTGACCAGTGAGACGCTGCTCTACGAAGGCTTCGATATGGAGCCGGGCGTTCTGGACAATAAATCCGGCGCCACCAGCTTCGGCTGGCGCATGGATGGCGGCGAGGAGATCACATGGTGGGCGTGGGAGCAGGACGAGCCCGGCTTCTCGCTCTACCACGGCGTCACGGCGGACGGACTGTCGTATCCCGGTATTGAAAGCGTGGGCGGCGCTTTCGAATTCCGCGACGAGGCGCAGCAGGGGAACAATGTTGTCCACCGCTTCATTCCCGGATTCCTCTCCTATTTCAGCACCTCGGGCCAGCGCTGGATCAGTGTGCTCATGAATCCGAGTATCGACGGTGACCCGGAGAACGGGGGTTGGTTCCAGTTCACCCTCTCCGATGCGGTTGCGGGACACAACTCCATCTACATGGGCATCAGCAACAACCCGACGAGAGACCAGACGGTCTGGTCCGCCGGGGGCGAGCGCCTCAAGGAGAACGGCGTTAGTGGGGCCAAATGGGCCGTCTCGGACGTGCCCGTTATCGACGGTGAGACCGTCTTCCTCGTTATGAAGCTCGACTTCGACGCGAAAACCGCCGCGTGGTGGGTCAATCCCGATCCTGCGGCTGAAGATCCCGGCGATCCCGTTTCTGAGTTCACTATGGTCGAAGATCTCGGTGTCGACCGCGTGATGCTTCGGGTCTACAACAACGGACCCGCCCAAGGGCAGGACGGCGCCGACTACACGGGCACCCGCATCGACGAGATCCGTATGGGCAGAACCTACTCCTCGGTTGCGGGCACCGTACCGAGTCCTGTTGTCGCCCATCCGGAGGATACTGCGGCGGCGGTCGGTGCCGATGCTGCTTTCACTGTTGAGGTAGCTGACCCTGAGGCGGCTGAGATCCGGTGGGAGGTCTCCTACGACGACGGCAAGACTTATGGCAACGTGTCCGACGGGAGCGTCTTCGGTGGCGTGTTCACAGACGTACTGACGGTTTTCAACGTATCTTCCTTCCTTGACGGTTTGGTTGTCCGTGCCGTTGTCACCGTAGCTGAACAAGTGTATAAGAGTGATCCGGCGTTGTTAAGCGTTGTTGTTGCCTTGGTTCCGGAATTCCTTGCCGACCCGCAGGCCGCGACCGTGCAAGAAGGTGATCCGGCTGTGTTTCACGTCGAGGTCTCGGGTGTGCCTGAACCCGGGATCGGTTGGGAAATGTCGACCGACAGCGGCGCGAGCTTCGTCGTGCTGGAAACTGGCGGTCCGTTCTCCGGCGTCGATTCAACGGAGCTTATGGTTTTTCCGACAACACTCGACATGGACGGACATCTCTTCCGGGCCGTAGCGCAGAACAGCGAGGGAACGATCATAAGCGCAACCGCCGCTTTGTCGGTGACCCCGGCGCCGACGGCTCCGGTTTTCATCACCGACCCGGTCAACCGGCGGGTGGGCGAAGGGGCGGAGACGCTGTTTGCTGCCGAGGTTTCGGGGTATCCGTCCTTTGAATACCAGTGGCAACTGTCGACTGACGGTGAGTCTTTCAGCAATATTACCGACGGTGCGTTGGGCGGCGAACTTTTCCGGGGAACCCAGACGAATGAACTCCGGGTGTTGTCGGCAGTCACTTTTCTCGATGGTGCTTTTTTCCGGTTGCGGGCGCAGAACAGCGAAGGGACCGCTTTCAGTTCGCCAGCCCGGCTTGACCTGGTGGCGGTATCCTTCGTGGAGTGGGTCGCTGCCGCCGGACTGCCGGTCGAGTTTAGCGGTGCCGCGGACCGCCACGGTCCCCTCAAGCTCACGAATCTGGAAGCCTATGGAATGGGGCTCCTGCCGCAGGACGCCGTTCCGGAGGACCTGCCCCGCATGGAGCGGCCTTCCGGCGGTCCCGGACGTGTGGTGCTTCTCTACCGGGTGAACACCGATGCGACGGATATTCTCGTCTCCATTTCGCAATCGGCTGACCTTGTCGACTGGCATCCCGCCGAACCCGCTGAAGAACATACTGTGTGGGCGGCGGATGGCGTTGAAGGCCGCGAGGCGGTGTTTGATGTAGGCGGCGACGCACCCTTGTTTCTCAGGGTTGCGGTGACGGGTCCTGCACCCGAGGGATTCTCACTCATTCCCGCCGGGAGCTACAAGCGGGGTGACTCTCATAATGAGCTCGATATCATAATCGGGGTCCGGCCGGCGCACGACGTTTATGTAAGTGAATTTTATATGGCACAAACGACCGTGACATACGAAGAGTGGAGGGAAACGTACGATTGGGCGATTGCCAACGGGTATAGTTTCGACAACCCCGGGACCCGGGGATCTTATCAAGATGAGCAAGGGGTTACCAGAGGTGGCATTCCCGATACTGTTGAGAATAACCGCCATCCGGTCGTTGGATTGAACTGGTACGATATTGTGAAGTGGTGCAACGCGAAAAGCGAAAGGGAAGGTTTGACTCCAGTGTATTACACGGACGGCGC
Source organism: Opitutales bacterium (assembly GCA_020831525.1). Classification (GTDB taxonomy): domain Bacteria; phylum Verrucomicrobiota; class Verrucomicrobiia; order Opitutales; family Oceanipulchritudinaceae; genus SLLG01. The sequence continues at coordinate 6,253 of JAFIGH010000124.1, forward strand.
ACACACGGAAATTTATCGTGCCGGTCAGTTCGCTCAAATTGCCGAAAGTCATGTGGATTGGAGCGCGGACGGCTACCGCCTGCCGACGGAAGCGGAGTGGGAGAAGGCTGCGCGCGGCGGTCTTGTCGAAAAACGCTGGCCATGGGGAAACGAGACGGTCAATGAAACGCTCGCAAACTACTATCATAACACATCCGAGGGGCGGGGAACGACACCGGTGGGCACCTTTTCTCCGAACGGATTCGGGTTGTATGACATGGCGGGGAACGTCGACGAGATTCTCTGGGACCGGTATCAGAGAGAATGGTATATTGAACCGGGAGCGAAGGATGCGGACACCCGCGGTCCGATGAGTGGAGACTCGCGTGTAATACGCGGGGGTTCTTGGTTTGCTTCGGTTTCGTGGACACGGATAGAGTTTCGCATGGGCATCGGACCGTTGTCGCAGAATCTTCTTACGGGCTTCCGGGTAGCGAGATCGCAATAGTCCAGAAGGCGTTGGAACGAATTCTTCTTTGTTATATTTTCGGAATCGAGTGACCTGGGGCTGACTCCGGCACTCAGCGAAGACTTTCTGCGCCGTAGGATCGCGGACGCCGGGCTGGCAGCCCCGCTCACGGCCAGGTGAAGGCGGGAAGGGCTTCATGGGCCCGGAGGTGGTTGAGCAGATCGTTTTCGGCGGCGCGCATGGCGGCGGTGGCTTCGGTGGTGTCGTCGCGGAAACCGGCGAGGTGGAGCCAGCCGTGGACGAGGTAGAGGGTGAGTTCTTCGTCGGAGGTCCAGCGGGCTTCGGGGGCTTCTTCGCGGGCGATGTCGATGTTGGCGGCGATGTCGCCGGCGTGGTCTTCGTCCGGGTCGCCGGGGAAGGTCATGACGTCGGTGGGCTCGGGGTCGTCGAAAAAGTTGCGGTGGAGGGCGGCGGAGGCCGGGTTGTCGAGAAAGGCGAGAGCGACGGTGCCCGCCGGGGCGCGGGTGGCGAGCGCATGAGTGTCGAGCACGGCGAACATGCGGGAGAGGGCATCGACGTCCCACGCGAAGCCCGGAACTTCGCAGACGGCCTCGACGGCGCGGGGCGGGCGGGGCATGCGGATCTCAGCCGCCGGTTCCGCGCGGCGCGGCGGAAGCAGGCTCGGGTTCAACGTCGTCGCCGTCGCTTTTCGGAGCGGATTGATCTTCCGGAAGAACGGACGGTGTGGCCCCGGTTTCGCGGGCGGCGGCCCGCTCGGCGGCTTCAGCGAAAGGGCTGGCGCTCTTGCGCGCGGCGCGTTTGCGGGCCTTGCGTTCGGCCTCCGGATCTTCCGGATATTCGATGCGCGCGTGGAGCATGTTGAGGAGGGTGAAGGAGAAGCTCTCGCGCACGGCGGCGAGGTCGCGGATGGTGAGGGGGGCGTCGTCGAGCTGGCTGTCTTCGAGCCGTTGCTGGAAGATTTTTTCGAGGAGTTCGTCGATACTTTGCGGAGTGACCTTCCGCAGACAGCGGCCGGCGGCTTCGACGGAGTCGGCAAGCATAATGAGAGTGCTCTCGACGAAGTGCGGGCGCGGCCCTTCGTAGCGGTAGGTGTCTTCGTTGACCTTGTCGAGTTCGACACGCGGTGCGTTGGGCATGGGCGAGTCGGGCAGGGCGGAGACGCGCTGCTGCTCAAGGGCTTTGTAGTAGAAGTACTGGATCAGGCTGGTGCCGTGGTGCTCGCGGATGACGTCGACGATAATGCGCGGAAGCTTGTATTCACGGGCGAGCTGGACGCCCTCCTTGACGTGCGCTTTGATGACAAGGGCGCTCATCGACGGGTTGCGTTCGATGTGGGGGTTGTAGCCGTCGCGCTGGTTTTCGGTGAAGTATTCGGGTTTCACCATTTTGCCGATGTCGTGGTAGAGCGAGCAGACGCGGCAGACGAGGGGATTGGCGCCGATGCGGGCGGCGGCGTTTTCCGCAAGGTTGGCGACCATGAGGCTGTGGTGGTAGGAGCCGGGGGCCTCCATTTGCAGGCGGCGCAGAAGGGGGTGGTTGAAGTCGGTGAGTTCGAGGAGGGTAATGTCGGTGGAGACCTTGAAAAGGTTTTCCCAGAAGGGGAGGATGCCCACGACGATGACGCCGGTGAGCGCGCCCGCGCCGGCGGCGGCGAAGACTTGGTATATGACGGTGGACCACTCCACCGAGTCGCGCAGGCCGATGAGAATGGCGGCGGAGGCGAGGACAAGCCCCGAGAAAAAGCCCGCCCGTACGACCCGTGCACGCATTTGGATGTTTCGGCAGAAGTAGATGGCGACGAGGGCGGTAAGGTGACTCGCGACGAGGATGTGAAGCGAGTTGCCGTACATCATGGCGTTGAGAATGCCAATGAAAGCGGCCGCGAGGACGCCCGGCGCAACGCCGAGGAGCATGGTGATGATCATCGGCCCGAGCGCCACCGGAGTGAAAAACGGTACGACGGTGGAGAGAACGGGGTTGGCCTCGGCGACGCCGCTGGTGCGGAATTCGAAGAGAAGCCGGATGATGAGCAGATTGAAGAGGACGAGTAGCCCGGCGTATGTGATGATCCGCTGGTTGGCCGCGATGGAAATACGTGAAATGCGCAGGTAGAGGGCCGCCCCGAGGACAACGATGATGACAAGGAGTGCGCGCTCGATGAAAAGCGGGTCGAGACCGAGGGTGCGCTCTTGCGCTTCGGCGTGACGCAGCGCGCGCCGGTAGGCTTCAAGCTGCTCCACTTGGCGGGCGGAGACGCGGGTGTTGGGCTCGAGGATGGTGTCTCCCTGGCGCAAGCTCACGGTAACGGGCTCGACGGCGGCCTGCGTGCGGGCGACGAGGGCATTGGTTTTTTCTTCGTCGAAGCGGACGTTGGGCTGGAGCCCTTCCCGGAGCATGCGGAAGTAGGCGATGGAAACATGGCGCGGCACGTCGAGGGCGGAGAGGTTGATGCGCAGGGAGCGTAGCGCCTCCTCGTAGGGCTGGATATCCACTTGGTCGAGGCGTCCCTCGTCGTCGAAGACGTTGAAGCGGCTGAGGCGGCCGGAGGCGTCGCCGAAGGGACTCTCGTCCGTTTCGTAAATGCCTTGGCGGAGGACGTCGCGCAGGGTCTGGAGTGCCTCTTCGGAGGCCTCGCGCCGCTGGCGCGGCGAAAGTGCGCCGAAGACGACAGCGAGGTCGCCCGGACTGAGATTGTGGGGATTGGGGATGTCGTCGCGCCGGATCGCTTCGGCGATGGCCTCGGCGTTGGGGCGGGGGCGCTCGGCGTCAGCGTCGGGCAGCGAGAAGTGGGTCTGGAGCGCTTCAAGGATGCGTTCGAAACTCCCCTTGAAAGACTCGTAGCCTGCCATTTCGATGCGGTACACGGGCGGCACACGTCGGCCGCGCTCCTCCTGCAGGGCGCGCGTCTCGATTTCGCTGCGGTAGGTGAAGTCAAAGTCAGCCGTTACGCGCGTGCGCGCGACCTGCCCTTCGCGGATAACCGGGGTGGGCGGAGAGAGGCCGGCGAAGCACACCACGATGATAAGCACGGCAAGGGCGGCGAAGAGACCGGAGTTGGCGAGCCCGCGCCGGTCGAAGGCAAAGCCTTCGCCGGGCTGCCCCGTGGCGGCCTGAATGCGGCGGCGTCGGTAGGATTCCTTGCGGTTTCTGCGGAAAACAGCCATTGCGGGATACGGTGCGGGTCAGTCTTTGGCGACTTCGCGCGGGGAGTGCGCGCCGGTTTGTTTCTCGTAGGCGCTGTAGGCGTCGATGATGCGCTGCACCATGGGGTGGCGCACGACGTCGCGGCCCTCGAAATAGTGGAAGGCGATGCCCTCCACGCCGACGAGGACGTGCTCGGCTTCCTTGAGTCCGGAATATTTGTGGCGCGGCAGGTCGATCTGGGTCTTGTCTCCGGTGATGACCATGCGGCTCCCTTCGCCGAGGCGGGTGAGGAACATCATCATTTGCTCCGGCGTTGTGTTCTGTGCCTCGTCGAGGATGACAAAGGCGTTGGAAAGGGTGCGGCCGCGCATATAGGCGAGCGGCGCGATCTCGATCTTCGCCTGGCGGTCGTCACGGCGGTCGCGGTCGCTCTCCAGACCGGCGAGGCGCCGCCCCTCGGCGCGGCCGAGCATTTCGTAAATCGCGTCATAAAGTGGCAGAAGGTAAGGCTGGATTTTCTCGGTGAGATCGCCGGGCAGAAAGCCGAGCGCCTCGCCCGCCTCCACAGCGGGCCGGGTGAGGATAATCCGTTCGACCTGATCCTGTTGCAGGGCGTTCAATGCCGCGGCCACCGCGAGGTAGGTTTTTCCCGTCCCCGCCGGACCGATGCCGAAGACCACGGAGCGCTTTCCGATCGACTCAAGATAGTTCTTCTGGTTGACGGTCTTTGGGATAACGCTCTTGCGCTTAAGGTGAATGACGTGCGCGGCGTCAAAGACTCCGCGCAGCTCGTCCGCCCGCCCCTCCGCCACCTCGCGCAGGACATTGCGGAAATCGGTGCGCGTGATGCGCAGGCCGTTGCGCCGCGCCGCCTCCAGCAACTCAAAAAAAGTTTCCGCGGCGGCGAGTTCGGCGGGACCGGACTCGATGGTGAGCCAGTCCTCGCGGGTGACAAGCCGCGTCCCGAGGCGGGTTTCCACCTCCCGGAGCAGGCCCTCGTCGCCGCAATACAGCTCGGCGAGCATCCGCGGACTCTGGAAATAGAGCGTCTTTTCGGGCATCAATTGTCCTTGGTTTCCGCGCGCACATGGGCGCGGAGCACCTCCCACGTGTCCTCGAGTGCCTGCGGCAGGGTGCGCGTCCGGCCGATGACTGGCATGAAGTTCGTGTCGCCCGACCAGCGCGGCACAATGTGCATGTGCAGGTGGCCCGGGATCCCCGCGCCGCTGACTTTGCCGAGGTTCATGCCTACGTTGAAGCCGTCCGGATGCATCGCACGGCGCACGAGATCCTGTGCGAAAACGACCAGTTCCATCAATTCCGCGCGGGCCGGGCGCGGGAGGTCGGCCAGCTCCGGTACAGCTTCGTAGGGAACGGCGAGCAGGTGGCCCGGATTGTAGGGAAACTTGTTTAGAACGAGGTAGTTGTGCTTCGCGCGGTGGACGATGAGGGCCTTGCGGTCGTTTCCTGCGCGCGGCAGCTCGGCAAATGGGCTCGCGTGCCCCGCGTCTCCGTCCGAGGGAGAGGTCACATACTCCATGCGCCAATATGCCTTGAGGATGTCCATGCGCGGTGGAATCAGGCCGCCGGATGGACGCCGGGGCGCGCTTCCGCCGTCGACAGGACAGTGCATCGGTTGTTCGCGGACCTTTTCATACGGGAGATTATGGGGCGCAATGTAGAGCGGCGCGCCGCCGTGTAAAGCCGGAACCGGGGAGGGCCGCGGGGAACCGCATGCAGCCGGAGCGGAGGGGCTCTGGCCCCGCGGAGCACGCCGGGCTCCGGCCGCGTCCGCGGGCATTCCGGCGGTTCCCGTGACGCCGCGCGCCCTTTTTCTTGCGCCGTGATTGGCGGATGGGGTAAACATCGCCCAGTTGCCGGGCGTTCCCGGTTCGCACGCGAACATGCCGATGACTTCATTGCTTGCTTTCCTCATAGCCGCAGTTGCGGGCTATTTGCTGGGTTCCGTCCCCTTTGCCGTGATTATCGCGCGGGCTCACCGGGTAGACATTTTTTCGGTGGGCAGCGGCAATCCGGGGGCGTCCAACGTGTTGCGGGCACTCGGCAAGGGGCCGGGATACCTGTGCTTCTTTTTCGATGCCTTCAAGGGCGTGGCGGCGGCGCTCATCGGGTTTGGGATGGCATGGTACGGCGACTTGGCTCACGGTCCCGGTGAATATTCGATGGGCCGGTTGCTCGCCGTCGTCTGTCTCGTTTGTGCCATCTTCGGGCACAGTTTCTCCATCTTTCTTGGTTTCCGCGGCGGAAAGGGCGTGGCTACGACGATCGGCGGGCTATTCGTTGTTGTGCCCTGGGTGATGCTTGTCGGCGTGTTCTTGTGGCTCGTCGTCTTTTTCTCCTCCCGTTATGTGTCGCTCGCGTCCATCGCGCTCGGCGTGAGCCTGCCGTTCAGTTCCGTGGCCTTCAAATACCCCGTTTGGATATCTATCCTGTGCCTCGTCCTCGCCGTCTTGATCGTCGTGCGCCACCGCTCGAATATCCAGCGCCTGTGCGCCGGCACGGAGTTGCGCTCCGGGCGGAATGCCTGATAGGGAAGGGCGCTTATGAAAATCGCTCTTGTCGACGGCTACAACCTCGCTTTCCGCGCGTTCTACGGAATGCCGGACCTCACGCGCAAAGACGGCTTTCCCACGGGCGCGCTGCACGGTTGGGTGCGCTCGCTCTGGTGGGTGGACGACCGTCTCGCCCCCGACCGGCTCGTCGTTTTTTTCGACCTCGGCGGCGCCGCGCGGCAGACCGCGCTGCACGCCGACTACAAGGCCAACCGCAAGGAGACCCCGCCCGCTCTTGAGCAGCAGATCCCCGCCATCAAGCAGTGGACGCGCGCAATGGGCTACGCGGGCGTGGAGCACGACGGTGTGGAGGCGGACGACTTGATCGCCTCGTGCGCGGTGCGGCGCGCCGACGCGGGCGACAGCGTCATGGTGGTGAGTGCCGACAAAGACCTCGCCCAGCTCGTGCGCCCCGGCGTGACCCAGTGGATGCCCCCGCCCACGGCCAATCCCAAACTCGGCTGGCGCGAACTGGATGAAGAAGCCGTGGAGAAGAAATTCGGGGTCAAGCCGTCGCAGATTCCCGATTACCTCGCCCTCATCGGCGACACCTCGGACAATATCCCCGGCCTCGCCGGCGTCGGACCCAAAACCGCTGCCAAGTGGCTCGCCCAGTACAAGGATCTCGCAGGCGTGCTCGCCCACTGCGGCGAATTGCAGCCCAAGCGATTCCAGGCACTCGTGCACGCCGGGCGCGGGGATCTCCTGCGTAACCTCGAGATGACCCGCCTCGATACTTCCCTCGACGTCTCCGCTGTCGACGAGGCCACTCCGCCTGACCCCGGCGCCGTCATCGGTCTCCTCGAAGAAATGGAAATGGGTGCGTCCGCCAAAGCCGCCCGGGAACGTTTCGCCCGCTGATCTTTCGCCGCCTCCTTCCGACCGGCTCCCGCACGGAATCCTGCCGTGGATTACCGCGACGGAATTACGAAGACGAGCCAGAAAACGGCAGTCGTGATCAGGCCGGTCCCCGCGAATAGACTCACAAGAGCCAACATCCCGGGCGCGCCCTGGTGAACCACATGAAATGAAACTTGCGCG
>JAFIGH010000125.1 GCA_020831525.1 Opitutales bacterium
CTGATGTCTTGGGGTGGTTGGCAGGGAGTCGCCGCGTCCTTCCCAGCCGGGTTTTTGTTTGTCGGGGCGGGGCTGGGGGTGCGTGGCCGCGCGACCCCTTGGTTTTTCCCGCTGGTACGTGCGCACCCGGACGCGATAGGCAGAGGGCGCGACGTCCCCCTGTTCAGCCGCCGATGGTGATATATCCGTCGGCGGCGATATCGAAGTAGGTGTCGCCACTGCTTTCGACGTAAAAGAGCCAGCCGCCGTCTTCACCGTGTTTGTAGACAAACGGGTATAACGAGGCGCCGGTCCAGAGCCAAGCGTCCATATCGTAGTGGAAAATGAGGACACTTTGCTCGTTTTCGCCGGTGGCGAAGAGGAAGCCGTGTTCGGCGTGGTATTCGATCCCGCCTTCAAACGCGTGGTGCAGACCGAACCACACGGAATCGGCGAAGCCCTGTGCCGTGGCGGTGGAGTTGAGAAAGAGGCGTGCCTTGGCGGACAGGCTGCCGCTGCCCTCCGTCACGAAGTGAAACTCGCCGTCGGCGTAGGCTACGCCCTTGAGGGTGGCGTCGGTTTCAATCTCCTGGCGAGTCCACACTTCGGCGTCGAGGGAGGTGTGAACCGAGCCCCCGGTGCCGACCGCGACGTAGTTGCCGTTGACATACTCCACGGTGAGCAGTGTCTCGCCCTCAGCGACTTTTGCGGAGGCCCAGGTCTCGCCGTCGAGCGACACCGCGACTTTACCTTCCGCATCCGCGGCGACAAATACGCCGTTGGCGTGGGTGACGGCGCGCAGGGAGGCTTCGATCTCCGCTTCGACGCGCGACCACGCCTGGCCGTCGGTCGATTCGATGATCACGCCGCCGTCGCCGACAGCAACGAACCGGCCTTCGGCGAAGATCACCGCGTGCAGGGTGGCTTCGGCTTCGGCTTTGGCGTCGATGCCGGTTTTGACCTTGGTCCATGTTTCGGCGTCGGCGGAGACCATGACGGTTGTTTCACTGTGTACGGCAACGAAGGTTCCGCTGCCGTGGGCCACGCCGTGGAGCGACACCGATCCTTCGCCGGAAAGGTCGACCTCAGCGAAGGTTTCGCCGTCGGTGGATACAAACACGGTCGCGCTGATGTGCCCGTGTCGATGCGCTGTGCCGTGCCGGGTCAGCGGGGCGGCGGATGTGTTTGTTCCGTTCGGGTGACAGGGGTGAGTCGAGCAACAGCAGTCGGTATCATAGCGTTGTTGTGGTGCGGGGATTTAGAACGTGGTGGGGTTGTTTATGAGACTGCAGTTTGCAAGGGATTGAGAGAGCAGTATTGAAGATTGCGATCCGTTTGCATTTGGTTGGCTGTTCGGTCAAAATGAGCTACTGTCCGTCGTTCCCGAATGTGGGTTCTGTGGTTCCATTCGGTCTTTCATGCGTCAGAGTGTTGGGCGGTTTTTGCGTAGGCATGTGCGAAGGCAATGTATGCGCGGCTGTGGCAATTGTTATATAAATTATACGACCGTTTAATGGGAGCGGATGCAAAAAATCCCACTCTTTTGCCCATGGAGTTCGTTTGGGTTTCCCCCACTCTCAACTGGAAGCCACCCTTGGCACAAGTCGCTGACGTGAAGGCAACGGTCTCCACTGCAATGTCTTGGATTTCGATCCGATTTCCGGTGGCGGTTGCGGGGGCAATCGGAGGTTCAGGCGGTGAGCAGGAGCGCCTGGTCGTCATTGGTTTGGATGAACTACGGCAGTTTCTGAGAAAAGAGCCACGAATAGAACTCAGGATCATTGTAAGTCGGCGTCCATGCGTCATGCCCCGCGTCCGGATAAATTGTGAATCGCGGTTCACCTCCGGCGGCTTTGACGGTGTCAATCATGGCCTGGGCTCTCTCCAGCGGGACGACCCTGTCCGCATCGCCATGAAAAGCCCAGATGGAAACCCCGGCGAGTTTTGCCGCGTCCTCCGATCGGCCCCGCGCGCAGATCGGCGCGATCGCAGCAAATCGCTCCGGCTGGAATCCCGCCAGCGCCCAAGTGGCATGGCCTCCCATGCTCAGGCCTGTCACGTAAATCCGCGAACTATCGATAACGTATCTCGCTTCGACTTCATCCAGCAGCCCCGCGAGCACCTCCGGCACCCAGCCTTCTCCCGGAGGACATTGCGGAACCAAGAGGATGCAGTTAATCTCGAGTTCTTTAAGCTTGGAAAACGGGCCATGTTTTTTGACTGCCAGGAGATCGTCTCCGCGCTCACCGGCACCGTGCAAAAACAGCATCAGCGGAGCGGGTTGTTCGGCATCAAAATCCTCCGGGGTGATGACCAGATAAGGGTAGGTGACGGTCCGCGTGACCTCCATGGAGAAAGTGCCTTTCGTTTCCTTCCCGATGATCGCGGGTGAAAGGATCAGTAAACCAAGTATCAAAAGGTGCGCAGTCATTTTCATGTCAGTGTAGACCATACGCGATTACCCTCTGAAGCCAGCGTAAATTTGCCAATACGCCGTTAGGCGCCGACGCCTGTGCCCTCGGTCTTCTGGATGATAAGGTAGATGTGGAGTTCCGGATATTGGTCGTACTCCAGGTGGCGACAGATGCAGCCGGATCGATCAATTACTTGCAGGAGCTTTGGAATCCCCAAGGTGGCATGGTGGAGGGGCTGGACCAAGCACGGGTTCGACCTTTCGTCAGGCTGATCAAGACCACCTCTCGTAATGATCAAGACCCCTTCTGCGTTGAGGCCATTGCACAGATTTGCGAGAAGAGATTCCTGTCGATCTAGGGGAGCATGGCAAGCGCTGTCCCAAGCGGAAATGAAGTCATATTTCTTTGGGAAATCCCAGTCGCAGAAATCCGCGAGGTGAAGTTTTTGCTTTGGGTGTCGTGCCTTGGCAAACTCGATCATTTTTGGTGAGATATCCAAGCCCTCTACCTCGAAACCCTCCTCGATCAGCAGTTCGATGATCCGGCCACTGCTACCACCTCCGATGTCGATCACCCTAAATCGGTTCTTTGTGAACCGCAATGCTCGGTGGTGCTGTTCAATCCCGTTCTTTCGATTGAAATCTGCGCCATTCCAATGGGAAGCCAGTTCATCGTAGCTCTTTGCTGTCTCTTTCGGGTTCATTAATTCTTTCTCAGAACCCGGCTCAGATTACCATGCGCTCACACGCTCTGGTAAAGTGTGGCGCGGGCCACAGGCCGGTGCCTTCGGGCAGCTTTGCCCGGATGTTGACGATGCCGAAGCGGAATTGGAACTGCTCGGCCGTGTTTAATTTTCCGGAAGTGTATTCATGGTAGCCTGGGACATACCATCCGAACGGGTCCGCCACGGATTCCCGGTCCGCGCGGAACCGGAGCAGACCGTCCTCCACGGTGACATTGTCGGGCGAATAGTACTGGCGCTCGTCGTTGATCGACCTGACCTCGGTCCACGGAGCAAAGGCATCGCCAAACCAGTGCGGCTCCACCCAACGCCCGTCGCTCGCCCGCCGGTAAGCCGCGTTCACCCCCACGTTCACCTTCCTTTTGTCCGGGTCGACCGCCCCGTTCTGGAATTCGTCATACTACACAAGCCGATGACCTGGGATGTTGAGCACGGTATCGCCGGTGACGGGCGTGATCGGTTGTCCTCTTTTCGCTATTAGTTTTCCCTTGGAGGATGGGTGTGCAAAGTTTCGTTCCAGTGAAACCATGACCTTTGAAGAGTTCAAACGGGAGCCGTTGCTCGTCCTCGTGACGATCATTGTTGCGACTTTCGTCTACGGTACAGTTGCGGCACTCATGTTCTTCGTTTTCTCGCGTCTCTCCCTCCCGTTCTGGGCCGGTTTGCTCGCGTACAACCTCCTCTTGTGTGCTTTTGGCTACTTTGTTGTGAGTCTCGCGACGGGATACCGTCGAGACGGCGATTGGAATCCGCCCAATGAATCGGCTGCGGTAGACTCTCCAAATCCATTGATCGGAAAACAGGCGGTTGCAAAAACCTCCCTTCGGCCGTCCGGCAGAGTTTGTGTCGACGACCAATTTCACGATGCCCTCTCCAAAGATGGCTACATCGAAGTGGGTGCAACCGTCGTCATCGTCGGTTGCGCCGCCGGAGCGCTCCGCGTTGAAATCCGCCGCGACCCTTTGCCGGTTAGACCTTAGCCGGATGTGGAAAGTGCGTTGATCTACGACGTAGTGCGTTGATCTACGACGTAATAAGTCGTTGACGCCGGAGGGAAGACGCGTGGGGGAAATTGCGGGCGCTCGCCCGGTCGCTGCGGGCCCCGGCTGGTCGGAGCCCGGTGTCGCCGTGGGCGTGAGTGCGTTGATCTACGACGTAATAAGTCGTTGACGCCGGAGGGAAGACGCGTGGGGGAAATTGCGGGCGCTCGCCCGGTCGCTGCGGGCCCCGGCTGGTCGGAGCCCGGTGTCGCCGTGGGCGTCAGTTGCTGAAAGCGGCGATGAAGTAGCCGGCGACGAGGGCGGTGCCGATGACGCCGGCGACGTTGGGTCCCATGGCGTGCATGAGGAGGAAGTTGCCCGGGTCGGCGCGGGCGCCTTCGGTCTGGGAGACGCGCGCGGCCATGGGCACGGCGCTGACCCCGGCGGAGCCGATGAGGGGGTTGACCTTCTGTTTGCTCACGAGGTTCATGATCTTGGCCCCGATGACACCGGCGGCGGTGGCGATGCCGAAGGCGACGACGCCGAGGAAAATGATACCGAGGGTGCGCACATCGAGAAACCGTTCACCGCTCATGGTGATGCCGACGCTGATGCCGAGGAAGATCGTGACGATGTTGATGATCTCGTTTTGCGCGGACTTGCTCAGGCGTTCGACGACGCCGCATTCGCGGAAGAAGTTGCCGAGGAAAAGCATGAAGATGAGCGGGGAGGCCGACGGGACGAGGAGGATGCACGTCATCATGACGACGGCGGCGAAGATGAGCTTCTCTGTTTTGCTCACTTTGCGCAGCGATTGCATGCGGATCTTGCGTTCCTTCTCGGTGGTGAGGAGGCGCATGATGGGCGGTTGCAGCAGGGGCACGAGGGCCATGTAGCTGTAGGCCGCGACGGCGATGGGGGCGAGCAGTTCGGGAGCGAGCCGGTTGGCGACGAAAATGGAGGTGGGGCCGTCGGCGCCGCCGATGATGCTGATGGCGGCGGCTTCGGCGACGGTGTAGCCGAGGAGCGTGGCACCGATGACGGTGGCAAAGACGCCGAACTGCGCGGCGGCGCCGAGGATGAGCATTCGCGGGTTGGCGATGAGCGGGCCGAAGTCCGTCAGCGCGCCGACGCCGAGGAAGATGATGGGAGGAAAGATCTGTAGGTGTATGCCCTGATAGAAGTAGTAGAAGAGACCTCCGCTGCCGTCGTCACGCAGCTCCTGGCCGTACATTTTCATGCCTTCGAGGACGCCTTCGGTGGGCAGGTTGGCGAGGAGCGCGCCGAAGGCGATGGGCACGAGCAGGAGGGGCTCGAAGCCTTTGCCGACGGCGAGGTAGAGCAGGGTGGCGACGACGAACCACATGGCGACCATCCGCCATGTAAGGTCGTCGAAACCGGTAGTGTTCCAGAGGTCGATAAGGAAGTTCATAAGAGAGGCGAGCGGAACCTTACCCGATGTTGAGGAGGACCTGGCCTTCTTCGACGCCGTCGCCGACGTGCACGGCGACGCTCTTGACCGTGCCGTCGGCGGGCGAGGAGACGATGGTGTTCATCTTCATGGCCTCGAGGGTCACGACTTTGTCGCCCGCCTTTACGGTTGTGCCCACGGGAGCATCGATGGAGACGACTTTGCCCGCAAGCGGGGAGACGACGTCGCCGTCCCCCGCGGCGGCGGGCATGGCCGCCGGAGCGGGCGCGGGCGCGGCGGACTGGCGGGGTGCCGCCGAGGGCACGAGCGGGACGGTGGTCCGGCGGGGCGCCGGTGAGGTGTCGCCGGTGTCGAGTGACTCGGCGACGACGTCGAATTCCTTGCCGTTTACGGTAATGCGGAAGTGTTTTTTCATTGGGTGAAGGAAAACCGGTTTTTGTGGTTCAGTTTTGCGGCGGAGCCGGCGTCAACGGATTTTGTGGGAGGCGAAGTGCTGGCGGCGTCCTTCGCGGCCCCATGAGGTTTCGGGCGTGCGGATGGAGAGGATGCGGTGGCGGCCCCCCATGAGCATGGAGATCGCCGCGGCGATGGCGGCGATTTCTTCCGGGCTGGTGTCTGCCTGGGCGGGTGCCTGGGCGGTCGGTGCGCTCCCGGTTGCAGATCCCGCGCGCACTTTCTTTTTTGCCTCCGCGGCAATGAATGCCTTGCCGATGAGCGCCGTGACCCCCCAGAGGAGGAGGAGCACGAGGAGCACGAGGAAGAACCCCGTGAGGTGCTCGAGGGAGTCGTAGAAGGCCTCCAGGGTGTGCTCGGTTAAGGCGAAAGTGATGGTCATGGATCAGAGGGGTATGTTGCCGTGTTTCTTGGGCGGGCGGGTCTCCCGTTTGGAGAGCAAGCCGCGCAAGCCGAGAGACACCATGGAGCGTGTGTCGGCGGGATCAATAACATCTGTTATCAAAGCGTTGCGCGCCGCTTGGTAAGGCGTGGCGAACTCCTCCCGGTAGTTGTCGTAGATTTCCTTGAATTTTGCGTCGGGATCCTCCGCCGCTTCGATCTCGCGCCCGAAGATGATCTTGACGGCGCCGTCGGCCCCCATGACGGCGATTTCCGCCGTCGGCCATGCATAGACGAGGTCGGCCCCGAGGTCGGACGAGCACATGGCGAGGTAGGCGCCGCCGTAGGCTTTGCGCATGATGACGGTGATCTTCGGCACGGTGGCGGCGGCGTAGGCGAAGAGCATCTTCGCGCCGTGGCGGATGATCCCGCCCCGCTCCTGGGCGAGTCCGGGAAAGAAACCGGGGACGTCGACGAGGTTGACGATGGGGACTTGGTAGATGTTGCAGACACGGATGAAGCGGGCCCCTTTGTCGGAGCTGTCGATGTCGAGGCAGCCCGCCTTGGCAATGGGCTGGTTGGCGAGAATGCCCACGACGACGCCTTCGATGCGCGCGAAGCCGACGACAAGGTTCTTCGCGAAATCGGGCATGATCTCGAAGAACGTGTCCTCGTCGGCGAGTGTCTCGATGACCTCTTTTACGTCGAAGCCGCTCTTCGGGTCTTCGGGGATAATCTCGTTGAAGCGGGGAACCGGGCTGATTGCGACACTCTTGGTGAGGTCGTGCGGCGGGTCGTCGAGGTTGTTCGACGGCAGGTAGCTCATGATCTGCTTGGCGAGGTCGAGGGCGTGCGTGTCGTCCTCCGCGACGAGGTGGATGTTGCCGCTCACCGAGGCATGGGCCTCGGCCGTGGCAAACTGGTCGAGCTTGGCGTTTTCGCCCGTCGCCGCTTTGATCACCTGCGGCCCGCAGATAAACATATTGGCGTTGTCCCGCGTCATGATGATAAAGTCGGTGAGGGCGGGGGAGTAGGCCGCGCCGCCCGCGCAGGGACCCGCGATGATGGCGATCTGCGGGACGAGTCCGGAGAGTTGCACGTTGCGGAAAAAGATCTGGCCGTAGCCGGAGAGCGAGTCGACACCCTCCTGGATGCGCGCGCCGCCGGAGTCGTTGATGCCGATCACAGGCATGCCCGCTTTCTGGGCGTAGTCCATGAGGTCGCAGACCTTCTTGGCGTGGATGCGGCCGAGCGCGCCCCCGCCGACGGTGAAGTCATGGGAAAAGGCGGCCGCGGGCCGGCCGTCGACGTAGCCGATACCCGTCACGACGCCGTCTCCCGGCATGTAGCGTTTCTGCATGCCGAAGCGGGTGCAACTGTGCTCGGCGAAGGCACCGAATTCCTGGAAGGTTCCCTCGTCGAAGAGCGCGAGCACGCGCTCGCGCGCGGTCATAAGGCCTTTTTCGTGGCGCTTGGCGACGCGTTCCTCGCCGCCGCTGGCTTCGGCTTTGGCGCGCCGCTCTTTGAGGTCGGCGAGTAGCTTGGGATCGATGGGCATGGTCGGTGTCTCCGTGGGAGGATTTTACGAGTCGGCTTTCGGTGCGGGCATGCAGAATTCGGTGAGCACGCCGTGGGTTGATTTCGGATGCAGGAAGGCGACCTGCTTGCCGTGCGCTCCGGGGACGGGGGCCTCGTGGATGAGGCGCACGCCGGTGCCGGCGGCCTGCTTGAGCGCGGCGGGGACATCCTTGGTATGAAAGGCGATGTGGTGGATACCTTCGCCGTTCTTCTCCAGAAACTTGGCCACCGGGCTGTCGGGGGAGGTGGGTTCAAGCAGTTCGAGGTAGGTTTGGCCCACCTTGAAAAAGGCGGTCTTCACCTTCTGTGAGGGCACTTCCTCGACGGCTTCGCAGGTCAGCCCGAGGGTCTTCTCGTAGTAGGGAAGGTTGTCTTCGATGGAATGAACGGCGATTCCGAGATGGTCGATGTATTCAAGCATGGTGCGGTCTCCAATGATGGGCTGATTCTCTACGCGGGCACGGGAATGCGAGGCAAGAGGAAATATAAAATAAATTCATGTTCTGATGGTTTTGAATAAGGAGCGCTTTTAGAAAAATCTTGTCATGCGACCGATTTATGCTGCAATGCGCGACCATGCGGGAGATCTTACCCGCCTGCAAGGCATCATAATTTTGAAGGACAAACAATATGGAAAAGCACGACACGGTTGATTCGCTTGGGCTCGCGGAGGCATTCCCGCCGCCGCGGGAGGACCAGTGGCGCGGGGAGGCGGAGGCACTCTTGAAGGGCGCGCCGTTCGAGAAGGTGCTCATGACGCCCACGCACGAAGGTTTCGCGGTGAAGCCGCTCTACACACGTGCCGACTTGGAGGCAGTGCCGCACGCGACGGAATGGCCGGGCGCGGGCCTGCGCACGCGCGGGGAGAGTGCGGCGGGCTACCACGGGCGCACATGGCGGATCTCGCAGGAGCTATTCGAGCCGACGCCCTCTGCCCTCAACAAGGTCCTGCTGCACCAGCTGGAGCGCGGTCAGGACGAGCTGAACATCTGGTTCGACGCGCTGACGCGGGAAGGGCGCGGGCCCGCTGCGGGAGACCGGTCGTCGACGGGGCGGTGCGGTGTGAGCGCGGCCACGGCGGAGGATTTTGAGGCCCTCTTCAAGAATGTCCGGCTCGACGCCGTTTCCGTCTTCCTGCGGGTCGGCGCGGCACCGGCGGCCCTCGGCGCGCTATTCTTCCGCCAGGCGCGCGCCGCGGGCTACGATCCCGCCGTGCTGGAGGGTTGCCTCGACCTCGATCCGCTGGGTGTGTTGGTCGAGCGCGGTCAGGTCGCGGGCGGGCTCCCGGGCCTCTATGACCAGATGGAGTCGCTCATGCGCTTCGGGCTGAAGCACGCGCCGCGCATGCAGATGGCCAATGCCTCAGGCAACGCCTACCACGACGGCGGGGCATCCTCCGCACAGGAGCTGGGTTGCGTGCTCGCCACGGCGCTGGCTTACCTGCGGGAGATGGAGTCGCGCGGGCTGGATCCGGCGGCCGTCGCCCCGCGCATCCGACTTTCGCTGTCCGTCGGTTCGCCCTTCTTCATCGAAATCGCCAAGCTGCGGGCGGGCCGCATGCTATGGAACCGCATCCAGGAGGTCGCGGGGATTCCGGAGGACGAACGGTCGTGCCACCTGCACGCCCGCACGGGTCTCTGGAACAAGACCCGCTTCGACGCGCACACCAGCATGCTGCGGGTGACGAGCGAGGCGTTCTCGGCGGTGCTCGGCGGGTGCGACAGCCTGCACGTCGGCGCGTTTGACGAGGTTGTGCGCGAGCCCGATGCCTTCTCGCGCCGCATCGCGCGCAACATCCATCCCATCCTCAGCGATGAGTGCGAGCTGACCAAGGTCATCGACCCGGTGGGCGGATCGTGGGCGGTGGAGAGCCTCACGGATGAAATGGCGCGCAAGGCCTGGGCGCATTTGCAGGAGATCGAAGCTGCCGGCGGGATGGCCGACGCTTTTGAGAAAGGGCTTCCGCAGGGCTGGGTGAAGGCGACTCGCGCCGCGCGCCTGCGTGACTTTCACCGCCGCAAGGATGTGCTTATCGGGATCAACCAGTATCCCGAAGCCGCCGCGAAGCTGCCGCCGCCGCGTGCCATCGACTACGCCGCCTGCGCGAAGGAGCGGGCGCGCGAGTTCGGCGCCGACACGGCCCGCGCCAAGGTCGCTTCCAAGGCCGGTGCGCTGGATGCCTTGGCCAAAGCAGCGAACTCCGCCGAAAGGATCGAACTCGCCGTCTCGGCGGCGGACGCTGGGGCGGCGTTGCCGGATCTGCACGCCGCATTGCGGGGCAGCCGGGACGACGGTGCCGCCGTCGAAACCATTCCCTTTCGCCGCCTCGCCGAAGACTACGAAAACCTGCGCCTTGCCTCGCTCGCCGCCGCCGAGTCGGAGGCGGGCAGTCCCCGCATCCTTCAGCTCAATATCGGTCCTTCCCGCCGCTACCGCATGCGGGCGGACTGGACCTCGTCCTTTTTCGTCGTCGGCGGTTTCGAGGTTCTGGCCGCCGACGATTTCGAAGACACCGGTGCCGCAGTCGCCGCCGTGCGCGAAGCCGCCCCCCCCGTCGCCGTCATCACCTCCGACGACGAGACCTACGCCTCGGTGCTCCCGGATTTGGCCAAGGCCGTCAAAGAGGCCGCGCCGGACATCATCCTCCTCCTTGCCGGCAACCCCGGCGACCAAGAAGCGGCGTGGCGCGCCGCGGGGATTGATGATTTCGTCCATGTGCGCGTCAACAACTACGAGGTAAACCACGGTCTCCTTGCCCGTCTCGGCGTTGTCGACGGCGCGTCCGAAGCTTGAGACCACATACATACGACCTTTCAAACAATGAAAAACCTTTCGCAAATCCCTTACCGTGAATCCGAACCGCCGAAGGCGGACTACGCGGCGTGGAAGTCATCATTCGAAGCCGCCGCCGGAAAACCGGTGGAGGAAGCCGTCTGGGACACCCTCGAGGGCATCCCCGTCCGCCCGCTGTATACCCATGCGGACTACGCGGGCATGGAGCACCTCGACTACACCGCCGGCGTGCCCCCGTACCTGCGCGGCCCCTACGCCACGATGTATGTTACGCGCCCGTGGACGGTGCGGCAGTACGCCGGGTTCTCCACGGCGGAGGAGTCCAACGCATTTTACCGGCGCAACCTCGCCGCCGGGCAGCGCGGGCTCTCCGTTGCCTTCGACCTCGCCACGCACCGCGGCTACGACAGCGACCACGAGCGGGTGGTGGGGGACGTCGGCAAGGCGGGCGTCGCCATCGACTCCATCCTCGACATGGAGATCCTCTTCGACCGCATCCCGCTCAACAAGGTGTCGGTGTCCATGACAATGAACGGGGCGGTCATCCCGATCCTCGCCTTCTACATCGTGGCGGCGCTCGAGCAGGGCGCGCAGATGGAAGAGCTGACGGGGACGATCCAGAACGACATCCTCAAGGAATACATGGTGCGCAACACCTACATCTACCCGCCGGGGCCGAGTATGCGCATCATCGCCGATATTTTCGCCTTCACTTCGCGGCACATGCCCAAGTTCAACTCGATTTCGATATCGGGCTACCATATGCAGGAAGCGGGGGCCACGGCCGACCTCGAAATGGCTTACACGCTGGCGGACGGCCTCGAATACATCCGCGCGGGCATCGCCGCGGGGATCGACATCGACGCCTTTGCCCCGCGCCTCTCCTTCTTCTGGGCGCAGGGCAAGAACCACTTCATGGAAGTGGCGAAGATGCGCGCAGCGCGCGTTCTCTGGGCGAAGATTGTGCAGGGCTTCGCTCCGAAGAACCCGAAGTCGCTCGCCCTGCGCACCCACTCGCAGACGAGCGGCTGGAGCCTCACCGAGCAGGACCCCTACAACAACGTGGCGCGCACCTGCGTCGAAGCCATGGCGGCGGCGCTCGGGCACACCCAGAGCCTGCACACCAACGCGCTCGACGAAGCCATCGCCCTGCCCACCGATTTCTCCGCCCGCATCGCGCGCAACACCCAGCTCTTTCTCCAGGAGGAGACCGGTCTCTGCCGCATCATCGATCCGTGGGGCGGCAGCTACTACGTCGAAGCCCTCACCGACGCGCTCCTGCGCCGGGGCCAGGCCCACTTGGACGAGGTCGAGTCGCTCGGCGGGATGGCCAAGGCCATTGAGACGGGCATTCCGAAGATGCGCATCGAAGAGGCGTCGGCCCGCCGCCAGGCGCGTATCGACAGCGGGCTCGAAACGATTGTCGGAGTAAACAAATACCGCCTTGAAAAGGAAGAGCCCCTCGACATCCTGAGCATCGACAACACCGCCGTGCGCGACGCGCAGATCCGCCGGCTCGAAATGCTCCGGCGCGAACGCGACGGAACGCGCTGCCGCTCCGCGCTGGAGGCCATCGAAGAGGCCGCCGCCTCCGGGCAGGGCAATCTCCTCGAACTCGCCGTCGAAGCCGCCAAAGCCCGCGCCTCCCTCGGCGAAATCTCCTCTGCCATGGAAAAGACATTCGGCCGCCACCAAGCTACCGTCCGCTCGATCAGCGGCGTCTACAGCCGCGAATTCGGCAAGGGCGGAGCCATCGAAGCGCTCCGCCGCCGCACCGATGCCTTTGCTGCGCACGAGGGGCGCCGCCCCCGCATCCTCGTCGCGAAGATGGGGCAGGACGGCCACGACCGCGGGGCCAAGGTTGTCTCCACCGCCTTCGCCGATTTCGGCTTCGACGTCGATGTCGGCCCGCTCTTCCAGACACCGGAGGAGACCGCCGCCCAGGCCGTCGAGAACGACGTCCATATCGTCGCCATGAGTTCGCTCGCCGCCGGACACAAGACACTCCTGCCCAAGCTTGTGGAGGCGCTCAAAGAGCGCGGGCGCGACGACATCCTCGTCATCGTCGGCGGCGTCGTGCCGGCCCAGGACTATCCATTCCTCTATGAAAATGGCGCCCGCGCCATCTTCGGTCCTGGCACCGTCATCACCGAGAGCGCGGGCAAGGTCATGGGCCTGCTCGAGACCCAGTACGGATTGGACGGAGGAATGTGAAACAGACATCCCTGTCTGTTCCGCAGCAAAGACGGGAAGGGCACGATTGAAGCGGCGGCATGCCACGGCCCGTTAGTGAAGTGGACACGGGCTTCGCAGGCATCGCCGCGTCCGACGCCCGGCGCCTGGCTGCTCCGGGGCCGAGAGGAAGATGAAGAGAGAGTGGAAGTCGAAGAGGAGAGCCGTAGCGACGGAGCCCCGCCTCCGTCGACCCGTCGGCAATCCTTCCGGCCCGAACAACCCTTCCCGCCATCCGTCGACACCCCTCTAGTCCGTTTTTTACGACCGATCCGCCACAAAAATCAATGTTCCGTCACGCCGCAGGCCGCATAAACAGCAGGACAGCGCCGCATTTCTCTCTTTTAGCAAAACTTTTACACGGCAAAATGCTTGACTTGCAAATCGGGGGGGCAGGGTAGGCGACGTAATGCTCCTCTGTGTCCCCCGAAATTCCCGTTCTGGCTTTGCCGCGCCCGTTGGTCCGGCGCGGC
>JAFIGH010000018.1 GCA_020831525.1 Opitutales bacterium
CAAGTTTTTTCACCCGCACGGTGAACCTTTTCCTGCGTCGCTAATGATTAGGGTTCCGTGAAAGCTTCTGAAAAGCCGCTTGACCGCAGACCAAACTGTAATCTAAAAGAAATCAAACGAAATGACTCCTTCACCTGCGCAACCGTTGATGGTCATGTTGGCCGGGCCAAATGGAGCAGGGAAGTCTACCTTCTTTGCCCGAAATCTCGCCGAAACAAGACTTCCTTATATCAACGCTGACGATATTTCGCGGGATATCCTTGGGGACTCGCGCCCAGCCGCTGCGACGAAAGCCGCGCGGATCGCCGAGTCGCTCCGGCAAAAAATGGTGGAGGCCGGATCATCCTTCATCTTCGATGACGGTTTTGTCGGATCCCGTAGGAGCGAAGGTCGAATTCCTAGCGTCCTCGAAAGAGAAAGGCTATTTGGTGGACGCTCACTTTATCGGCCTGGCCTCGTCCGCGCTGAGCCGCGCGCGGGTTCACCAGCGCGTCACAGAAGGCGGGCACGATGTGCCCGATCAGAAGATTGAGGCAAGGTTCGCGCGCACGCTTGCCAACCTTGAGCGTCTCATTCCCGTCGCGAACCGGCTCACGATCTACGATAACTCGACCGTTGCCCACCCCAACCGTCCCGTTGCCCTTTTCAAGAACGGGCGTTTGACGGCGGTATCCGGCGAAGTCCCCCCGTGGCTCGCCTTTCTCGACCTGCCCGCGCGGACGGAGGCAACCACGACCAGACTGCCATGATACCACTGAGTCAGCGCGACGTCCTGCGCCACCTGAAACAGCTTCGCGACAATCCGTCGGTGGACGGGGTGTTCGCGGGCGACAACGAGCGAGCTGCCATGACCGCGCTCCTGGAGCGCCTTGAGAAGTTGGTGACGCAGCATCGAAGCGCGGAGATTTCAGTCCGGGATCTGCGCCAAGCCCTCTTTCCCCATGCCAAGGAGACCTCCCAGCGGGTTCTCTTCGCCAACTTCCGCAGAAACCTTGCCGCAGCCGCGAAGACCTCCGGGCGGCAGTTTACCCTCATACAACCGAGCCTGCGGGGAAAGGATCCGCATGAAATCCGGTGTTACTTCGAGGGCGATTCGTTTGGTGCGGAGCCCGACATCAAGGCCGCGACACAACGGTTCCTCGCCGGTCTCGAGCGCGCTCCCATGGTCACCCCCCCGGCTGCCGTTCTCGGGAGGGAAGCGCACGCACGCCTATCCGATCCCGCCAATGCCAAAGACCGCAGTCGGCAGACTCCCTGCAAACTGTTTCTCTCCTATGCCCACAAGGACGCCAAACTTGTGATCAAACTCATGGAACGCCTGCGCACCGAACTCGCAATCTCCAAACGCTTCCAATTCGATATCTGGAGCGACGAACAGATTCTCGCCGGAAATGAGTTCCATCCGGAGATCAGGCGGAAACTGTATGGCTGTGACCTTTGCCTTGCCCTGCTTTCTCCGGCCTATTTTGCCAGTGAATACATCACGAAATACGAACTGCCTCCTATCACAGAGGGGAAAGTACTGGCTATTCCCGCCGCGCTCGAACCTCTCGATTTCGACCGCCACGACTTGCACAGCTTGGAAAAACTTCAGGTCGTGTTCTTGAAAGGGGGCGAACGAGAGCGCGCCTACTCGCAATGCACCGGTGAAATCGCAAAACGGTTCGCCGCCCACCTCGCCGAAAAAATCGAAGAGAAGCTGAAGCAGGTGGCGGAAAGCGAGGATTCAGGAGCCTCCGGTTCACTGAGGGGTCCGGTGAACCGCCTCCTCGGTACCAGGATCCACGCGGACAATGAGCCTTTGCTCGTTCATCCGCCTGTCGCCACCGGAAACCTCGGCGACGTGATGAACTTGATTGGTCGGCAAAGAGGGGAGGCGGAGGATCCTTATGTTCTCTTCGGCGCGCACCGCCAATCGGCGGTTGACTACCTGTATCATTGGACTACCGACCCCGACGCGCCCCCTTTCGCAGTAGTTCTCGGCGAGACCGGCTCGGGCAAAACCACCGCGCTGCGAATGCTTGCCCGCCGCCTTGCCGTTGCGCCGGAAGCACCGCCCGTGATTTTCATAGACCTGCGTGACTACTTCGGTTCCGGCGATCCGACTCTCGAGGATCTCTTGGCTGAACACCTCAGGCGCTACGATGAGGCCGGGACCCTTACCGTCGAAGACCTCATATACGCCGTGAGGAAGGAGAAAGGGCTCATCATTTTTGACGGTCTGGACGAAAAAATCATCTCCATGAGTGAAGCGGCAAGGCGCAATTTCATTCGCGAGCTTTGGCGCGTAATGCCCTCCGATGCCTTCGTCCGGCCCTCTTCGAGCGGCTGCGGGCGCCTCATCATTTCCTGCCGTTCCCACTACTTTCCCGACGTGCATTCGCAGTCGAGCGGATTTCTCGCGCAAGACCGCGCGAACGTGCGCCCGACCGACTACCTGGCCTGTGTCATGCTCCCATGGGAGGAACAGCATATACGCGACTACCTCACCGCCATGATTGGATCTGAAGCGGTCGACCGGGCGATGGAGATGATCGAGGCCGTTCACAACCTCAAGGACCTCTCCACCCGCCCGTATTTGCTCCACCTCATCGGAAGCGAAATCGAATCCCTCCTAAGCGACCGGAAGTCCGGCAAAGCCATCGATGCCGCCGTGCTCTACAAAAAGTTCACGGAGCGCTGGCTGGCCCGCGACGAGGGCAAACACATCTTCACACCTGTTCACAAGCGTCGTATGATGGAGGAGATCGCCGCCGACTTATGGCGCGCGGAAGCCCGCGAGTGGACATGGGAACGGGTGGAAGAATGGCTCGACGAGTTCCTCCTGCGGCACCCCGCGATTGCCGACGCCTACCGGGAACAACCGCGCGCACTGCTCAAGCAGGACTTTCGTACCGCGACCCTTGTGGTGCGTCCCGACGGCATCGCGGATGCCTTTCGATTTGCCCATACCTCTTTGCAGGAATACTTCCTCGCCTGCCGTTTGGTGCGGGCGCTCTACGATGAACGGGAGTCGCACCCTGAGGCGGTCTGGAATCTTCCGCTTCCCTCCAATGAGACCTTTGCCTTTGTCGGTCAGGGACTGCAACGACTGCCCCGCCGCGACCATGACGCAGCATTGGTCCGCTTGCGCACCTTCATGGCCGATCCCGTCATTCCGGTGGAGACACGCGTCGCCGCCCTTCGCAACCAGGTGCATGCCCACAGCAACAATTTGCCCGCTCCCGACCGTCCCGATGTCGCACTCGCCGGGTGCGTTCTTGAAGCATGGAGTTTCTGCGGCACGGCGGAAAGTCCCCTCCGTTTGGGCAAGGCGGACTTCACCGGCGCACAACTGCTGCGAACAACCTTCGAGTTCGTTCAATTCGACCCCGGCACCTCATGGCGCGACGCCGATTTGCGCGGTAGCCGCTTCGTTGAAAGCAACCTCCGTGAGGCGGATTTTTCCGATAGTCGATTGGAGGGCGCCTTCTTCCGCAAGTGCGACCTTCGCAGCACCCGCGCCACAAATGCTGATCGCACGGGTGTCCTCCTTCACCTCTGTGAGGTCGACCCGAATAGCGGGTGGCCCGCTTCACAAAATCCCCTGAGCCCGTCTCTACTCTTCGCACAGAACCACTCCGGAGCCATCACCTGTGTGGCGTGGTCACCCTGCGGACGGTCTTTCGCGACCGCCTCGTGGGACGAAACCATCAAGATCCGGGAGGCACGCAGCGGATTTCCCGTAGCGACCTTATATGGGCACAAAGGGCCGGTGGAATACCTCGCCTATTCTCCCGACGGTACCCTGCTTGCATCGGGATCGCGCGACAAAACCGTGCGCGTCTGGGACACCAGGAGTGGAGAAACCACCGCAGCTTTCGATGAGCATAAAGACTTCGTCACGGGCGTTTCATTCTTACCCGACGGCAACCGCGTCGTGTCCGCATGTTCCGACGGGCACCTCCGGGTTTGGGACATTGCCAGCCAAAGCCAAATAATGCGGTCGGATGACCGTCATCGGATCACCACAATGAGCCTTTCACCAAACGGTGAAAACGCTGTCACTGGGGGCATGGGTGGGCATCTCATTGTGTGGGACCTGAAGTCCAACCGCCTGTTGCAAACCCTTGCCGGCCACCGGAAGCGCGTGAACTGCATTGGCTTCTCCAAAGATGGCACTTGGATGTCCTCCGGATTCTACGACGGCATTGTTGCTATCTGGAACTTTGAGACGATGACTTTGGCGAGGAAGATGGAGGGCCATCCGGGCGGGGTGAATAGCCTTGTCTTCTCCCCTTGCGGAATCCACCTGTTTTCAGGGAGCCAGGACGGTTTGGTCAAGCAGTGGAACCGGGAGTCCGGTCGTCTCGAAAACGTCTTTTCAGACCACACCGAGGCGGTGGCCTCCCTTGCGATTTCTCCCGATTCGAACCACCTCTTGTCGGGTGGCTGGGATGCCTGCGTCCACATCCGGGATCTGCCGTCCAACTCGAATATCCGAACCCTCTCGTATTTCCCAACGGCCATTACCCGCCCCTTCGTTGACCGGATCGGTGAAGACCTCCGCGTCATCTGGGGCGGGCAGCACAATCTACTCCGGTGCTGGGACTACGAAACCGGCAGACTGATCAGAACGCTCCGTGGACACAGGGGAACCATTTTGTGGCTAGCAAGAAACCGCTCGGAGGGTCTGCTCCTAACCGGTTCCACCGATGGGACCGTGAAGGTTTGGAAGACGGCGACGGGCGATTGTCTCCGCACACTCAAAGGCCACCAGGAAGCGGTGACGCACTTCGCTCTATCTCCCGACGCGAAAACGCTTGTTTTGGCATCGGAGGATGGAATGGCTTCCATCCGGGATGTGGAATCTGGCAATCTGCGCGTAGTGAATGGTGACTTTTCCTTCATTAGGAGGCTCGCATTTTCGCCATCCGGCGACCGATTCGTCAGCGAAGACGCAATCGACGAAATGCGCTGCTGGGGAATTGATGGATACGAGTGCGATCTGCCGAAAGGCGCGGCCGCGTGGCTGAACAAGGCCGATGAAACAAACGACTCCGGCCTTGAATGCCTCGGTCACAACATTATTCGCCTCCGGACCGAGGACCGTCTTCTCCGCGACATACTTGTCCTTCCAGACGGCTCAACCACTGTCGCCGAACCGTGGGATGAAACCGAAGCTCGCAAGCCCGCTTACGATTGCCGCTGGAAACTCGTCAATGGACCTGCGGAAACATGGCGCTACGCGGTCGCGGTGGATCGGGAGACGGCAGCAATCCTGCCTCCCGAAGCAGCATACCCGGATTGACTCATTAGTCCCTTACCCTTTATTCTCCGGGTCCTCGCCCTCTACTCATTCCCGAAGACAACGATGATCTGGGCATGCATGACACACTCCGCTCCATTCTCAAAGTAGTGCGCATCGAGTGCGAGTTCCAAACCGACTTCCTCGAAGCCCTCCCCTACGGCTAACCCCATGCCCGCCCACCTCGCCGCCCACATCGTCCTCAAGCGCACCCGCCGCCTCGGTGAGAGCGCCGCCAAGCAGCTCATCAAACGGGTGCGCGGATTCCGGGGCGATATGGAGCACATAGTCATCCCCCACGAAGTCTACTTCGCGGACAAACGGTGAGGCGGACTCACCGTCATGGATCCGGCCGCCAAGCCACGAATCAATCCCCGGCCCAATCAATCTGAACGCGGACGAAAACCGGCTCCTCTCCGGCGGGATTCATGATATGGTAGGTCACGACCTCGAGTGACTCGCCGGGCACCGGCACGGGATCACCCACTTTCACCACGGAATACGGGCTTTCCCGCCATTCGACAAGGTCGGCGGAGAGTTGGATCCGGTAGTCCAAATCATCGGTGCCGACGGGGCGAACGAAGGTCAGTTCCTTTTCCTGACCGGAGCCCGCTGTCCCCGCACCCGCCGCTTGGGCGGAACCCACCGCCGTTAGGCGCGGCTGCCCCGGTAGTGCCGAACCGGGGACATAGGGATCTCCGCCAAATGCGTAGACCGTGAGATTATTGAAGCCGTCACCGGACAAGTCGGCTGTCGGCGCCAGTAGCTCAAAGGGAACATTCGGGTAGACCGGCCAGTAGTCGGCGAAGAGGCGCCCGATCCAATCCTCATAGGAGCCAGGCGGGCCCTGAGGCACCGGCTCCGCGGGCGGAGCCAGCCCCACAATCCAAGTGCGCCCGACGACATCCGTGGATTGGGCGATGATGGAGCCTTCGTCGGCTATGGAAATACCGGCCACAATCACCTCGCGACCCTGCCGATCGGGAATCATGCGGTTGAGGTCGACCATGCCTTCACTCTCCTGCCAGAAAAATCCCCGCGGTTCGCCGTCGGCATCTTCCGAGACTCCTACCACTTGGCTTTCGTTGCTCAGCGCCAGTGCTTCGCTGTGGAGACCGCCGAGCGTACCGAGGTCGACTGTTTCGCCCCCTCGCCATAAAAAGGCGCGGGACTCTCGACCACCCTCGCCTGCCGCGGTCACCCCCGCAACCTCACCGGCAGCATTGATGGCGCGGGGCACGACGCCCTGACCATCACCAACCTCGATTTCCTGGGTTTCGCCGGTATGCAGGTCGTGGAGAAAGGCGCGCGCTCCACTGTTCAAAGCATCCTCCACCAGCGAGGGGCGCGTGCGGTCCGGCAACCCGTGGGTCCAAGTGCCGAAGGCATCGAGGGGATTGTCGGGCAAATCGAAAAGGCCGACTACCTGGCCTTCGTCGTTCACCGCCGTGGCGACGCTGCCGCCGCTCAGGCCCGCGCCGATATCGATCGGCTCGCCTTCCTCCCAGACGGTAGCGCTGGACACGTTACTGCCCGGATGCAGGGCGGTCTGCCCCACGACCAGACCCTCGTTGTTGAGATCGAGCGCGCGGGAGTGGCCGCGGGGGTCCGAAGCGAGGACTTCGAAGCCCCGGTCCCGCCCCCAGACATAAGGTCGCATCGCTTCACCCGGCGGTTGTAGCCAGCCCACCGCCAAACCGTGGTCGTTGACCGCTTTGGCCACGTTGGGACCGTAAACCTCGGGATCGCCCATCGGCTCGTGGCGACCGTCCGGATCGACAATAAAACCGCCGAGAATGTCCTCCATTTCCGCCATGAATATCAGGTTTTGCTCAAGATCCTGCATGAGGTAATATGCCTCCACATCGACCGCGGACGGAAGGATGGACTCCGTGTATTCGCGCGGACCTTTCAGCTTGATGAGGACCCTGCCCACGTCGGTCAGTCCGAGCGTGTTGCGGATCTTAAAGCTGAAGGCATCGGTGCGGCTGAACTCCTCCGCGCGATCAGCGTCTTCGAATTGTTGATACAGATCCACGAAATTCTGACCAACTTGGTAGCGGATGCGGTAGAGGTCGGAAGGCGGCGGGTTCCAGTCAACCTCTGGGTCGCCGCCAGGCGGTAGAGCCCGGGCCTCACCGCCGCCTGCGGTCGTGGTCCCGCTTTCATCGGGATAGAGCAGTTCGAGGTCGGAGGAAAAGTCATTGGGATCCTCGGAGCGGGAGCTGAGGAGCGGGCTAATGAACGTGACTTTGTTCGGCAGCCGAAGAGTGTGCTCGAAATTGTTCGCGCTCGGGAAGTGCTCGTCGTCGGGGGATGGACCCTCAATTCGAAGGCGGTAGCTTGCCGAGGAATGCCGGTTGGGATTGGCGAACAATACCCAAGCCCGGCGCGACGTCGGCTCCCAGGTGTTGGTGTCTTTGCCGTTGATGATTGTCCCGACTTCGCCATCCTCGTACTGGGCCGATTCTGCTTCCGGATCCCGGAAGAGGAGAAAATCCGATCCGCTATCGCCCCCTTCGATATAGAGCCGGACCCGCGGAGCCGCTCCGCTGACCGTCTCATAACTGAAGTCGTAGCGGCTGTGTTCGTCCTTCGAAGGAAGCACGACTTCGATCATGCGGGCCGAAAGCGGCTGCAGTTGCAAAAGATAGCTGTTCAACGTTGCGTCCGGCGAGATCGAGATCACCGGAAGGTCTTCATGAAAGGCGGAGTGATTGACCTGGTCGGGCGATCCGTAGGCACCCGAGGGATTGAAATCTGCCTCGAAGGTCGCATTGCGCACCCAGTGCCAGTGAGCCTCGGCCAGCGAGTCATAGGGAGTGAACTGCTGGACAAAGGTTCCCGCCGCGCTGGTGGTCAGGCCGATCTGGAAGAGTCGCCCGAGGTCTTCGAGTTCGAGGTTGCCCCGATCCAACAGGTAGACCCAGAACAGCTCCGTCCGGTATGGGGCCGCGCGTTCATGCGAGGGATACCCTCCATCAAGTGGGACCGCCAGGGTCAGGTCGATGTCCACTTCCCGGACGGTTTCCCGGATGTCGTAGACATTAAGGTTTTCCGCGATCCGGGTGGTTCCTTCCAGGACCCAGACATCCCGGGTCGTGTCGTAATCATACTGAAACGCATGAAATAGCTCGTGCCGGGTCGTACGCGCAACGGCGGAAATACCATAGCAGGTGACGGCTTTGCCGCCGGTGAACGTGCGGCGGTAATACCCCGCCGCGTAGTCGCAGGCAGTGTTAAAGTTGTCCTCATCTTCAACATAGTACTTGTAGGTGGACGAAAAGAGGCGGGTTCGCATTTTAGGCTCAGGGCTGCCGACCAGGCCGCGGTAGACCGGGTACGCTTCATGCAGCGCGTTCTCCACGGTGTTGATGAAACTCTGATCTTCATCCGCGCTCGGCCGCCAGCGAATGTCGAAGCTCGGACCGCTGGCAGGCTCGATGCCGCCGCCCCCTCTGTCGCGCTCCGCCTCTGGAAAGTAATCCTCAAGGATGTAGTCGAAAGCTCCATCCATGTGCTCCTCCATCGCCCGCCCGGCATACTCGACGAGACCGAAGCGAGCCGGGTAGTCACCTCCGCTGAGTTCGACGATGTTAAAGATATACAGGCCGCTGGATGCATCGTAGACGCCCGCATCGGTCAGGAGCCATTCATCCCCGTCGGCATCGAGGGCAAAGTCACCAAAACTCAGCTCGGCCAGCCGAAGATGCCGGGGATCGAAAAACTCGTCGACAGGGATCGCGACATAAAGGGCGGCACCCCGCGGAAAGTCGGTCCAAGCCGCAGCATCGTTCAGGCCCGTCGCCAAGACCTCCACAAACAGATCTATGCCTTCAATGCGCCGGTCATCGACGGGAAAGTCCGATTCCGTTTCCGGATTAAACCAGCTCACTTCCACTTCGAGCGGTTCCTCCAGCGCATGCGGATGTGCCCCGATGAGCAGTCCGTTTTCGAACTCGGTGAAGTGCCCGGGGCGAATCTCGTTCGTGTCGGTAAGGATGCGGTTGACCGGAGCCGCTCCGAGAACCCAGAGGGACGGCCGGGGCTCCGCTGTGTCCGGGTCATGGAAGACCGGACCGACGACACGGCCCTCCGCCGCGGCCTCTTCCACATCGAAGCTTGGATGGGCAAAGAGTAGAACCGGCGACGGCCAGACCTGAAGCAATGCCGACGACACCCCGTCGAGGTGGGATGATGGTTCAAGCGGATTCCATCCGGCCTTGGCGGCGATCACCTCAAGCTCCGCCGCCGGATCCTGCAGAAACCTCTCCGCTTCAGAAGGACGGAGCCGGTGGCCGAATGCGGTCCGGTCAAGGGAGCCCAACGGACGGCTTTCGAGTTGGAGCCGGCTCTCCCGCGGATCGTCGGCTTCGTCGGCGGGGACGAGGAGGAGAGACAGAACCGGCGGTCCGGACGCCTCCGGATTCTCGTGGATCAACAACCCGCGGGCAGTCAGTCCTGCCTTATAATTATCAGTTTGCCAGCCCAACGGCAGGCCGACGGTGCCGACCGAGCCGTCGGCGAACTCGGTATCTTCGAGCAATGCGGCCACCACGCTCTCAGGGCTTTCGGCGAAGGCCTCCAAGTGGGAACCGGAAATCGACACCGTGGCCTCATAATAGTGTCCCGCCTTTGCTGATACAGCCGAAGCGAAAACAGACCCGGCCAGCAACCAAACCGCAACCAGACTGGGCGCGGTCTCGGGCAAAGGTGAAAACCGGAATGAAGGAAAAGAACGAATGATGGACATGGCAGTGGGTTTTCGGGTGAGATGGTCCGCTGCGTTGGCCCGGAAAAGTGACCAAGCATATTCTAGTCGAATTGCGGACCGGGCGGATCCGATGGCGGCTTAAGCCCCTTCGGATGTTGCGGAGAAAATCAGCGGAAACCGCCGTAGCAGGGAGGTTTCCTTACCAGCCGGCAAATGAACTGATACCGTGCCACCGAATGCAGAAAACCGGAACGCACAAAGTCCGTCTGGGCGGAGAAACAACGCATCGCAACACACCATTAAGGCAGTCAGCCGGGGTGTCAACCCACCTCGCCATTTCCCGGGGCCTCGACCAAGCCCCGCACCGATGATAACCAGCTCGATGCTACGAACGGCGACTTCTCCCCCCGGTCCCTGTCAATGTCCTATGTCGCCGACTCCTTTCCGCATTGCCCCCGCGGGGTGTTACCGTTACGCAACTGGAATGAAAGGGAAGATAAAGCTGTCGGATGTGGCCCGCTGCGCGGGGGTCGCCGTGGGCACGGCGTCGCGCGTTCTCAACAACCGCACCGACGTCAATCCCGAGGCGCGCGAACGGGTCCTCGCGGCGGTGGCGGAGCTGGGATACAGCCCCCTGCGCAAGCGCAGTTCCCGCCCCAACCACTCCGGCCCCGCGACCAGTACGGGAAACATCGGCGTGGTCGTGCTGGGGATGGACGCTTCGCTCGTCAACGTGCCCGTCATGGTGGCCGTGCTCAACGGCGTGGAGAGCGGCATCGCGGAGGAGAACCGCAACCTCCTCTTCGCCAACCTGCCGCGGGCGGAGCGCGTGCCCGGCTTTCTCAAGGACAATCTGGTGGAAGGGCTTATCGTTAAAACCTCACAATACGGCCGCCTGCCACCGGCTTCGGAAGATCCCCTCGTCGCAAACATCCTCCGCTTTCCCGTGGTCTGGGTGCTGGCGAGACCGGAGGGAGCGCCCGGCGACCTGTGCAGTTTCAACCACGAAACCGCCGCCCTCCTTGCCGCGCGCCACTTCCGCTCGCAGGGTCACCGCCTCGTCGCCTTCTGCAATCCGAAAAAGGGCAAGTCCTCGCACGAGCACCTGAAGATGGAATTCGCCGGCGCCTGCCGCGGCATGGGGCTCCGCCACACCCTCCTCGAAGCCAAACCCGCGCGCGCCGGACAGTGGCCCGAGCCCGCTCTCTCCTCCGCCGAAGACCTTGCCCCTCTCGTCACCGCGTGGAAGAAACTGCCCGCCGCCCGCCGCCCCACCGCTCTCTTCGTCCCCGCCGACAACATCGCCGCCCACCTCTACGCCGCCCTTGCCCAACAGGACATCGAACCGGGCCGTGACGTCGGCATCATCGGCTGCAACAACGAGCTGCCCGTCCTCCAAGGCCTCCGCCCGCGGCTTACCACCATCGATATCCACGCCGAGGCCATCGGGCGCAAAAGCGTCGAGCAACTCCTCTGGCGACTCTCGCGCAAAGCCGGCGCCAAGGACCAGACTCTCCTCTTCGAACCCGAACTCGTCGAGGGCGACTCCGTCCCCGCCCTCGGTCAACCCGCGGAAAAGAAGGTACCCGCCCGAGCCTAAGGCCCCCGGGTGTGACGGAGCCTTCCCAAAAAAACGCGCGGATCCCCCTTGATTTAGTTCATGAACTTATGATACCGTCGATGAATTATGGGCAATAAGACGCGTATGGGCACCTTGGCGCGGCGGCGCGGGCGGCGGGAATTCTGCAGTATAGCGGCGCGTGTCTCGGGCATGGCGCTGGCGGCGCCGTGGCTGGTGTCGGCGGGCGCGGCGGCGGGGCGGCGCGCGGCCCCGGGGGGCGGGACGGCGCGGATGCTCCTCGTGCACACGAATGACGTCCACGACCACGTGCGTCCGGGCTTCGGCGGCATGGGCGGCCTGCCATATGTGGCGGGGCACATCGCGGCGGTGCGTGCGCAGCGGGAGGACGTGCTCCTCATCGACGCCGGCGACGTCGTGGAGAAAGGCGACCTCGCGGCCTACCTGACACGGGGAGAAATGACCTACCGCGCGATGGGCGAAATCGGCTACGACGCCATCGTGCCTGGCAACCACGACCACAACCTTGCGCGGGACTACCCGCCGGAAGGCTGGGACCACGTGGACAAGCTGCATGAATTCAACAAACTCTCCGGCGACACCTACGTGGCGCTCAACCTTGTCGACCGCGACGGCGCGCGGCTCTTTCCGGGGTCGCGCGAGTTTGAGGTGAACGGCATCCGCGTGGGCGTCATCGGCATGGTCCTGCCGCGGCCCGGCGGAACGCTCGACTTCGAGGCCTCGGGGCGCGCCCTCGCACGCGAGGCGGCGCGGCTCCGGGGGCGCGTCCATCTTGTCGTGGTGACGTGTCACGTCGGCGTGGAGGATTCGTCGAAGTGGTCGCGCATGGCGCCGGAGGTCGACGTCTTTGTCAGCGGGCACTCACACGAGGTTCTGCACGAGCCGGTTGTGCTGGAAGAGACAGGCGCGGTCATCGTACAGGCGGGCTACAACGCGCTCTGGGTGGGCGAGCTGGAGTTGGAAGTCGACCTCGCCAACGGCGGCGTCGTCGACCACCGCGGCCGCCTCGTCTTCATGTGTCACGACACAGTGGAGCCGGACCGGGAGATGCTTGAATGGGTCCGCGAAAAGGAGGAACGCGTCTACCCCGGTGTCGGCGAAAAGGTCATGCGCCTTGAGCGGCCCGTCGGCTGGTTCGGCATCGCGCGGCTGGCGGCCGAGGCGCTGCGTGTGAAGGACGGCGCCGACATCGGGCTCTGCCATCCCACGCACGTCATCCGCAACGCCCTGCCCCCCGGACCGGTGGACGTCAACACGCTTTTCCGCACCTCCGCCGACCGCGGACACCCGCTCGTGCGTTCGGAGCTGACCGGAGCGGAAATCGAGGCCTACCTCAACGGACTCGCCGCTCTACCCTACGGCGCATGGGGGCAGACCCAATGGGCCGGCTTCCGCGTCGATGAAAACGGCAACGGCGCCTACACCACCTCGCTCGACCCGGACCGCCGCTACCGCGTCATTCTCCCCGAGCGCGAATGGGAGAAGCGCTTCATGCGCCTCGTCGAAGAGCTGCGCGAGTCCGATCCCGGCCACCGCCTCGCATGCGGGGAATACACCGCGGAGTCTGTCGATTTTGCTTTCATCGACGCGCTCAAAACCTACGTGCGCGCCGTCACTGCGGAGGGTGCGGACGTCCATGAACGGCTCGAGGAACTGCGCGCACAGCAGGGTGCCGCCGACCCGATGGAAGAGCGGCTCGAACCGGAGTTCGAGCGCCGCGTCGAGGACAAGGATACCCTCGCCGGCATGGGCAGCCCCCGCCGTAGCCGCAGCCGTTAATCTCCGGCAACCTCCGCCCGGTCCGCCCCATGCCCGCATCCGCCCGCCCCGACATCCTTCTCCTCATGAGCGACCAACACCGCGGCGACTGCCTCGGCTGCGCCGGTCACCCCGCCGTGCAGACGCCCCACCTCGATTGGCTTGCCGCCGAAGGCGTGCGCTTTCCGCGCGCCTACTCGGAGTGCCCGGTGTGCGTGCCCGCCCGCCGCACCCTCATGACGGGCCGCTACCCGGCGGAGCACGGCGTCGTCATGAACCACATCCCGGAGACGCCCCTGCCCGGTCCGACCCTGCCCGAGCTGCTTACCCGCCACGGCTACCACACGCACCTCTGCGGCAAACTGCACCTCACCCCGCCGCGCAAGCTCCACGGCTTCATGTCGGCGGACTGGGCGGACAACCCGAAGGCCGCCCCCAAGGCCATGGACGGGCGCGTTGTCGTCAACGACTACCAGCGATTCATCGCGGCGGAGGGACCCCGCGCGTCCGCCTTCTCCGACGCCCACGGTCTCAGCGCCAACACCCCCGTGACGCGCGCGTGGCACGGCGAGGAGCGCCTCCACTTCACCAACTGGGTGACGGACCGCGCTGTCGACTTCCTCGACCGGCGCGACCCCACCGCCCCCTTCTTCCTCAAGGTCAGCTACCTGCACCCGCACCCGCCCTGCACGCCCCCGCAGTTCTACTACGACCGCTACATCGGCATGGACTTTCCGGAGAGGCCCGTGGGCGCATGGGCGCGCCTCTACGACGAGCCACCCCGCGACCACCCGCGCGATCCCAATCGGATCTCCCTCCGACCCGCCGCCCAGCGCCAGCTTGAAGCCGCCTACTACGGCAGCATCAACCACATCGACGACCAGATCAACCGCGTCCTCGCGGCCCTGCCCCGCCCCGGAGAGACCCTTATTCTCTACGTCTCCGACCACGGCGAGATGCTCGGCGACCACCAGTGGTTCCGCAAACACGTGCCGTGGGAAGGCGCCGTACGCATACCCTTCATCGTCCGTCCGCCCCGGTCATGGGGAATCCGCCCCGGCCAGATTTGCACTGCCCCCGTGCAACTCGCCGACGTCATGCCCACCGTGCTTGCCGCCGCCGGTATCGAGATTCCCGATACTGTCGACGGCGCCGACCTGCGCCCCACCATGGAGGGCGGCGCACCGCCCCGCGACTCCGTGCACGGCGAATGCGCGCAGGTGCCCACCCTCGGCAGCGGCATGCACTACCTCACCGACGGACGCCGCAAATACATCTGGTTTCCCGGCACCGGCACGGAACAATTCTTCAACATAGAACACGACCCCGGCGAGTGCCACAACCTCGCCGGTGAAGCGGACGCCGCCGATGAAGTCGCCCGCTGGCGCGCCCGCCTCGTCGACCGGCTCACCGGCCGCCCCGAGGGCTTTGTCGCCGGGGGCCGATTGGCCCGTCTCGACGGCCCCACTGCCTTTCGCCTCTCCGATTCAGCGTAAGGCCTCCGTAATGAATACTTCTCTCAAACTCACAGTGGCACGTCTTCGCAGAGCTGGACTACGGAGCCACAATCTTCTCCCTCAGCTCATCCGGTGCCAATCCGCTGAAATGTCTGACATTGAACGTGTAGATCCGGTCCGGCGAAGCTTCTTGCGCACAGGCGAGAACCAGTACGGAAGTATCGCAAAAAACTTTCACTCGTTCGACAGAGCCCAATTCTCTCTGTCCCGCGCCGACCGCGACGTCTCCACCGCTTCTTCCACTCCGGCCAGCGGTAAACCTTCATGCACGAGCAGCCCGTTCTCCTCGAGCAGCGGAGACTCCTCCCGCACCGCTTTCAGGAGAATTTGGTCCTCCGCCACGTGCAGTTCCAAAAAGGATCCCTGCTTCAAGCCAAAGTGGCGGCGCAATGCTTTCGGAAGAACCACCCGTCCCATACGGTCCATTTTCAGAAATCTTCTCATGCAACGAAAACTGTCAGAAAAAACCAAAACTGTCAAATCCGTCCGGAATCCAATGTCCTTCCGCTCCGTCCTATGAACCGCCACACAAAACAAACCTTCACCCGCGCCGCCGCCGCTCTAACGCTCGCCGCCCTGTACGCCCTCACCGGCTGCGTGCGCGGCGAGGCGCCGGAAGGCACTTTCGACGAAGCCGAGGTCCTCGCCATGGACCGCGCCCCTGCCTGCTGCGCCGACCTCCCGCCGACCTCGCGCCCGGAGACTCTTGATCCGGCCATCCTGCGCGACCGCCGCTTCGGCGAAGCTCCGTCCCTCGCCGCGAAAGTGCGCGAGGGGCGCCTGCCGCCTGTCGCCGAGCGCCTCCCGGAGAACCCGCTTGTCGTCACACCCGTCCATGAGACCGGCACCTACGGCGGCACCCTCCGCCGCTCCAACTCCGCCGATGTCGGCCGCGAAAACGTCCTCGAACGCACGCTCGGCGAAAACCTCCTCGCATGGGAGCGCCCCATACCAAACTCCATCGAGCCCAACCTCGCCGAAGATTACGAATTCTTCGAAGACGGCCGCGTCGTCGTCTTCCGCCTGCGCCGCGGCATCCGCTGGTCCGACGGCCACCCCTTTACCGTCGACGACATCCTCTTCTGGTACGAGGACATGATGCTCAACGACGACGCCCGCGTGGACCCCTTTTTCAATCCCGATTGGACGGTCGAAGGCGAGCCGCTGCGCATGGAGAAAATCGACGCCCACACCCTGCGTATTTCTTCGCACAAGCCCCTCGGTCGTATCCGCGAGATCCTTACCGACGACCTCATCGCCTTCCCGAAGCACGTCCTCAGTCCCCTCCATCCGCGCTACAATCCCGACGCCACTTACGCCGATTTCCGCCGCGCGACCACCGCCTCACAGCTCGTCTACGAGCCCGGCATCCCCCGCCTCTCCGCCTGGGTGCCTGCCGAGTGGCGCAAAGGCCAGCGCGTCGTCTACGAACGCAACCCCTACTACTGGAAAATCGATACCGAGGGCAACCAGCTCCCCTACGCGGACCGCCTCGTCTTCGAGATCATTCCCAACTCCGAGATCATCCTCTTCAAATTCATCAACGGCGAACTCGACCTCATCGCGCGCATCGCCCAAGGCCAGGCCTACCCCACCCTGAAAGCCTACGAGGGGCAGGGGCGCTTCTGCGTTTACTACGCTCCGCCCCGCCCGCAGGACACGCTCAACTTCAACTGGGACGCCCCCGACCCGCGCCAGCGCGAGGCTTTCCGCAACCGCGACGTGCGCATCGCCCTCTCCCACGCCATCAACCGCGTGGAGATCAGCGCCATCGCCATGCACGGGCTCATGCTCCCCACCGGCTACGCCCTCGGCCCCACCAGCCCCTACCACAATCCCGACCGATTCTACCGCTACGCCGAATACGATCCCGCCCTCGCGCGCCGTCTCCTCGACAAAGCCGGCTACACCGACCGCAACGGCGACGGCTGGCGCCAGTACCCCGACGGCGGACGCTTCGAGATCACGATCGACGTCGAGTCCGACAAACGCTCCACCACCATCCCGGAGCTTGTGCGGGAGCACTGGGAAGCCGTCGGCGTGCGCACCCACCTCAACATCGCCCACTCCTCCATCGTCTTCCAGCGCCGCCTCAATGGGCGCTTCGAAGTCCTCGACCGCGGGTTCCCCCACGACATCGAGGTCCAGGCCGAACACCTCGGCATCATGGGCGCGAACTTCCCCTTCTGGCACCCCCGCGCCGACCGCGAGGGTCCCGGGTGGCTGCACGAGGCCACCGACCACCTCCGCGCCGCCTTCGCCACCATCGACTCAGCAGAACGCCGCGCACACTTCGAACGCGTGCGCGACCTCCACAACGAGCACATCCCCATCATCGGCATCGGCGCCGTGCGCGAGACATGGGCCGCCTCCACCCGCCTCGGCAACGTCCCCTGCGAGGCCTTCCTCGACGGCATCTACCGCGGCTGGGAACGCCCCATGCTTCACGAGCAGATCTTTATCCGCGAGTAAGATCAGCTAGCCCGAGGCGCTGACGCTGTTCGGGCGGAGCGTCGAGTTCGGCAAAATGGCGGAGGATGGCTTCGCAAAAGTAGCGCTCGCGCTCCGGGTCTTCGATAGGGCGCTTCTGCAAGGGGTCGTTGACGACGTCGTAGAGGCGGGTGGCTTTGCGATCCGGATGGTTGGCGGAGGTCTTCCATTCGCCGCCCGGAAGGCGCAGGGGTGCGATGCCTTTGGTGAAGGTGAAGGGGGCCGCGAGGGATGCCCCCTCAAACTCGCCCGGCCGGAAAGCATGCCGCATGCGCGCGGGCATGAGGGTGTATTCGCTGAGGGGCTGGTTTTCCGCCGTGGCGGGGCCGCGCATGTAAACATGGCGGCCATCGGTAATGTTCACCTGAAACCCGAACTGCCCGAAGAGCACCGTTTCGTGAACTGGCGTGTCGTCTTCGACCACGGGTTGCAGGCTCTTGCCGGTCATGTCCGGCGTCGCCGCGAGGCCGAAGAACTCAAGGAGTGTGGGGGCGAGGTCGACCGACGGTTGCACGAGGGCGGTCCGCCGCTGCCCGCCGACAGGGTGGCGCGGATCCCACATTAAAAAGGGCGTGTGGGCGATTTCCTCATAAAACGGGAGCCAGCATTTCGCCCAGCAGTCATGCTCCCCGAGGCTGAAACCGTGGTCCGTCCACACGACAAGGAGAGTGTCCTTCCACAGATCGTGTTTATCCATGGCGTCCAGAATGCGCCCGAGCTGGGCATCGCAGAGCGTGAGCAGGGCCGCGTAATGGTGCCGCATGAAGGCAATCTCCTCCTCCGATTCTTTGGCAAATTCGTAAGCCGGCCAGTCCCAGAGCAAGTGGCGGCTCTTTTCGTAGAAATCGGCGTAGACCGCACGGTGTTCCTCCAGGGTGAAAAAGGGCTCGTGCGGATCGAAGGTCTCGATTTGCAGAAGCCAGTCGTCCACGCGGGCGTGGCGCTCGATGAAATCGACCCCGGCGGTGAAGGTTTGCGCGATGGGCATGTCGGCCTCCCGGCGGATGCGCGTGCGGTTGATGCGATCCTGGGTGTGCCAGGGGTCCTTCGCGGCGTTGCGTCCGCGCGCGTTTTCCGCTGGATCCGGCGGCGGCCGCATGGCGTAATACGGATCGCCTTCCTGCCCCCGCACCATTTCATGGGTGCTGTATTTGGAGAGGTAATTCCCGCCCGCGCCCTCTTCCCAATAGTGCTGGTGGTCGGTCACAATGTGGGTGTGGATGCCCGCGTTTTTCAGCATTTCCATGCAGGAATCATCCCAGGGCTCCAAGGGTCCCCACGAACGGTGGAGGAAATTCTGCCGCCCCGTGTGCAGATCCCGCCGCGCGGGCATGCACGGCATCGAGCCCACATAACTCTTTTCAAAGGTCAGCCCCCGCCCGGCCAAACGCTGGAAATTGGGCGTCACCGTCCAATCGCAGCCGTAAGTCTGCAAGAGGTGCCGGTTGAGGGAGTCGAACATCACAACAATGGCTTTCATCAATTGCCGTTTCAATCAGACCCGAGCCGCCGGTTCCAGCAGAGAATGGTGAGAAGGCATTTTTGCATCCGCCAAATCCGGTGACCGAGCCCGCCCCCCAACGTGAAATAGACATTCCTGTCTGTTCCCCGAGCCCGTCCCCCCAACGTGTCTGTCCCCGGAGGTCGCACGACCGCCCCTTTTCGAATCACCCCCAATACACAGACAGGACGGAGGCGAAGCCGGAGACGGCGCAGCAATGTCTGTTTCACGTTGCGCGGCACCGCATTTCACAGACAGGAATGTCTGTGCCACGTTGGCGCCGACCGGCTCACCCCTTCACCGCTCCGCTTGTCAGCCCGCTGATGAACTCGCGCTGGAGCATGAGGAAGAGGAGCATGACGGGCAGAATGGATACAATCGTCCCGGCGGAGATGAGGGCGTAGTCGGTGTTGTAGGTGCCGCGCAACTGCGCGATGGCCACGGCAAGGGGAAATTTGTTTTCGTCCTGCAGAATGACCTGCGGCATGATGAAGTTGTTCCATGCGCCAAGGAAACTGATGAGAAGAAACGCCCCGACCATGGGGCGGATGATCGGCAGGACAATGGAGAAGAAGATCCGCAGTTCGCCGCAGCCGTCGATACGGGCGGACTCGAGCAACTCACCGGGAACGGAGTTGAGCATGGCCTGGCGGAAGAGAAAGATGCCAAAGGCGGGCGCCATGCCGGGGAGGATCAGGCCCCAGTAGGTGTTCAACATGCCCAGCTGGTAGAGAAGTTGATACACCGGCGCGAGGAGCAACGGCCCGGGCAGGATGATCGCCATGAGCACCACCCCGAGAATGAACGGCCTGCCGCGGAAACGGAACTTGGCGAGCGCGTAGCCACCGAGGCTGGCAAAGAGGGTGCCAAGGACAGCGGTGACGGAGGCGATGAAGAATGAATTGAGGATGAAATTGAAGAAATTCAGCTCAACGAGAAGGCGGTGGAAATTGTCGAAACTCATCCGGCTCCAGTCGACGCCGAAGAGGCCGTCACCGGCGGGAAAAAAGAGGTGGCCGAAAAAATCTTCGTTCGTCTTGAAAGCGCCCACGAGCAGCCAGACCAGCGGGACGAGGGTGATGACGGCAAAGAAGAGCAAGGCCGTGTAGGTGACCGCCCGGATCATCCAACGCCGGTGCTGCGTCCCAAGAATCGATTCAGAAAGCTTCATGGCGGGAAAGACGGCGTTGAATAAGCGAACAGGCGATGAGGATGACAGCCAGAATCCAGCCGATGGCGCTGGCATAACCAAGGTCGCCGATCTGGAACCCGGACTGATACAAGTACATCACGATGGTCAGCCCCCGGTTGTTGGGACCCGGCCCGTCGAAGAGAAGGAAGGGCAGTTCAAAGACCTGGAAGGCGCCGATGAGGGAAAGCATGACGACGAAGCCGGCGATGGGCCGGATGGCCGGGATGGTGACGTTGATGAACCGGCTCCACGGCCCGGCCCCGTCCACCTTCGCGGCGTCGACCAAGTCTTTGTCCACGTTCTGCAGCGCGGCGAGGAAGTAGATCATGTTGAAGCCGGTCCACATCCAGAGCGAAGCGAGGATCATCGACGCCATGGCGTATTCCTGCAGCCACGGGAAATCGAGGTCGAACCCGACGAGGCGGTGCAGGACGATGTTCAGCAAGCCGGTGCGCCGCTCGAAGATGATGGAAAACATGACGCCGACGAAGACCGCGCCGACCAGCGCCGGGGAAAAGAAGATCAACCGGTACATCGCGCGGCCCCGGATCCACGGCTGGTTCAGCAGCATGGCCAGTCCCAACGACATCGGCATCTGCAGCAAAACCGCCGCCGAGGCGAAAATGAAGGTGTTGCGCAGGGCGACGAAGAAGACCGGATCGGTCATCAGATTCCGGAAGTTGCCGAAGCCCACGAACTCCGTGAACTCCGGACCGAATGTCTGTTCCGTGGAAAGAAGGACGGACTGGAACAGAGGATAGATCATGAAGACGCCGAAAACCGTGAGGAACGGCGCCAGAAACAGGTAAGGCGCCCAACGGGGTTCGGCGGAAAACTTCCTCTTCCGTATCGGCTTCATTGCGGGGCTTGAAAGATGTTGCGCTCGACAATGCGGAGGACGTTTT
Organism: Opitutales bacterium; assembly: GCA_020831525.1. Taxonomy (GTDB): domain Bacteria; phylum Verrucomicrobiota; class Verrucomicrobiia; order Opitutales; family Oceanipulchritudinaceae; genus SLLG01. Next base: position 20,965 of record JAFIGH010000018.1, read on the forward strand.
CTTGGGCGACGGCCAAATCGCGCTCCACCATGGCGCGGATGGTTTCGCGGTCCGGCGGCGATGCCATGCGTCTTGCCTCCCGGTTGAGCCGGTTGAGGGCATTGGCCAGCTCGGTGACGGCGAGTGTGTAATAGACCGATGACGAGCGATAGGGCACATCCCCCGCCATCTCGACCAACAATCGCCCAATCGCCTGGCCGGAGTAGTATTCCAACGGTTCGTCATAGACCGGATCGTCCCAGAAATCCACCACGGGGCTGATGATCATCATCTCCCGCCACATGTTCCGGGCGACGTCGCGGTCGAAAACCAAATCCGTGGCAAACCGCCAGGTATTTTCGAAGTTCGGGCTGGCCCGCGCGAAGCCGATCATCGTGCCGCCCCAGACCGACGTGCGCAGGCCGCCTTCCTCCCACGGCGGCAGGGGCATGAGCTTCATTTTGCCGGAGAGCGCGGGGATGTTGCGCATCGTCCGCCCGGCGCGCCAATCCGGAACCAGCCACGCGAGGACAATCCCCTCGCCGCGCAGCCGCTCACCCGATCCGGTGAAGAGCGGAATGTCCACCGTCAGCGCGGGCCTCCGGGAAGACCAGTAAACCAACTCTGTCATCACCTCGACATTGACCGGATGCACCATGCCGGGCTGGCCGTTGGCATCAAACAAGTCTCCGCCCGCCTGCAGGATCAGCATCGTGGCGACGTTTCCGTCCGCTTCCGGCATCTCGAGGACAAACCTGTCCTGGACCCCGTTGCCCGTGAGGTCGCCGATCAGCGGCAGCGACATCTCCATGAACTCCCGCCATGTGCGTGCCTCTTCGATCGGGATGCCGGCCGCCTCGTAGAGGTCCGCCCGGTAGGCCAGCATGACCGGATGCACATCCATCGGCAGTCCGTAGATCCGCCCGTTCACCGTCCACGGCGCGAACGACGGCGGATTGAACCGCTGCCGCAAATCCTCCGCCTCAAGGCGGTCGGTAATGTCGACAAACCCGATCGCTTCCACCGGCCCCCGCCACGCCTGGCTGGCCACCTGCCGCTCGCCCATAATGAGATCGGCCATCGGTGTGCCGGAGAAGAAACCCGAAAGCATGCGCCGCGAGAGCGACTGAAACTCAAGGAGGAGGACATCGACCGTCGGTGATTCCGGATCCTCGTTCCACCGGTCCGCCACCGGCAGAAAGAGGTCCCGGTGTTCCGCATTGAACACCCACATCTCGACATCGCCCGTCTGCCGGTCCCCGCGCAAAAACACGAGCGCACTGCTCACCACCGCGACCGTCATAACGACCAATAAACCAAGGGGGTATTTTTCAATGATGTTCCGGCCGATGCTACCCATACTCACAATCCAGTTCTCCTTCCCAGCCGACACAACTCCCGCACAACCAACATTCCCCCAATGTCGGCAAACCCGTTCTGCCGGCAAGTGAATTCGCACCGCCCCGTAAGCTGTGCGGGCTCCCTATTCATGGAGAATCACCGATTCGAGAAACGCCGCGCGGGCGGCGCGGCACCCGTCTCTTGACACAGGCCGCGTTCCCCCCACGGTCGGTGGCCACAGGCACCGGAAGTCTTCCGGAAAACCCGCCGCCGCAGGCACGGACTTGCCCAACCACCCGCCGCCGACACATGCGTATCCTCTACATCGACATCGACGCGCTGCGCCCCGACCACCTCGGTTGCTACGGCTACCACCGGCGCACCTCCCCGAATATCGACGCGCTCGCCCGCGAAGGCACCCGGTTCAACAATTTTTACTGCACCGACGCTCCCTGCCTGCCGTCACGTACCGCTCTTTACACCGGCATGTTCGGTATCCACAGCGGCGTGGTCGGGCACGGCGGCACGGCGGCGGACCTGTTCGTCGAGGGGCGGGGGCGCAGCTTCCAGGACCGCGTCGAGCGCGGGAGTCTCGCCGCCGTACTCCAGGGCGCCGGTTTCCACACCGCGCAGATCAGCCCCTTCGGCCAGAGGCACGCCGCACGTCAATTCTACGCCGGATTCAACGAAATCCACAACACGGGCAAAGGGGGCAATGAGTCCGCCGACGAAGTGCAGCCCGTTCTTTCCCGCTGGCTAGACGCCAATGCCGCCCGCGACAACTGGTACCTGCACCTCAACTACTGGGATCCGCACACCCCCTACCGCGTCCCGGCCGAATACGGAGAACCGTTCGCCGACGATCCGCTGCCTGAGTGGCTGACCGAAGAGGTGTGGAAGAGCCACCTCGAACTGGTCGGGCCACACAAAGCACTGGAGATCTCCATGTACGACGACAGCCCGCTCGGCGGCGATCCGGACGAGTACCCCCGCCACCCCACGGCGCTGCGCTCGATGCGCGACCTGCGCCGGATGATTGACGGATACGACACGGGAATCAAATATGTCGACGACCGTATCGGCGAGATTGTCGCATTCCTCAAGGCGGCGGGCGTCTACGACGAAACGGCCGTCATCATCTCCGCCGACCACGGCGAAAACCTCGGCGAACTCGGTATCTACGGCGAGCACGGCACGGCCGACCACATCACGTGCCGCATTCCCCTCATCGTAAAATGGCCCGGCTGCCGCGCCGGTTCCGTCGACGACGGGCTGCACTACAACATCGATGTCGCCCCCACGCTCGCCGCCATGATCGGCGCGTCCGCAAGCGAAATGTGGGACGGCCGCTCCTTCGCCGACACGCTTCGCTCGGGCGAGGATACCGGTCGTGAAGATCTCGTCCTGAGCCAATGCGCCCACGTCTGCCAACGGAGCGTGCGCTTCCGCAACTACCTCTATATCCGCACCTACCACGACGGCTACCACCTCTTCCCCCGCGAGATGCTATTCAACGTTGCCAACGACCCCCACGAGCAACGCGACCTCGCCCCCGACCGCCCCGAACTCTGCCGCGAGGGCGCCGCCCGCCTCCTCGACTGGCACGACAGGATGATGGCAACCTCGCGCACCGACGTCGATCCGCTCTGGACCGTCATGTGCGAGGGCGGGCCCTTCCACGCCCGCGGGCACCTGCGCAAATACTGTAAATACCTCGAAAAGACCGGGCGAGGTCACGCGATTCCCGAACTGAAAGCACGGCATCCCGGAGAATTTGCATGAAACCCGTGGTACGCGAGCGCGCGCCAAAGCGCGAAATTTTCGGTTGGGCGATGTTCGACTTCGCCAACCAAGCCTACACGCTCCTCATCATCACGGTCGTCTTCGGCGATCTCTTCACGCGCGTCGTCGTGGGCGACGGCCCCGACTATCGCCTCGGCAACCTCCTCTGGAGCCTCGCTCTCGCAACGAGCTACCTCATGGTCGTGCTTTGCGCACCCGTCTGCGGGGCGATCATGGACTTCACGGCGGCGAAAAAGCGGTTCCTCTTCGCCAGCTATGTCCTCACGATTATCTGCACCGCCATGCTTTACTTCGTCGCGCCGGGATACGCGGCGCTCGGGGTGCTGCTCATCATCCTCTCCAATTTCGGCTATTCCGTAGGCGAAGCCTTTATCGCAAGCTTTCTGCCCCAGCTCGGACCGCCCAAAGACCTCGGCTGGATATCCGGCTTCGGTTGGGCACTCGGCTATGTGGGCGGGATGGTCTCCGCCGTCTTTGTCCTCCTGCTCCTCGGCGATGTCTCCGCCGAGAATTTCGACCGTATCCGCTGGGTCGGGCCGTGGGCCGCCTTCTTCTTTCTTGTCGCCGCCATTCCCACCTTCGTCTTCCTGCGCGAGCGCGGCCGCCGCCGTGAACCGCCCGCCAACCTCGGCTACTGGAAACTCGGGCTCGGCCGCGTGCGCAAGACCCTCCGCCGCGTGCGCGCCCACCGCGATCTCTGGCGCCTGCTTTTCTCCGTTTTCTTCTCCATGAGCGGTATCTACGTGGTCATCACGTTTTCCTTCATCTACGGCTCGCAGGTCGTCGGTTGGGACGAGTCCGTGCGTGTCATCATGTTCGTCATTGTGCAGATCACCGCCGCGATCGGAGCGGCGGCCTTCGGTCTTCTGCAAAACCGCCTCGGGGCGCACCGCACCTACCACATTACCCTCGGGCTCTGGATCGCCGCCGTACTTGCCATTTTCGCCACCCCCGCCATCGCCTCCGCACTTCGCTCGCTTCTCGGCGTCGAGTGGGAGGCGCAGTATATCTTCCTCGTCGTGGGTTGCCTCGCGGGCCTTGCCCTCGGCTCCTGCCAGTCCGCCACGCGCACCCTCGTCGGCCTGTTTTCCCCCATGAACCGGGCCGCCGAGTTCTTCGGCTTCTGGGGGCTGGCTCTCAAACTGGCCGGCGCTTTCAGCCTCCTCGCCCTCGGACTCTTCCAGATCCTCGTCGGCCTGCAGACCGCCGTTCTCCTCTGCATCATCTTCTTCGCCCTCGCCCTCGCCATCAGCTGGAATATCGACGAAGGCGGCGGGCGCCGCGCCGCAGGCGAGGAGTGTTAGTTAGGCCACGACCGCAAAACGCGCCACGCCGGCCTCCGTGCGGACTTGCCAAGCTCGGGCGCATGGCGCATCCCTTTCCACTTCGAGCCATGGCCGAAAACTCCGACATCGCCCGCCGGGTGGAAGAGCTGCGCGCCGAAGTCGCGCGGCACGAGCGCCTCTACCGCGTCGAAAACCGCCCCGAAATCACGGACACACGCTTCGACGCCCTCCTCCGTGAGTTGCGTAAACTCGAGGACGCGCACCCGGATCTTGCGCCCCCCGACAGCCCCACGCGCACCGTGGGCGACGACCGCCTCGAAGCCTTCGAAACCGTGCGCCACCTCCGGCCCATGGCTTCGCTCGACAACACCTACAGCCGCGACGAGTTGTTCGCCTTCGACCAGCGGCTCTTGCGCGTCCTCGCGGAGGAGCGGGCCGATCCCGGCGACCCCCTGCCCTACATCGTCGAACCCAAGATCGACGGACTCGCCATCAGCCTCGTCTACGAAAACGGCAAACTCACCCGCGCCGTCACACGCGGCAACGGCGAAGAGGGCGACAACGTCACGGCCAACGTCCGCACCATCCCCACCCTGCCGGATACGCTTGCCGGCGGCGGCCATCCCGGCCTCATCGAAATCCGCGGCGAAATCTACATGACCCTAGCGGAGTTCCGGCGCGTCAACGGGGAGCGCGAAGCGGAAGACCAGCCCAAATTCATGAACCCGCGCAATCTCGCGGCGGGCACAATCAAGCAGCTCGACCCGCGTGTCGTCGCCCGGCGCCGCCTCGAAATCGTCCTCTACAGCGTGGGCGCGCTCGAGGGCGGGCGTTTCGACGAACAGCACGAAATTCACGAATGCTTCCGCGCATGGGGTCTGCCCGTCGTCGAAAAGTACTGGCAGGCGCAAGGCATCGAGAAAGCATGGGCCGCCGTCGAAGAACTCGACCGCCTCCGCTCCACCTTCGCCTACCCCACCGACGGTGCCGTCATCAAACTCGACAACACCAATTGGCAGCAAATCGCCGGCTCCACCAGCAAAGCCCCCCGCTGGGCCATCAGCTACAAGTTCGCCGCCGAACAAGCCGAAACCGTCCTGCGCAAAGTCTCCATCCAAGTCGGGCGCACCGGTGCTCTCACCCCGGTCGCCGAGCTGGACCCCGTCGTCGTCGCAGGCTCCACCGTGAGCCGCGCCACCCTCCACAACGAAGACGAGATCGCCCGCAAAGACATCCGTGAGGGCGACACGGTCATCGTCGAAAAGGCCGGCGAGATCATCCCCGCCGTCGTCCGCGTCGTGACGGAGAAGCGCCCCCCCGACGCCGAGCCCTTCGACTTCGCCGCCCGCCTGCGCGACCTTGGCCACAACGCTGAGCGCGTGCCCGGGCAGGCCGCATGGCACCTCAAAGGCCGCAACAACCCAGAGCTTACCCGCCGCCGCATCGAACACTTCGCCGGCCGCACCGCCATGGATATCGACGGACTCGGTACCGAAATCGTGCGCCAACTCATCGGAGCCGACCTCGTACGCGACCTCCCAGACCTCTACCGCCTCAAGGCCGAAGACCTCCTGCCTCTCGAAAAATTTGCCCGGAAGTCCGCCGATAACCTTGTCGCCGCCATCGACGCCAGCCGCGCCAACGACCTCTGGCGACTCATACACGGTCTCGGCATCCCCCATGTCGGTGCCCAGTCCGCCAAAGACCTCGCCCGCCACTTCGGATCCCTCGACGCCCTCATGGCCGCCGACACCGAAATCCTCGCCGAAGTCGACGGCATCGGCCCCGTCATGGCCGAGTCCATCACCGCGTTCTTCGCCGATCCCGACAACGAGGCCCGCGTGCGTGCCCTCGTCGACGAAGCAAATGTCAACACCCGCGCCCTCGAATCGCGCGACGAAACACCGCAAAACCTGTCCGGTCTCACCTTCGTCATCACCGGAACTCTTCCCTCCCTCTCCCGCGACGAAGCCAAGGCCCTCATCGAAAAGGCCGGCGGCAAATGCACCGGCAGCGTCTCCAAAAAGACCGACTACCTCCTCGCCGGCGAATCCGCCGGCTCCAAGCTCGACAAAGCCGATACCCTCGGCATCCACGTCATCGACGAACCCAAGCTCCGCGCCCTGCTCGAAGGCTGACCCTCCCGACGCCACCGCATACCGAGTTCGCCCCAAATTTTAGTATCTCTGAGAATTTTATAAAAATGGATGAAGCCCCTGATTATGAATCTATTTCTATATGCTACTTACCACTAAAATGATGGTTCTCAGAGCTAAAACATAAACTAATGCAAGATGAGTTATAATTTATGGGGTGTTTTAAAATTTTGTTTCATATATCTTCTGTTAACCATTTTTGATGACAAGTCATTGTTTGGCATCAATGTCTTGCATGGAAAATCTCATCCAAAGAACCATGGTCAATGCTGCCTGAAGAGGGTGCACCACCCGCGAAGCGCTGTTTCCAGCGGGCGTTGGACGAAGGAACGCACACGACCGCAGTACTCGGAGACAGCGACCCCGAGGTCAAGCGCCCCGCCGCCGCGCGCCACTCGTACACAAAAAAGGGCCAGGCACCCTACGGCACACGCGAATCCTGGCTACCGTTGCTGCCTTCCGGCCCTGGCGGGATTCACCGGTTCGTCGCTGCATAGGACCCGGCCCAAGAGTCCAAGGTCGCCCATCCCGCGCCGGACTTCAACCCTTTTCCGGAGTTCTGTCGCAGAAAAGGGGTCTTTTTCCTAGCATTCGCGGGGTGCGCCGCTACGGTTACGCGTCGCCTATGTACCCAATCTCCGCAATTGAATCGTCGCGATCCGCGCTAATCTTATGGGCTGCAACGGCTTGTCCGCCCCCCTCAACGCACCGTCCAAGTGCGCCTTCGGGGACGCCCAAGGCGTTTCGCTCCAAAACCTTGACGCGTCTCATCGACTCTCAACAGCGTCCATTAGGATGAAGGACCTGTTTCCCAATGTTTTGGCGGAGCGCTACGCTTCGTCGGCCCAGCGCGCGCTCTGGTCGCCGCGGGGCAAAATCCGCCTCGAGCGCGAGCTGTGGATCGCCGTGCTGCGCGCGCAGAAGGCCGCCGGACTCGCCGTGCCGGAGGAGGCCATCGCCGCCTACGAAGCGGCCAAGGACGACATCGATCTCGACGATATCGCCGCCCGCGAGCGGCAGACGCGCCACGATGTGAAGGCGCGCATCGAGTCGTTCAACGCCGTTGCGGGGCACGAGCACATCCACAAGGGCATGACCTCGCGCGACCTCACCGAGAATGTCGAGCAGCTCCAGGTGCACCGCGCCCTTCGCCTCGTCGTGGAAAAGAGTGTCGCCGCCCTCAACCGCCTGGCGGACCGGGCGGCGGAATACGCCGATGTTCCCCTTACCGCGCGCACCCACAACGTGCCCGCCCAGCCCACCACGGTGGGCAAGCGCTTCGCCATGTTCGGCGAGGAGTGGCTCGGCGCTGTCGAAGCGGCGGACCGTCTCCTCGCCGCCTACCCGGCGCGCGGGCTCAAGGGTGCGGTCGGCACCCAGCTCGACCTCCTCACCCTCGCCGGGGGCGACGAAGCCAGGGTCGAGGCCATCGAGAGCGCTGTCGCCGACCACCTCGGGCTCCCCGCCAACCTCGAAACGGTGGGCCAGGTCTACCCCCGCAGTCTCGACTTCGCGGTCGTCAGCGCCCTCGTCTCGCTCGGCTCCGGTCCCGCCGATTTTGCCAAGACCCTCCGCCTCATGGCCGGCCAGGGTCTCGCCACGGAGGGCTTTGCCAAGGGGCAGGTCGGCTCCAGCGCCATGCCGCACAAGATGAACGCCCGCAGCTGCGAACGCATCGGCGGCTTCCACATCCTCCTCAAGGGCTACCTCGCCATGGCCGCGGGCCTCGCCGGCGACCAGTGGAACGAAGGCGACGTCGCCTGCTCCGTCGTGCGCCGCGTCATGCTCCCCGACGCCTTTCTCGCCCTCGACGGCATGCTCGAGACCCTCCTCAGCGTTCTCGACACCCTTGCCGTCTTCCCCGCACGGATCGAAGCCGAACTGCGCGCCACCCTGCCCTTCCTCGCCACCACCACCGTCCTCATGGAAGCCGTCAAGCGCGGGACCGGCCGGGAAACCGCCCACGAGGCGATCAAGGAGCACGCCGTCGCCGCCGCCCGCGCCCTCCAGGAGACAGGAGCATCGGAGAACGACCTCTTCGACCGGCTCGCGGACGACAGCCGCATCGGCCTCAACCGCGAAGAGCTGGAAGTCCTTGTCGCCGACCCCGTCCGCCTCACTGGGCGCGCCCGCGCGCAGACCGCAAGCTTCGTCGACAAAGCGAGGGCATGGCTTGGGCACTACCCCGCCGCGCGCGATCTTGCGGGCGAGGCGATTCTGTAGGACCCGCGACGAAGACGACGATGAACGGTTGACCGACCGGTCCGCGGAATCCCGCCCGTGCGCCGCCGAAGAAGAAGCGCGAACTTCCTCCGCGCTGCAGCTCCGCCTTCCGAATCCGCAAAGAATTTTTCCGGATCTGCAAAGACATACGCGCGGGAAAACTGCTATGCTTCATGAATGAAATAAGATATTTCACTCATTTACCGACGCCAAATTCATCTCCGCCGCGGGCTGCATGCGAACTGCGCCCGGGTAAAGCCTACGTTGCGGGACCACCCCGCCAACCGACACCAGACCGAACACAACCAACCAAAAACGATTACACGATTATGAATCAGCTTCATAAACACACCCGTACCTTGCGCGGCCTCGCCCCGGCCCTCGCCTTCCTTACGGCAACGGCCGTCGCCTCCGGCACCACGATGGTCTACGAAGGCTTCGACATCCCCGCCGGTGACCTCCACGGCACTTCCGGAACAAGCAGCTTCGGCTGGGGGGACACTTGGCATTCGCAATATGACGACGACGGTCCCGTCAACCAACACTCCGTCACGGCGGGCGGGCTCACCTACCCGAACCTCGCAACAAGCGGCGGTGCCCTCCAGATCGAGTCCGGCGGCGAGTTTGCCACGGACCACACTTTCCGCGTCCTGGACTCTACCTACGACAGCGGCAGCATGTGGGCGAGCGCGCTCATTCGACTGTCCACGACGGCGGGCGGGAACGGCTCCTTCCAGATCAGCTACCACAACGGCGACTTCAACAACAACCTCTACATGGGAACGGAGTGGGCCGGTTCAGAATGGCAAATCGGCCGCGGCCCCGAAGGGGACGCCCGTTCGGACTCCGGCGTTGCCGCCATCGGAGACGAGACCTTCTTCCTGGTTATGCACATGGACTTCGCCGCCGAAGAAGCCCGCTTCTGGGTCAATCCGGAAAGCGGTGTTGCGGATCCCGGCGCTCCCGCGACATCCATCACCTCCGAAGAGTTCGGTCCCATCGACCGTATTTCCGTCACGTCGGGCAGCTTTGAGGATGTCAATTTCACGGGAACGCTTGTGGACGAGCTTCGCATCGGCACCAGCTACGAAGCCGTTGCGCCCATTCCCGAGCCGTCCGGCTACGCGGCGCTCGCCGGTCTTTTGGCCCTCGCGCTTGTCTACTACAAACGCCGCAAGGCAGGCCGCGGGTAACCGCATCCGCCTACCAGCCGACGGCACTCTTGCCGTCGCTTTTAGCCAAGCCCGTCCGGTCTTCCGGGCGGGCTTTTTTAATTCACCCGCGCCCCGGCTGGAACGGTCACAAGCGGAAACGGTTGCCAACGGCGGACCGTCCGCCTTTCATGGAATCCAGATTATTTCATGAAAACACCCCGCTTCCAGCCCGGACCCGCTGCGCACTGCGGGATTCCTTCCGTCGCGCACGGCGGAGTACCGGATGAACTGCGCCGCGAGGGCAACCGCCCCGCCTGCGCGCACGTCCTCCTCGTGCTTTCCGGCAAAGGCCGTCTCCACCGACCACGGGCAAGCCGACCGGTGGCGAAAGACAACATCCTTCTGCTCCAGGACGCACGCCGTCACCGCCTTGAGGAAGACGCCCGAAACCCGCTCAACCTTTTCACGCTGAGCCTCGTCGAGAGGATCTCCCGCGACGCCGTGCGGCAGTGTTGCGTCGACGGGCATGCCCTCCTCGAAAGCCGGTCCGTCGCCCGGCTCGCGCACGTGCACATGCGCCGAATCCACTACGAACAGACCGCCGGTCTCCCAGGCAGCGCCCTCCTTCGTCGCGGCTTCGCGCAGCAGTTCCTCGGCGAACTGCTGCGCTGGCAAAGCCTTGGCGGCACGCGGGCGGCCAACGGGTTCGACCGCGACGACCCACGCGAACGGGTGCGGCACTGCATCGACGAGTTGCGCACGACCTTTCACCATCCCCATGCACTCGACGAAGCCGCCGCACGCGCCGGCCTGAGCACCCGCCGCTTCTCCGGCCTTTTCCGCGAACTCGCCGGCGAGAGCTTCGTGCAATACCTGAACCGCCTCCGCTGCGAGTTCGCGGAGAGACTCCTCGCGGACGGCAACCGGCCCGTTCTCTCCATCAGCTTCGAGTGTGGCTTCGGCGACCTCTCGACCTTCTACCGCGCCTTCCGCCGCCACAGCGGCATGTCTCCGGCCAGATTTCGCAAGCGCGAGTCCTGCGGCTGAGCGAATCCGCTGCGCGGCGCAGGCGCGACTGAGCGACGACCTCACGGCCTTCTTCATCTTCTGCAAGTCATCCGACGACTCCGTGTCCTACGAGGAAATCTTCGGTCTCTCCCGCCGCTTTGCGCGCAAAACCCCTTCAAGCAAGACCGGCTCATCGCCGAGGATGCGGCGGAATTCCAGCGCATGTTCGACGCCGACGAACCGGAAGCCACCTACGCCCACGCCGTCCAGACCTTTGAGCCGGGACGCCATGATCCGCCGCGCGGCGAAGATCCGTGCCTCGTCAGCGGTATCGGCCACAATCTCAACGGCTGCAGCAGCGGCGGCTACCGCGAGCCCGACGCCGGTGGCGGGAGTCGGCGCGGCGTAGAGCCGTGGGTTGACGGATGCACAGAAGCGGTGTTCCGTGCCAGAGAAGTTTTCCGCCGACGGTCCCATGATTCGTCGCAGATTCCCGGCAAACGGTTCACAGCATGCACATCCACAGGAAGCCCAAATCGCCCGCGACGTCCGCGCGCACCACAGCAACCAACCAAGGTCCGCCCGCGACCGACCGGTTGCGGCAGTGCGCGATGATGGCGGTCGCCACAGCGCTGGCGGTTGGGGGTCACGCCGCGACAGAGAGCGCGATGCCCCGCACCGTCTCTTTCGACGAGCCCGATCCCGGTGCGATGCGCGTCGCCCAACTGGTGCAAGGCGATCCGCTGCGCCGCCAGCACCCCGACGGACTGCCAAGCCTGCTGCGCGAGACCGGCAAAACCACGACCCTCGCCGTGGACGAATTTCCTGTCTTTATCGAGTCGTTCGCCGATCCGGAGCTAAAGCGGTACCCCATCGTCTATGTGAATTTCGCCGACCGGCGCGACTGGACGCTCGGCGAAGACGAAGTCGCGGCCCTGCGCGATTACCTTGAGCGGGGCGGCTTCGTTTTCATCGATGCCGGGATCAACGCGGAGTTTTTGCGGGCCGACGCGCGCTACGGCCAGCACCACAGTTTCGCCGACTGGCAAGTGAGCCCGCCGGTGGAAGAGGCGTTTCGGCAGGTTTTCCCGGATGCCCGCTTCGAGGCGCTGCCGCGTGACCACGGGTTCTTCCGTGCGTTTTACGCGGGGCTTCCCGATCCGGAGGTGCTCCCGGAAGCCATCCGCCCCTATGTCGTCAACGAGAAATGGCCGCAGGGCACCTACTCGACGATGGCGCTGAAGGTCGACGGCCGTCCCGCCGTCTTCGCTATGCCCATCATCGCCATGGGCTGGGGCAGCAACGACCTCGGCCAGTGGACCAATCGCATTAGCTTCCGGGTGCGCGAAAGCGCGGAGGGGCTCTCCGACCGCCTTCAGCTTGCTGCCTACGGGGGCGAACGCTTCACCACAACCCGCGAGGACGGCCGTACAGAGACGATCTATTGCGAAGAACGCGCCACCCCCGCGTGGGTGGAGGAGCCAGAGGGCCGCTGGCGCGTCTTCCGCTATTACCACAGTGAGGAGATTTCCGACTACGCTCACCGATTCTACACCCGCCTCGGCGTGAACCTTTTTGTCTGGGCCCTGACGGAGTGACCGCACAACGCAGCACATGTGCCAGACACTATCGTAAGCGAAGCGTAAAATCCGCTCTCAATACCTAAGGGGGCCTTTGCCGCTAGACAAACAGGGTTTTTACCCTATCCATTGCCCGCGTGCCATTGCTCAACGGCAGTCGATTCCGTCTCCTTGACACCACCGTCGTCCTGATGATCGCGATCCTCGCCGGCATGATCGTCGGCCCGGCTCTGGTTGAACGCGGCGAACCGGAGCGGTCCGGAGGCAATCGCGCGCTTGCGGAAGGGACGGATCCCGCCCAAGTTGACCACATGACGCTCCAACCGCCCAAAACCGTCCTCCTCGTCGGCAGCGAAGTGGCCTTTTTGTGGCCCGACGGGCGCGAGGACATCCTTCCCATGGAATTTTTGCGTGCCAACTCACCCAGCGCGGAAAACACGGGCGAATCGGATCTCTTCGGCCGCGTCCACGGGGCCGACCCGCGCACCGAATTTCCGGGTGTGCGCGTCGAAGGCTACGAAAAAGTGGGCAACTACGGCTTACGCCTTCTCTTTTCCGACGGGCATACCTCCGGGATTTTCTCCTTCGCTTATCTCCTGAAACTGGGCGACGCCTACACGGCGCACGGCGACGAACCGGAGGACAATTGAACGGACCGCGCGGGTGCGGGTCTCTCCCGAGGTGAAGTGCCTGCCCACAACGCAGTTTCCACCGCAACGCTCCGTCCCGCCGCGCCGACTCGGTCCTTCGCTTCCACGCGATACGGCGTTTGACAGCGGAGAGTACCTGCGGGAGAATACAAACTAACCCTACCACAGGTTACCTACAACAATATGTCTTCAATGAAACAAAACCGTCTCACCACCCTCGCGTCTTTCCTCCTCGCCGCTTTCGTTTTTGCAGCTCCGCTCGGCGCCCAGCATCTCAAGGTCACCGGCAGCGACCGCGACCGACTGAAGCGCGAGACACTCACGGCCATTGAATACATCCAAGGCTATCATTACACGCAGAAACGCTTCGCCGACCTCGAACCGCACGAAATCCTCGTCAACTACCTGCGCGACATCGATGGCTCCCGACTCTTTCTGCTTCAGGATGACAAGGACTTCATCCTCCAGCGTTTCGAGCACACCCTCAAGCCCACCTACCTCTCGACGGGCGACCTCTTTCCCGCTTTCGAGATCTTCAACGTCTTCCTTGACCGCGTGCATGACCGCCTCGACTGGGTGGAGAAGCGTCTTGGTGAGGATTTCGACCTCGCCACGGACGCAGCCTTCACACCCGACCGGCGCGAGGCCGACTGGCCCGCCGACGCGGAAGAGGCCGACCGCCTATGGGAAAAGCGCCTCAAGCACGAACTCATCGCGGAGATGCTCGAGGACGAAACGCTCGAAAGCTCGAAAGAGCGCGTGGGCCGCCGCTACGAGCGCATGCGCCGCCACTTCGAGGGCATGGAAATCCACTCCGTGCAGGAGGCTTTCCTCACCTCCATGGCCCAGATTTACGATCCGCACACCAACTTTTTCTCGTGGGAATCCGCCCGCGAGTTCGACATCCAGATCCGCAACTCGCTCGTCGGCATCGGCGCGCACCTGCGCGACATCGACGGCTACTGCGTCATCGAGCGCCTCCTCCCCGGCGGCCCGGCTGAAGCCAGCGGGCAAATCCATCCCGGCGACCGCATCGTTGCCGTGGCCCAGGGAAATGACGGCGAGATGGTCGACGTCGTGGGCATGCGCTTGCGCCGTGTCGTGCAGATGATCCGCGGCGAGCCCAACACCATCGTCCGCCTCATGGTGTTGCCCGCCGACTCCGGCCGCCGCCACGAAGTCGTCATGGAGCGCGAACGCATCGAACTGACCGCTAATCTCGCCTCTGCGCAAGTCTTTGAAGTGCCCGGCGACGACGGCGACATCACACCGGTCGGCGTCATCAAGCTCAACTCCTTCTACGGCGAGGAAGTGGGTGCCTCCGACGGCACAAAGACGAGTACCAGCCGCGACGTCAAAGAACTCATCGACCGGCTGAAGGCCTACGACATCGAAGGCATCATCCTCGACCTGCGTGAAAACGGCGGCGGCCGCCTCGACGAAGCCATCGCCCTCACCGGCCTCTTCATCGACGAGGGACCCGTCGTCATCAAACGCAATTTCCAAGGGCGCACGGAAGAGGACATGAACACCAACCCCGACCTTGCCTGGGAAGGCCCGCTCGCCGTTCTCGTCTCCCGGCAGAGCGCCTCCGCCAGCGAAATCGTTGCCGGTGCCCTGCAGAGCTACAACCGCGCCGTCGTCATCGGCGACCGCAAGACCCACGGCAAGGGTACCGTGCAGGCCCCCATCGACCTCCGCGACGCCATGCGCCGCTCGCCTTTCGGCGCCGTGCCCCAAGTCGGCATGGTCAAAATCACCGTGCAGAAATTCTACCTGCCCGACGGCAACTCCACGCAGCACCAGGGCGTAGCTTCCGACATCGCCCTGCCGAGCGTGGCCGACATCCTCGTCGAAAGCGAAGCCGACCTGCGCTACGCCCTCGAGTGGGACCAGATCGAGCCGATCAGCTTCAGCGTCCCTGAAAGAGGCTCACGCCCCGGCGTTTTCGTGAACGACGATCTCATCGCCAAGCTCGAAACGCGCAGCATCGAGCGGCGTGAAGCCCTTCCCGAGTTCGATTTCCTCAACCGCAACCTCGAATGGTTCCGCGAGCGGTATGAACGCAAAGAATACGTCCTGAATCTCGAAACGCGCCGGGCCGAGCGCGAGCGCGAACGCGAACTGCGCGACGCCTTCGAACAAGAACGCCGCAAGCTCGCACGCGACGTCATCGCCTCCGAGCGCATCGAACTCGCCCTCAGCGAACGCAAGCGCGAGGACCATCAGACCAAGCTCCGCGCCAATCCGCTGCCCGATGGCGAGACGCGCGTGAACCGCTACTACCAGCGTGTTTTCTACTACGAGATGGAGCCCAACGGTGAAATCCGCGAGATCTGGGTCGAGCACTTCAACTACCATGACGCCCTCGCGCACAGCGCCGAACTCGCCGCGCTTCTCTCCGAGGAGATGGGTTCGGAAATCAGCGAAACAGAGATGGAAACCATCCTCACCACGCTTCGCAACGCCGACCCCGGCGCCGAGTTCAATCCCATCGAGCCTTTCGAAGACCTCTTCGGCGACCGAGTCGAGCGCGAGTCCATCGAAGCCGCCCTGCCCGCCTTCTTCACCGCCCTCATAGAGATCGACGACACCGTCCTGCGCGACAGCGCGCTGCTCGACATCCCGCTGCGCGAGAGCCTGCGGGTTATCGCCGACTGGGTGGACATCGAGCGCGCCGCCAAGTCCGGCGCGCCCATCGCCAAAGCCGCCACGCGCGAAGCCAAGGACGAGACGGGCAAGTAAAGCGGCGGCCGACGGGCGCGGGCGAAACTGCCGGGCCGCGCGAAGGCCGGTCTCCATCCGCGCAACGACAGGCCGGAGAAGGCGGGAGTCGCTGAGGTTCGATACGACCTTCCGCATTGACTTTCAGCGAGAGCGAAAACAGCGGCGCAACGGACGCGCCCACGCCTCGTCCGGGCGTAACGTCGTAATCCACTCTAGAACTGGAAGCTCGAGAGGTAAAGCGCACCTCCGTGGCGTTCCACCACCGGCGCGCCGGGGTTTTGCTCGGCAAACACGAGCGCCCGCCGGTTCGGCCCCTCAAGATTATAGAAGACCACATGCACCCGTGCCGACGGCGGTATGTGCGAACCCACCGTGATCGGTGACAACCGAGCATGGGCCGCATAGGTTCGCGCCAAACTCGCCATCGACAGGTCCGGATACGCTTCCCGGATACCGCGCAAGCGAAGTGTGCGGTCGTCCTTTACGTAGGCGTCGAACGTCACATAGGCGTCGTATTCCCGCGCCGAGACCGTCTTCCACTGATCTTCGTCGTAAAAGACGCGCAACAATTCCTTGGAGAAACGCGGATTCGCGCCAAGAGTCGGCTCCCATGGATGCGGTGTGACGACCTCGTCGCCGGCCGGACGCGCCGCGCAACCCGCGCACACGGCGAAAACCGCGGCTGCGGCCGCGGCCAAGCCCAAGGCAGGCATTCCATATTGTTTCATACGGGTAGAGTAACTCCCGCCGGGCAGAAAATCAATTTCCAAGCGGCACCGCCCCATCCGCTCAACTGTATAACCCAAAGGAACGGTTGTGCGCGTTCCCAATTTCGCGGACGTTGGTATTTTTCCTTATGAAACTCCCCAATCCCCTGCCTTCGACGGGCCGCTGTGTGGCGGTCTGTCTCCTTCTACTTTTTGTCTGTGCGGATCTCACCGCGCAGCGCCGCGGCCTGTGGGTCGACGCCGACCGCGTTGACGAGCTGCGCACGGCGGTCACCGTGGCGGACAGCCACCACGCCCGTGCCTTCGCGGAGATGACGTCGTGGATCGACGCCAACGCGGTGAACATCATCGAGGTGCCGAACCGCCTCGGCAGCAACTGGAACTACGACCGGTCCTACCTTGCGCAGCAGGCGGCGCTGCGGGCGCTGCTTTCTTCCGCTCCCGGCGATCAAGCGCACTACGCGGAGATCGCCTACGACGCGCTCTTCGCCATGTACGACGATCCGGACTCGGGCGGGCATCAGCTTCTCGGGTCAAACCAGCACCTCTCCAAAGCGACGGTGGCGATGGGCTTCGCCCTCGGCTACGAGTGGGCCTACGAATTCTGGTCGACCGGGCAGCGCGAGTGGGTGCGCGGCAAGATGGTGGAGGCCCTCAACGGCTGGACGGGTCTCGGGCACACGAATTTCGGCGGGCAATCGTCTTCGAACTGGCTGCCGGTCGTGCGCGGGGCGGAAGTATGCATGATGCTCTCGGCGGGCGAGGAAGCGGACCGCCCCGTGCGCTACGGGCAACTGCGCACATGGTTGCTCAACAACGCCAACACCCACGGCCCGCGCGGCTGGGGGCAGGAAGGCAATTTCTACATGTCCTACGGGCAGATCTTTGCCATTCCCGCGATGATGGCGGCGCAGACCATCGGCGATCCGGGAATGAAACTCGCCCTTTCCCAGACCCAGCACCACCTTGTCGCACTCTACGCCTCGATGTTCAGCCCGTCCTTCGACACGGTAAACTGGGGCGTAGGCGGCTCGCTCTGGGACGGCGGCTTCGCCTCCCTCTCGATGGGCCTCGCGCCGGAGGGCGAAAAGCCTTACTTCCGCTGGTGGTTCGACCGCTTCATGGGCGTACACAACCCCGCCCCGGAGTCCGCCAAATACGACCGCGACCGCCAGGGCCGCATCTGGGCGCTCCTTTTCTATCCGGAGTATGCCGAAGCCGCCGACCCGGCGGAGCACTTCCCTCTCGCCATTGAGGACACAGGCGGATTTTTCATGCGCAGCGGCTGGAACGACATCGACGACGTCCTCGTTTTTCTCGGCACGGACCGCGAATTCTACGCACCGGGCTGGGACGCGCCTGACGCGCTCTCGCTCGTCGTCCTTGGCCATGGCAACCGCTACATCACCGGGCCCGGAAACACGGCCTACCAAGCCGCCGCAAAAGACCTTTTCAGTACCATCCTTGTGAACGACGCCGTGCCCTCGACGGGCGACACAGGCAGCCGCGAGTGGTTCGGGCTGGCGGAAAACGGGGCTTACGCCATCGCCTCCGGCGGCAGCCAATACGGCAACCTCGGCGTGTCCACGGCACAGCGCCAACTCCTCGCCGATTTCTCCGGGGACTCGGGCCAGGAGGCGCTCCTCGGCCTGCGCGACAAGCTGCGCTCCTCCGGCGGTGAGCACGAATACCGCTGGCAAATCAACACCGGCCAAGGCGAGGTGGCGATCAGCAGCCAAGAGGGCCGTCCCGCCTTCACCCTCACCCGCCCCGGCAACGACGGCTACCTGCGCGGCTGGGTCGTGCATCCCGCCGACGCCACCCTGCAAACCGGTTCCAACCGGCTCTTCTTCAACACCACCGCGTCCGACGCCGACATCTGGGTCGTCATGGCCGTGGGCAACGGCACTGCCCCAGACGCCGAGATCACGGGAAGCGGCCTCGGCGCCACCTTCTCGCTCAACGGCGTCGACCTCACCTACGACGAGTCCGCCGACCGCATGGTGAGCAGCGCGGTGGAGTTTCAACCACCCCCCGTCGCAAGCTTCACGGTGTCCCCGGTCTCCGGCGAGGCCCCGCACGAGGTGACCGTCAACGCCGCGGGCTCCAACAGCCCGGCGGGCATCACCGAATACGTATGGGACTTCGGCGACGGTGCGACCGCCACCGGATCAACCGCCGCCCATACCTACACCGATCCGGGCACACACAAGATCAGTTTGCGCGTGACCGATGCCCTCGGGCGTCACGAAGTGGCCAACCGCACCGTTGTCGTCGGCACGCGCTGGCCCAACGCCTCCTTCAGCGTCAGCCCGTCCTCAGGCCAGCCGCCCCTCACCGTGACCTTCGACCCCGGGCCGACCTCCCACCCCAACGGCCTGCCCATGGTCTACGAGTGGGATCTCGGCGACGGCACCACCTTCACACGCACGGACAACGCCGCCTTCACCCACACCTACGAGGCCGGTTCCTTCAACCCGACCCTCGTCGTGCGCGACGACAACGGAGGCTTCGACGCCTCCCGCCGCTCCGTCACCGTCGCCAACCAACCGCCCGTCGCAGTGGTGGACTGGAGCATCGGCGGCGGCACCGCGCCTCTCACCGTAGACTTCGACGGCTCCGGCTCCTACGACCCCGACGGCGGCCCCGTCAGCTTCCTCTGGGACTTCGGCGACGGCAACACCTCCACCGAGGTCAACCCCTCCCACACCTTCACCGCCCCCGGCGACTACACCGTCACCCTCACCGTGACGGATGAGTTCGAATCGACAGGCAGCCGGTCCCTGCCCAACCCGATCACCGTGCGCGACGGCTCCGACCCGATCGCCGCACTGGACCCCTCGGCACTCCCCGACCTTCTGCGCGGGCTGGAATACGCACTCTACTTCAACGACATTTCCAGCGGCACGGGACGCATGCCCTTTTACCTCACGCCCGACCTCATTACGCTTCTGCGGACCGGGGTGATGGATAACTTCCGCATATGGCTCAGCGACCGCTCGGACCGCTATGCCTTCCGCTACCGCGGCTTCATCGACATCCCGGAAGACGGCGTCTACACCTTCTACATCGACTCGCGCAACGGCGCTCTCCTCAACATTGCGGGCGAAGAACTGGTCCGCAACAACACGCGCTTCGGCACCGTCAACAGGTGGGGCACGCTCACCCTCGAGGCGGGCCTCCACCCCGTCGACTTCATCTACTACGCCAACGATTCCGGCTCCGGCCCCTTCTATCCCTACCTTGCGATGACATGGAGCGGCCCCGGCTTCGGCCAACGCCAAATCGACAGCGACCGGCTCTTCTGGAGGCCCGGCCGCCCGGAAGCCGCCTTCGTCTACAGCGAGGCCCCCGACTCCGCCGTCTCGCCGACCACCTTCAACTTCGACGCCGCCACGTCCCGCGCCTTCGGGGGCGACACCATCGTAGACTACGAGTGGACCTTCCCCGGCGACATCGTTAAAACCGGGCGCACCGCTTCGCACGCCTTCACCGGCGGCGACCACCGCGTCATCCTCAACGTCACTACTGACGCCGGCAACACCGCCACATCCGCCCGCACCATCCATGTGCCCCTGCGGGAAGACTACGAGTCCGCCGGCGGCATCGACCGCTCCGTCATGCCGGGACGCATCGTACGCGCCCGCGGCGAGTTTCAGCCCAACGGCCTCGCCACCGGTGCCTTCGACGGCGACAAATCCACCCGCTGGCTCGATCTCAGCCTCACCTCGTGGATCGAGGTGGAGTTCCGCAACAACGCAGGCGATCTCACGCCGTATGTGATTTCTGAATACCGGTTCACCAGCCTTGCACTTTGGAACGAGCGCGACCCGTATTCGTGGAACCTATACGGCTCCAACGACGGCGAAGACTGGACGCTTCTCGATTCCGTCACCGGCAACGAATTCACCGGGAGCAACCCGCGCACAAACAGCTTTCCCATCGACAACACCACCGCCTATGCCATTTACCGCTTCGACGACATCAAGGCCACCGCAACGAGCGCCGCGCCCGACGCCACCGGGCTGAACCTCATCGAACTCATCGACTACGGCACGGGCGACCAACCCGCCAGCGTGCCGCCCGTGGCCGCTCTCGATATTGCCAACACCGCCCCCGCCGTGGGGCAAAGTATCCCGCTCGACGGCTCCGCCTCGTATGACCCGGACGGCTACCCGGTCTACTACCACTGGGACTTCGGCGACGGCCAGACCAAGCAGGGCTGGGAACTCCCGCTGGCCAACCACACCTACAACACCGCCGGAGACTACACCGTCATCCTGACCGTCACCGACGCCCTCGGCAATTCCGACAGCACCTCTCTCGGCCTCTCCGCCGCCATTGAACCCAACACCGATCCCGTCGCGTCCTACACCGTCCTCTCCACTGCGCCCACGGGTTGGACGGAATTCACCTTCGACGCCTCGGAGTCCTACGATCCCGACGACGACCCCGTCACCTTCCACTGGGAATTCGGCGACGGCGTCACCGCCGAGGGCCCCGTTGTCACCCACACCATGGGCGTCGGCGTCTACACACCGCTCCTTACGGTGAAGGACGACCGCGGCGGCCGCGGCACCTTCGCGCAGGAAATCGTTGTCCCCATGCCCGCCGATCCGCCGCTCTCCATCGGGCTCAACCTTGCCGGCCGGGCCAACGAATACGAGGACGCGCTCCAGTCCAACGAGGTCGCCGGCCTCGTTCCGCAGGCGTATTGGAACAACGTGGGCTCCGAGGCCGCCGCCCTTCTCGATTCCGAGGGCGAGCCCACCTCGCTCGCCTTCACCCGCGCCGGGGGGCTTTCCTACGGCGGCCACACGCCTGCGCGCTCCGCCGACCACCGCCTCATGCGCACCGGCAAAGGCGGCACCCAGACCTTCGTCAACGTCCCCTACGCCGTCTACGATGTCTACGTCTACCACAGCACCCGGCGCGAGAGCCACGACCGCGACATCTCATGGTGGGTGCGGCTGACAAGCGACAGCCTCACCGACACCTTCTATTTCCGCCAGTCCACTTTCGATTGGGACGGTTACTACAACATCTCCGAAGCACGCACCGCGTCCGAGGCGGTCGACGGTCACAACGTTGTGGTCTTCCGCGGTCTCACCGACCGGAACTTCACCCTCGAAAACGACAGCCACCAGCGCCGCACGATGGCCAACGCCATCCAGATCGTCGACGCGAGCGGCGGTACCATCGTGCCCCCCGTCAATCCGCCGCAGACACCCGGCGAACTTGCGGGCACAGCCCTGTCGTCATCCGTCATCACCCTCTCATGGGAGGAACCGGCGGGCATTGTCGAGGGCTACCGCGTCGAACGCGCCCCCGCCGGCACCGAATCGTGGACACAACTCGCGGAGACGGAAGACACCTCCCACTCCGACACGGGCCTGACCCACACCACGACTTACCGGTATCGCGTTCTTGCTTTCAACTCCGGCGGCGAATCGGACTTTGCCGGACCGCTCGACGTCACGACGCAGCCGCCCGCCAGCGACCCGCCCGCCGCGCCGGACGGGTTCAACGCCACGGGCACCTCGGCGACGTCCGTCTTCGTCCAGTGGGACGCCCCCGACGGCCCCGTCGACGGCTACCGCCTCGAGCGCTCGGAAGGGGATTCATCGCTCTGGAATCTTCTCGCCGAGACCACCGCCCTCTCCCTCAACGACACCGATCTCATGCCCGGCACCGTCTACCGCTACCGGGTGCGCGCCCACAACGAGGCGGGCAACTCCCCGTGGTCGGAGATTGCCACCGCGCAGACCGCCGGGGAATTCGGCGACGGCGAGGAAGTGCCCGTGGTCGTCTGGGGTCCGGGTCAATACTACAACAACGAGGACGGCAGCGGCGCATGGACCGGCCTTCCCGGGGTCACGCAGGGCAGCGCCGTCATCATGGGCGCCGAGACGGGCTACCGCGCGCGGCCCTACGGCGCGGCCGCTCTCTCGCCCAGTTACCGGCCCAACTCGCCCCCGAGCGGTCGTTTCAACCTCGCCGGCGCCGCCTTCAACTCTCTGGAAAACACGGGCGCGCCCACGCTTCACTTCCGCCTCGACGGGCGCGCCGAGGGGAGCACCCTCACCCAGATCGTCTGGAGCACCCCGACAAGCGGCTCCGCCTACGGCGCCCTCATGATATGGTGGAGCAAAGAAGACTTTCTCGCCGGATACGATGCGGAGCCGCTCTCCGCCGAGCGCACCTTCGCCGCCGTGGATGTCAATGCGCCCTACCACTTGCTTGTGCGCCAAAACGGCCAATACTACATTTCCCAATTGGTCACCGGTTCGGGTTCCGCGCAGCTCGCCGCCCAGACATGGACCCCCTACGATCCAGTCGGCGGCGGAACCACCGGGTTCTTCGCCAACCGGTCCGAAGACCAGTTGTTTCCGGCGGGCGGCCTCGCCTTCGCGCCTGTCGAACTCGACGACATCGAGGCCGTCGGCATATACACCGAGCGAATCAACACTACGGCCAACCGGGGTTTCGCCTTGCGGGAGTTCCGCATCGTCACCGTCCTGCCCGACGCCGACGAACCCGCCGAAGGCTCCTTCGGCGCATGGCTCGCGCGCGGCGGCTTCAGCGAATCCGAGATGGATGACCCCGCCCGCACCGGCCCCGCCGCCGATCCCGACCGCACCGGTGTCGCCAATCTCCTCCGCCACGCCTTCGGCATGGAGCGGGACACCCCCCTTGCGGGATGGCTTCCCCGCGCATGGCAGGAGAACGACGGCGGCGAACGGTACCTGCGCTTCCACTACCGCCGCAACACCGAAGCGGAAGATATCGCCGTCTCCGTGCGCCAGTCCGGCGACCTCTCCGCATGGAACCCGCTCGAAAGCGCATGGACCTTCACCGCCGAGCCCGCCAACGGCATCAACGGCGTTGAAGACGTCACCCTCCACCTCGACCGCGCCCTCGAGCCCGGCGAGACCCTCTTCCTCCGCGTCGATGTCGAGATGGAGGAATAGCCTCGGTTGCTCCGGAACCAAAGCCACGCCAAGCGCGAAGACGCCAGAAGGAACCCGCATGGCATCCGCGAAGTCGTCGGGCTGCTTGCCGCCCGACCGCTGGGCGCGGATGGCGGGGCGCGGAATTCAATGCCGCTGCCGCAACGGCGAAGTGGTTCAGCGAGTCCGCACGGCTGCGGACGGGCGCAGGCCCCAATGGCGCTTGGTTAAGCCCTGCATCGTGCGGGCGAAGCCCGCCATGGACTGCGGTGATCCTTCACCGCCTTTGCCGCGTAACGACGACGCCCAACCGCAAAGGCGGCGGTGCCCGCCGCACTCCAAGGCGCTCCGCGCTTGTTCTTCGGGGGATCCGGAGTCGATTGGAAACGACCGGATTCTGTCGAGTCCCCGGCTGATCCGAGCGCCATTCCGCCCTGACCCCAGGATAGGGCCGCGCTACGCCCGGCGCCACCTTGCTTTCCAATTTGTCGGGGATTTTCCACGACCAGCCGGCGGCTCAACCGGTAACAGGTAACGCCGCAGCAGGACGATGACGCAGCCTCCTGACCGGGTGTCGGGCACCAAGGCCGCCCGACTACGTTCCCGCGAGGGCGCGCTGGATCGCGTCCTCGTACGAGCGCGCCGGCGGCAGGTCCCGCGGGGAGGTAAAGGCAAGGGCGACTTGGTCGACCGTCGTCGTGAAGGCCCCCGACAGGACGAGCGGAAAACGCCCGGCCTCCGGTTCGGTACCCAAAGAATAATGTAGGAATGTAAGGCTGCCCGACGAAGGATGGATCTCGTCAAGGTTTCCTCCGAGGCGGTCACGGATCCGCTCGTAGACGGGCGTCGGCGAAACGAAAAAGAGCCCCTTCGAACATTTGGGCTCCCGCCGCAGCACGTG
Organism: Opitutales bacterium; assembly: GCA_020831525.1. GTDB lineage: Bacteria > Verrucomicrobiota > Verrucomicrobiia > Opitutales > Oceanipulchritudinaceae > SLLG01. The sequence goes on from JAFIGH010000018.1 coordinate 45,451, forward strand.
GCCCTTGTAAATGATCTGGGGGAGAATCCGTTTGTTCACGTTTTCCCAGTTTGGACTGGCGGTGCTTTTTCCCGGAAACACCCGGCCCTCCGACAAGGCCCGGAATTCCTCCCGGTAGTTACCCGTCGTATCAATGGTCTGCACCTCGACCGCCGTAAAATCGAGCAACTCATGATCCGCCGTGAGCCGGGCCAAAATCCAATCCACGAAATACGCTCCTCTGCCGCGCCTTTTCGGGAGCCTCAATTCGCGGCCCCACCTCTGCCCGAATACGGCAACAAACTCGCTTGTCCAGGCACTGTCGGAAACACGGTCGCTGCTCACCAAATCGAGAGGTGCTCCGAAGGCGATCCGGGAAACGTCCTTGAGAATCTGGTAATGCCCCGCATACATCCGCTGCGGGCATGTCACCACGGGAACCGCGGGTCCGCCGGAGCGAATGGAGCAGACCCCGGAGACTCGGCGCACGCCGTCGAGCTGGATGTGCTTCACGCAACCGCCTTCGACGAAAGGGCACTGTTCGTTGTCACGGAACCACTTCGCCTCAGACATTGAAGCACCGGCCGGATAGCCGAAAAACTCATGGATATTGGCGGCCATCAGCCCACGTTCTTCAAAGCGGTTCGCTCTACATGTCCCCGTATCGTCTCCGCCAAACTGCGGGCCATCAGCGGCGGGACCGCGTTGCCCACTTGCTCGTACTGAGCCACGCGCGAACCGAGGAAAACATAGCGGTCGGGGAAGGACTGGAAGCGTGCCGCCTCGCGGACGGTGAGTGAGCGGTCCGCGACGGGATGGAAGACGGGTCCCCAATGCGGATCGCACTTGGTCATGATTGTTGAAGCGAGACCGTCGGGGTGCAGCCGTCCGTAGCGCTTTGTGTGGTCGGACCGCCGTGCCTTTTTCATTCCCTTGGGCAGAAGTTCAAAGGGGATGTCGCGCCATGAACCACCGGGTCGGATGTGCCGCAGGCGCTCGAGGTTGACCGGCGAAAGGCGCGGTTTCACGTGGTTGTGGACCCGCGTCTGGCCACGCCGCATGGCCCGCGCGAATTCGCTCAACGGCGCAGCGGCGGGATACGGGATTCCGCTTTCGTCTGTGTTTCCGGCGGAAGGCTCGGGAAGGTCGAAAATCGCATCCGCCACCGTTACCGGCGGCAGCAGCCGCGCCCGGTGGGCTTCCTCAAGGGGAAAGATAAGTGTGCGCCCGCCCGAAAAATTCGCACGCCGCTTCAGGTAATGGCGGGGAACCGGATGCGCAAGGCCCATGCCCACACGCGAACCGAGGATGATCAGACGCCACCGCTCCTGCGGCACCCCGTAGTGCGCCGCGAAGAGAATCTTTGCCTCACAGAAGTATCCACGGGCGTCCAGTTCGTTGATCACCCGCTGAAAGACCTTGCCTTTCTCAAGCGACAACATGCCTGTGACATTCTCAAAGAGCAGCGTCTTCGGGCGGAACTCGTCGACAAATTTGAGGTAGTGCGTGAACAACTGATTCCGCGGATCATCGAGAAAACGGCCCGGCGCATTGATGGAGAATCCCTGGCACGGCGGTCCCCCCACGATGGCATCCAGCTCCCCCCGAGCCAGCCCAAGTTCCCTGCGGATCCGCGCCGGATCAAGTCCTTCAATGGGGCCGTCGACAACCTCGGTGCCGGGATGATTGTGCCGGAACGTCCGCACCGCGTCAGCGTTGAAGTCGTTGGCAAATAGACACCGCGCTCCCGCCTGCCGGAAACCCTCGGTGATCCCGCCCGCCCCCGCAAACAAATCAATCGTTGTCAGCCCCATGCTCTCTGATAATTTGTTCACCCTGTGCAGCCGTCAAGTGCGTTTGCCGCTCTTCCCGGCATTTCCACGGCAACGAACGCCGCGGACCGGGCAGTCGCCCTCCGCCCCCACCCTCACCCGCGCCGGCGCCGGAAGGCGCTGGGCGTCATGCCGACCGCTTTCTTGAAATTCTGGGTGAGGAAGCGCGCTTCGGAGAATCCCGTCTCCGAGGCAATGGCCTCCACGGATTCGTCCGTGTTGGCGAGCAGGTCCTTCGCCCGGCGCACGCGGGCAAGGGTCAGCTCCCGGTAGGGAGTCGTGCCCCGCGCGTCGAGGAAACGCCGCTCGAGGGTCCGCCGCGAGGCGTTCACGGCACGTGCGATCTCCGCGATGCCGATGCCCTCGTGGAGGTGGTCGCGTATGTAGCGGTGGACCTGCCGCAGGAATGGATCCGTCACCGCCACGGCGTCGCTCGAAGCCCGCGCCACCACCCCCTTGGGCGGAACAAGGGTATCGCCCCCCGGATCGCGCGCCCCCGCCATCAGCCGGTCGAGCCGCTCCGCCGCGAGAAAACCCATGCGAGCGGTATCCAGCGCCACACTGGAGAGCGCCACGGGACTGACAGCACACTGGATACGCTCGTTGTCCACCCCGAGGATGGCGACATCCTCCGGCACCTGCCACCCGGCGTCGAGGACCCGCCGCATAAACTTTGTCGCCAGAAAATCATTCGCCGCGAATACCCCGACCGGTTTCGGGAGACCGGCCAGCCAATCCCGCACCGCAGGCAGCAGCCGCCCGCCCCACGTCTCAAGACCGGCGGGCACCGCGTGCAGGGTCGCGCCGCCGTCCGCCAACCGCTCCCGGAAACCCGCTTCCCGCTCCGTCGAGTAGTTGTGCCCGTCGATGCCGAGGTAGACGAATCGGCGGAAGTCCCGCTCCAGCAAGTGCTCCGCCGCGAGCGCACCCGTGCGCCGGTCGTCGTTGAGGATCCGCGGCACGGGGAACGGACCTGCGCACAGGTTCGAGACGCCCACCGAACACGCGCCTATGCTCCGGAGCACCGCCGGGTCGAATCCCCGCGCAAGGTGGCCGATGATCCCCTCAAGGCGGTCGCGCCCCGGCTGCAGGCGAGCCAGCTCCCCGACAGGTGCCACCAGCACAATGTCCCACGCCGGTCGCCGCCGCGCGAACTCCAGCACACCCTCGGCGATGCCTTTGCCGAAGTCCAGATGCGTCGCCGTAAACACCGCCACACGGTAGCGGCGGGAACGGAGAACGGCAGGAGATCCGGGAGAGGACATGGAGCGCTTTCTAGCTTCGGACAATTTTCAGCCTATGTCGCATTTCCGCCGGATGTAAAGTCGTATATACGCATTCCGCCGTTTCCGCGAAAGTGCTATTCTCCACCCTGTTCCGCCGTTGGCGGCGGAGCGCTTCCATATCCAACCCTACAACCGCTTCCCTCCATATTATGAATAAACCGAGTACCGCACTTCTCGCCCTTGCCTTCGGATTGCCCGCCGCGGCGTCCGCCGGACCCGTCATCAGCCTCAACCTGATCCCCAACGACACCGGCGGAGCTTATAACCTCCAGGCCGAGGACGTCGCCGGCGTGGAAGCACGCGCCAACTGGAACAACGCCGTCGCTACCGCAAGCAACTACGGCACCGTCTCCGCCTCCAACCTCGTCAACGATCTCGGCGCCGCCACCGGCGCGGACTTCAGCTACTTCGTCACCGGCTCGGGTCAAGGCCGCGGAGGCTCGTTTTTCACGGCGGGCACCGCTCCGGAGGCCACTCCCGACGATCTCATGATGAAGGCCTCCCTCGGCACCTTCGACGCCGGGGGCATCACCAACTACCGGATTACCGGACTCCCCACCGACTTCACCGGCCCGGGCTACCGTGTCTACGCCTATTGGGGCGGCAAGTCCGCGGAATTCGGCCCCGATGACACAATCCGCGATACCTACAGCATCACTGCCGCCGGCGATCCCGGCGACGGCGCGACCTTCGTCATGGGCTACACCGGCAGCGGAGCCGACTCACACTGGGACGGCACCTACGCCCTCTCCACCATCACCTCGCAGGATGACTTCGAGGCCTCCGACCTCGGCCAATACAACTACATCCTCTTCGAAGGCCTCTCCGCCGATTCCTTCACGATTTCCGTGACCCAGGGCGCTGAGCGCCGTCACGGACAACTGAGCGGTCTCCAAGTCGTCGCCATTCCCGAGCCGTCGACCTACGCTGCGCTCTTCGGTGCCTTCGCCCTCGGCTGGATCCTCCTCCGCCGCCGGGCGCGTCGCTGAGACCGTCTTTAGATTCCCCCGAAAACAAAGACCGGCCGCAAGGCCGGTCTTTTTTGTGCCGTCGGCAGCTCCTTTCCGGCGCGCCCCGCGCGGCGGAGACCCACGCGAACCCGCACCGGCCCGGCTTCTTTTCTCCGGACACAAAACATCCCGAGTTCGAAGTGTTTTGTCGCGACGAAACACTTCGCAAGTGGAAACTCTAATGTCGCGTCGGACCAAACCCGCGGCCCCTACGGAATCGCCCGGTTGGCCCGCGCCCGCGCTTCATCGGGGTCGGCGACGGCGGGCACGGCGGCCAGTCCGGCAATGTATGCCGGAGGTAACCCGGATGCGCGGGCACCGGCGAGAACAAGGTCCAAATACCAGTCAAAGGGCCGCAGGCCCGGGTCGGTCCACTCCTTTGACGCGGTGTAGGTCATTACCCGGCGGCGCGTCCCTTCCATCGCCACCTCCACTTCGGTCTCGCGGTATTGCACCGGCCAGCCTTCCGCGCGGCGCAGCCCGCCGATCCTTCCGGCCTCACACACATAGACCGCTCCCCACACCGCGCAGCCCGGTGCCTCCGCAAGCGTCGCCTTGCCCGAACCGTCGGCCCCGCGCTTGTGGAACACCACCCGGTGCTCAGCCAGCCGCGCCACGCCCGCGAACCGCGCCGACGGCACCCGCGCCGCCAACCGCGGCACGAACAGGTTGCTGCCGTATGCAAAGTATTCGAGCATTCCCCTCCTACCCGAACCCCGCCGCCGACCCGCGTCAACCGCCGCAAGCCCACCCGGACCAGATACCCCGCCCTGCGCAACTGTATTACCAAACAAACCCCTTGGCGGCGGCGCTCCTCGCGTGTGAGGTAAGACCCGTCACTCCGGAGAGCGGTCTGTCCGTTCTCCCTCTCCCCAAACCGGAAAACACTCCCTCCGGTCGAACGAACAACACGCTAATCCCAAAAGGCAAAGTTACAACTACCCGAGTTATGAATAAAAGTACCCTCTCTTCACTCGCGGCGCTCTTGGCGACCGCCGTCGCGGCCCATGGGCAGATCGTCTGGACCGGTGAAACCGGAACCGGCGCGGATCCAGACTCCGGAAACTGGAGCGACGCAGGAAACTGGGACCCGTCCGCCCCGACCAGCGGCCCCACGACGGCGCTCAGCTTCTCCAATACCGATCCGGCGAATCCCGAGTATACCAGCACATTGGATATCGGCGGCGAAAACAACGTCTTCGATGTCAATCAAATGACATTCAATAATAATGCGACCTCGGGCAATGACGTCGGGATCTTCATCGAACGGACCGACAACCGGAGTCTTCGTTTTACCGGCGCCAACCCCAGCCTGATCCAAAACGGCTCCCGCCGATCCGAAATCCGTGTTCCCATTCTATTTGACCCGACCTCCGGCGACTCGATCATCTCCGGCAATGGGGACGGATTTCTTGTTGTCGGCGCTGGTGGATCCGTTGATGCTGGGACGCATGGGACATTGACCAAAAACGGTTCGAGCACTTTTTTCTTTAACGTTTCTTCAGGTGGATTTTCCGCTGATCGGATTATTGTCAACGACGGACGTTTCGGCTTTGACGGCCGGCTAGGCCAGCATTCCGGCGTCATTGTTGAAGTGTATGGATCCGGTTCATACGGGTTACTCGGACACGGCGGAGACGGTTTCACCATCGGCGGGGCCATCGGCGACGGTTGGTTGCGCAATCAAACCAACCAAGACCGGGCGATGGGAATCAACGTTGAGGAGGGTGGAAACTATGAGTTTAACGGGACCATCACCGACAGTCGGATTCGCAACGTGCGAATTGGGGGTGAAGGAACGCAGATCTTCGGCAATGGAGCCGAAGTTTCCCGCGATGTGCTCGTCGGGAGTACGAGTCAAACCTCCGAAGTTTCCCTGTCCGGCGGCAACCTGGCCATCTCCGGTACCGTCACCGGCGGAGGCACAACCTATGTCGGCGACGGAGGCACCCTTTCCGGAGACGGAACATGGGAGCGCGCCTTGGTCGTTGAAGACGGCGGCACACTGAGTCCCGGTGCCAGCACCGGTACTTTGACCGTGGGCAACACCACCCTGCTGAATGGATTTATCTACAACTGGGAATTCAATAGTTTCGACGACACCTCCGACCTGATCAATGTCCTCGGGTCGCTCGATCTGACCGACGGTCAAGCCGGCACAATCAACATGATCGGCCTGGGCGGTTCGGACTTTTCGGAGTTCGGCGGCAGCCTCGCCATCTTCACCACCAACGGCATCGTCGGTGCCGATGACGGCGATACCCTTGATTGGATTGTGACCCTCAACGGCGTTGAGCAAAGCTGGACCGCCACCGTCGTCGGCGATACGGTTGTCATTCCCGAGCCGTCGACCTACGCCGCGCTCTTCGGAATCGGCGCGCTGGGCATGGTTCTATTCCTCCGCCGCCGGGCGCGGCGCTGAGACCGCTTTCAAGGGTTCCCCCCGAAAACAGCACTCCCCATGAAAGACCGGCCGCGCAGGCCGGTCTTTTTTTGCGTAAATCCCGGGGACAGACGCGGACGCGACCGCGGTTCACGCACCGGGATTGCGCAGGGTCTGCCCGTCGTGCCATTCGCACGGGATATTGACATTGAGCGGGTACGGGGGGATGCCGTAGTTGCCGAGGATGAGCTGCTCGCGCAAAAGGCGCACCGCTTCCCGTCCCATGAGGTTGTGGTTGGGATCGATACCGGAGTAGAACTCCCGCGCCGTTGTGGCGGGAACGGCGACGCCGATATCCTCTGGGATGCGCATGCCGAGCGCCTTCATCCAACTATAGATCCGCCAGTTCTGCGTTATAATGATCTCGGGCCCCCATTTACGGAACCACTCATTGAACTGGTCTTGATCCCATTGTGGCATGATGAGGTGCGCGACCCGCTCAACGTCGGTGCCGAGGGACTGTTCCTCCGTCCACACGCCCGCCTTGAAGGCGCGGTTGGAAACGAGATCGAGCGCCTCGCTGAAGCACAGGCCGATGCGGCGGTAGCCCATGCCGTGGATCTTCCGGTAGAGTTTACGCCCGTTTGCGAAGTGGTCGGTCGAGACGCTGTGGAAGATGTGCCGCGAAAAGATCGGCTTGCAGGCGATAACGACAAACTTTTCCCAGTCCAGCTCGCGCGGGCGCACTTTCTCGGAGGGCCGGGGAAAGTAGAGAATGACGCCGCGGATGCCGCGGTGGTGGAGCACGCGGGTGAGACGCTTGGCAGTGTCCGGGCGGCCGTCGTGGGGGAACAGCTCGACATGCATGCCCCACTGCTCCGCGGCAGCGGCGACTCCCGCGCGCAGGCCCCGGACATCCTCGGCTTTCTCCAGCGAATAGACGGGTTCTTCAGCGACAAGCAGGGCGATGTTCTGCGGGGCGGAGCGCGCCCCGCCGCGGCGGCTGCGGTAGGCGGCGAGCGCGCTCATCATGGGATCCTCGCGGAAGCCCATCTCGAGCGCGAGGCGGCGGATACGTTCGCGGGTGGCGGCGGAGACGCGCCCCGTCCCGCGGAGCGCGTGCGACACCGTCGCCTGGGACACCCCGGCGCGGACGGCGACATCCTTCATGGTAATCCGCTTTCCCATCGCGTGCAGGGAGACTAGCCGCTTTGACCGCCCCCTGTCCACCACGGGCTTCGGTTGCTCTCCGCCTCTGCATGGCCGCCGTCGGACGCGCTTGCCCTGCCGAAACGTTCGCAGGCGAGTCAGCGGTCAAGATCGTCCACGTCAATTTCGGCGGGAGGAATCAGCTCTTGAAGAAGCCGGGCGTCAATGGGGTCAGCGGGCAAAGGTTCGACCGCGCCCGGTGAGCCCGGACCCTCGTCGGCAGCGTCCTCCCACGGGTCGACGCGGATTTGCGCGTCCAACTCCATGAGCGCCTCCAGCTCGCGCTCGAACTCTTGCTCCGCCTCGGCTTCTTCGCGTTCGATACGGTCGATAAGCGCCTGAATACGCTCTTCGGGGGCGGCTTCGATGGAATCGACACGGTGCAGGTGGTCGGCGGCGGGCGGTTCGCCCACGGAATCGAGGATATTCATGAGGTAGAACAGCGCCATGACCCCGACGGCAGCGAAGACGGCGAACGTCATGGAACGCACGGAAGTGCGGTGGTCGCGCTTCTTGTCGATGCCGGGGGCGTCCTTCTTGAGACGCTGAATGGCGGCCTCGCGGTCGCTGCCGGAGAAGCGGCCGGGGCGGCCTCCGGAATGTGGAAAGCGGTGGAATTTGGGATCACTCATGTCGCGGCGGCGAAGGGAAGTTCGATTTGCGCGGGGTCGGTCTCGGGCGGTTCGGTGAAGCGCACCCCCACACCCAAGAGACGCACGGCGTGCGGGCTGCGCTCAAAAGCTTCGCGCAAGAGCGTCTCCACGACGGGGGCCTCCACCTTGGCAGCGGGCCGCTCGCAGGTCGTGGAGCGGAAATCGGCGAATTTTACTTTCACGAAGACTTTGCGGTAGGATGCGTCGGCGCGGGCAAGGTCCGCCTCCAGCTCGGGCAGCATGGCGAGGAGGGCTTCACGGCATTCGTCGAAGGTCGACAGGTTGCGCTCGAAAGTCTGCTCCGTGCTCAGCGATTTGCGGCGGCGGTCGGTTTCCACCGGACGGTCGTCCTCGCCACGGCAAAGGGCGTGCAGCTCCATACCCCACTTATCGCCGAATTCCGTGCAGAGACGGTCGAGGGTCCACGCCTGGAGCTGGCCGCAGGTCTCGACCCCCGCCGCCGCGAGCCGTTCCGCCGATTTCGGCCCCACACCCCAGAGTTTGCGCACCGGCAGGTCGCGCACGAAGTCGGCCACGCGCCCAGGCGTCACGGCGAACTGTCCGTTCGGCTTGCGCCAGTCGCTCGCGATCTTGGCGAGCATCTTGTTGGGGGCGACGCCCGCGCTGGCGGTGAGGCGTGTCTTCTCCGCGATCCGGCGGCGGATTTCCTTGGCGATGTCCCAGGCATAGCCGGGGCTGTCGCTCACATCGAGGTAGGCCTCGTCGAGGGAGAGCGGCTCGATGCGGTCGGTGAACGCCCGGAAAATGGCACGGATGCGCCGCGCCTCCGCCCTGTATACATCGAACCGCACCGGCTTGAGGACAAGATGCGGACACAGCTCGCGCGCCTTGAAAACAGGCATGGCGGAGCGGCAGCCGAACTCGCGCGCGATGTAATTGCAGGTCGTGAGCACGCCGCGGCCCGAGCTGCCGCCCACCCCCACCGGTTTGTCCGCCACAGTGGGGTCGTCGCGGCACTCGATGGCCGCGTAGAAGCAGTCCATGTCGATGTGGATGATGCGCCGTTGTTTCATCGCGCCGGAGACAACCCTCCTGGAAAGTTGCGCTTCACGCAAGCGCCGCCGCCGCATCCGAAAATCGGCGGCATGGCACCATCGGCCCTTGCCTATCCGGAATACATTCAGATTATTCCATGAAAATTCCATAATTTCACCAGTCACCCGCCAGACAGCCAACCACTCATGAAACTTGCGCCCAGCCCATGCGAAATCTGGTTCCTCACCGGAAGCCAGCACCTCTACGGCGAGGAAACCCTCCGCCAAGTCGCCGACCACTCGCAGGCCATCGTCAACGGCCTCAACGACGGCAGCCTCCCGCTGACCGTCGTCGCCAAGCCCGTGCTCACCACGCCCGACGCCATCCACGCCGCGCTCTCCGAAGCGAGCGCCTCACCCGTCTGCGCCGGCGTCATCTGCTGGATGCACACCTTCTCCCCCGCGAAGATGTGGATCCGCGGGCTCAAGGCGCTCACACGCCCGCTGCTGCACCTCCACACGCAGTTCAACCGCGACCTGCCGTGGGACACCATCGACATGGACTTCATGAACCTCACCCAGTCCGCCCACGGCGACCGGGAGTTCGGGTTCATGTGCTCGCGCCTGCGCCTCGACCGCAAAGTCGTCGCCGGCCACTGGGAAGACGCCGCCGTGCATAGCGCCGTCGCCGACTGGATGCGCGCCGCGCGGGCATGGCGCGACTGGCAGGGCGCGCGCTTCGCCCGATTCGGGGACAACATGCGCCAAGTCGCCGTCACCGAAGGGGACAAGGTCGCCGCCGAGACGCGCTTCGGCTATTCCGTCAACGGCTACGGCGTGGGCGACCTCGTCGCCAAGGTCAACGCCGCCTCTGACAAGGAGATCGACGCCCTCGCCGCCGAGTACCTCGACACCTACGATGCCGCCGCCGCCCTCCGCCGCGGCGGGGACGCGCATGCCTCCCTCCGCGAGGCCGCCCGCATCGAGCTGGGCATGCGCGCCTTTCTCGAAGAGGGAGGATTCAAGGGATTCACGACCACCTTCGAAGACCTCCATGGACTCGGCCAACTGCCCGGCCTCCCCGTGCAACGGCTCATGGCCGACGGCTACGGCTTCGGCGCGGAGGGCGACTGGAAAACCGCCGCCCTCGTCCGCGCCCTCAAAGTCATGGCCGCCGACCGTCCCGAAGGCGTCGCCTTCATGGAGGACTACACCTACCACCTCGAAGCGGGCGCGGAAAAAGTCCTCGGCTCCCACATGCTCGAGATCTGCCCCTCCATCGCCGCGGGCAAACCACGCGTCGAAATCCATCCCCTCGGCATCGGCGGCAAGGCCGACCCCGTGCGGCTCGTCTTCGACTGCCCGGCGGGCACCGCTCTCAACGCTTCCCTCGTCGACCTCGGCAACCGCTTCCGCCTCCTCGTCAACACCGTCGACGCCGTCGAGCCGCAGAAGGACCTGCCCAAGCTCCCCGTCGCCCGCACCCTCTGGAAGCCGCACCCCGACTTCGCCACCGCCACCGCCGCATGGATCCTCGCAGGTGGCGCGCACCACACCGCCTACACCCGCGCCGTCGGGGCCGCCGCACTCGAAGACTTCGCCGAAATGGCGGGCATCGAGTACCTCCTCATCGGCCCGGATACCACCGTCAGCGGCATCAAAAAGGAAATCCGCTGGAACGACCTCTACCACCAACTCGCCCACGGCCTCGGCCACACCTGATATGGACCCCGCCTTCAGTGCCCTCTGCGAAGAATGCGCCGAGGCCAACCGCGCCCTCCCCGGCTCCGGCCTCGTCGATCTCACCTTCGGCAACGTGAGCGTGCTCGATCCCGCCCGCGGCGTCTTCGCCATCAAACCGAGCGGTGTCGAGTATGACCGCCTCACTCCCGGCGACATCGTCGTCCTCGACCTCGACGGCAACACCGTCTCCGGGCGGCTCCGCCCGTCCAGCGACACACCCACGCACCGCTGCCTCTACCGCGCATTCGCCGGCAAAGGCATCCGCGCCGTCGTCCACACCCACTCGCGCATGGCCGTCGCCTTCGCCCAGGCCGGGCGCCCCGTCCCCTGCCTCGGCACCACCCACGCCGACCACTTCCACGGCGAAGTGCCCGTCACCCGCGACCTCTCCGAAGCCGAAATCAACGGCGACTACGAGTGGGCCACCGGTGTAGTCATCGTCGAAACCTTCGAAGCGCGCGACCCCGCCGCCGTCCCCGCCGTCCTCGTGCGGCGTCACGGCCCCTTCGCATGGGGGCCTACCGGGGCAAAAGCCGTCGAGAACGCCCTTGCCCTCGAAATCTGCGCCGACATGGCCTTCCACACCCTCGCCCTTGCCCCGGACGCCACCGCCTTCCCCCAGGCCCTCCTCGACAAGCACTTCCTCCGCAAACACGGCAAGAACGCCTACTACGGCCAACCGCCCGCAGAGCCCGACACCCCGGCAAAGTAGACCCCGCCCGCGGAAGCCACAGCAGCACCAGCGAAAGTGCCTGCAACAAAATCCCAAGATTTTCTCAGAGATATTGTATATGTTTTATATAGAAGATATTAAGATAAAGCTATATTGATTCGTTTTATACCATTATATTCGAAGTTCTCTGAGCTAAAGGATTTATTTCCTCCGGGCGGAGAAATCAGCAATGTGTTATTTTGTGCAGTTTTTGTATATAGCTGTCTTCTATCATTTTTTGAGAGCTGAGGGCGAAGCGGCGTCCGGAAACACTGGCGGCGTTTCTGGGGCGGCGGACGGGAGGCCGCGACCTGAGAGGCACGGATTCACCCTTTGCGTGCGAAAAGCTGGCGTTTTGCGGCGGGTCCGCGCATGGTAGGTCCCATGGATGGCATACGGTTTGAAGGAGTTCCGGAGGAATCAGCGCTGGTGGAGACGCTCGTCGACTGGGCGGAGACCCCGTCCGGATCGGACGAAGCCGGGGGCTTGGCGCGCATGGCGGAGAAGCTCCGCGCGGCATTCGCGGACCTCCCCGGCGAAGGCGAACTTGTGGAGTTGCCGCCTGCGGCGGACCTCGGCGGCGCGCCGGTGCCGGTGGGCGCGGCCTACCGGCACCGCTGTCGACCGGAGGCACCCGTGCGGGTGCTCCTGAGCGGGCACATGGACACCGTCTACGGCCCGGACCATCCCTTCAAGCGCTGCACCTTTCCGGAGCGGGGTGTACTCCGCGGGCCGGGTGTGGCGGACATGAAGGGCGGTCTCGTCATCATGCGCCATGCGATCAATCTCCTCGAGTCCTCTCCCCATGCCGGAAACCTCGGCTGGGAAGTCCTCATCAACGCCGACGAGGAGATCGGCTCGCCCGGCAGTCGCGGGCTTCTACGCGAGTCGGCGCAGCGCAACACCGTCGGGCTCGTCTTCGAGAGCGCGCTGCCCGACGGTTCGCTCGTGCGGCGGCGGAAGGGATCGGGGGTGTTCCGCGCCGCCGCGCGGGGCCGCGCCGCCCACACCGGTCGCGACTTCGAGGACGGTCGCAACGCCATCATCGCCCTTTCCGGTCTCCTCGTGCGCCTTCATTCCCTCAACGACACTGTGCCGGGCGCGATCGTCAACGTGGGCCGCGCGCGCGGAGGCCGCGCCGTCAACGTCGTGCCCGACTTCGCCGAGGCTTTCGTCAACATCCGCATCTCCAAAGCGGAAGACCTTCCCGACCTCAATGCCCAAATCGAGAACCTCCTGAAAGTGGCAAACAAAGAAGAGGGCATCCACATCGAATGGCACGGTGAGATGGCGCGGCCCCCGAAGAGCGAAACCCCGGCGACAGAGCAGCTCCACGAATGGTATGCGGACATCGCCCGTGAGCACGGCATCGACTGCAGCCAACGCGACACGGGCGGGGCTTCGGACGGCAACATCCTCGCCGCCGAAGGCCTGCCCCATCTCGACGGCGTCGGCGCACGCGGCGGCCGTATCCACAGCGAAGAAGAATTCATCCTCACGGCCAGCCTGCCCGAGCGCATCGCCCTCGCGGGAGCGTTTCTACGCCGCCTCGCCGACCCGGCGACGGAGTTTCCGCGTGACCTCTTCCGGATGACTCAATCGTGAACGGAAGCCGAGCGAGCACCGAAGACCACGGCACCGGCAGCGCCACGCGGACATGCCCTTTTGTCTTCCGGCCTGTCAGGGAGTCCGACCTTGCGGCCCTCACCGACCTCGTCGGGCGCATCGCCGACGGGCTGACCTCGTTGCCTGAACATCCCGATTTCCTTGAAAAGAAGATCCATGAGTCCCTGCGCTCGTTTTATCCGAAAATCACGACACCTGGCCCGGAGCGCTACCTCTTCGTCCTCGAGGATACGGCTACCGGCAAGGTCGTCGGCACCTCGGGACTGATCGCGCGCGTGGGCGGATTCGATCCCTTCTACACCTACGAGATCCGCACCGAACACCAAGTCTACCCGCCGCTCGGCATCGACGCGCGCACCCGCGTGCTCCACCTCAAAAAGAGCCACAAAGGCCCCTCCGAAATCTCCAGCCTTTTCCTGCACCCGGACCACCGCCGCACGGGCTGGGGCAAGACGCTCTCGCTTGCCCGTTTCCTCTTCATGCGCCAGCGGCCGGAACGCTTTGAGGACACCGTCATCGCCGAGCTGCGCGGATATATCGGCCCGGACGGCAAGTCCCCTTTCTGGGAGGCCGTAGGGTCGCCGTTTTTCCGCAAGGACTACTACACCGCCGACATCCTCAGCGGCCTCGGCGAGAAAGCCTTTATCGAGGCGCTCATGCCCAGACACCCCGTCTACGTATGCCTCCTGCCTGAGGCCGCGCGCAGCGTCATCGGCCTTGTCCACCCCGAGACCCTCGCCGCCCGCCGCCTGCTCGAACGCGAGGGCTTCCGCACGACCAACGAAGTGGATATCTTTGACGCCGGCCCGCTCCTCAAAGCAGAGGTCCGGACACTGCGGACGGTCCGCGCCGCGCGCACCGCCGTGGTCAATGTCGGTCAACCGCCCCACCCCGACCTTCCCCGCAACGGCATCGTCGCCAACACTGCCCTCGACTTCCGCGCCGTCGCCGCGCGCCTCCCGGAAGACGACCGCCCCGAGGTCGTCCTCACCCCGGACGAAGCCGACTTGCTCGGCGTCGTGACCGGAGATACCGTCACTTATGCGCTCTTCCGCCCAACCGGCTGACACCCCCGAAATCGAATCCCTCGATCCCGTGACCGGCGAAACCGTCTGGCGCGGGCCGCGCACGGATCCCGCCGCTCTCGACACAATCCTCCGCGAAGCCCGCGCCGCACAGGCGGAGTGGCGCAGGCGGCCTTTCGCCGACCGCGCGGCGCACGCACGCGCCTTCGCCCAAGCGGCGGGAAACCACAAAAACGCACTCGCCGCAATGGTCAGCGCGGAGAACGGGAAACCGCTCTGGGAGGCCCGCACCGAAGCCGCCGCCGTTGTCGCCAAGGTGGACCTCTCCATCCGTGCCCACGACATCCGCTGCAGCGAATTCGAGGACGGCGGCGCCGTCACCCGCTTCCGCCCGCACGGCGTCGTCGCCGTTCTCGGGCCGTTCAACTTTCCCGCCCACCTCCCCAACGGGCACATCATTCCCGCGCTCCTCGCGGGCAACGCCGTTGTCTTCAAACCCAGCGAGCACACACCCGGCGTCGCCGCGCTCATGGCAGAACTCTGGCGCGAAGCGGGCCTGCCGCGCGGTCTGCTCAATATCGTGCACGGCGACGGCGCCCTCGGCGCCGCCCTCGCCGCCCATTCCGGAATCGACGGTGTCTATTTCACCGGCAGCGAATCCGTGGGGAAACAGTTACTACAGCACCATTCACTCCATCCCGGAAAAATCCTCGCCCTCGAAATGGGCGGCAACAATCCCCTCGTTGTCGCGGACTGCGACGACCCGACCGCGGCGGCGGTTCTTGCCGTCCAGAGCGCTTTCCTCTCCGCCGGGCAACGCTGCACCTGCGCGAGACGCCTTATTCTCATTGAATCATTGTCGACCCGCCGCGTGATGGGGGATGTATTGCGGATCACAAAATCGCTCACCGTCGGCCATCACAGCGAACTTCCCGAGCCGTTCACGGGACCCGTGATCTCGAATGCGGCGGCGGACCGCATCCTTGAGGCGCAGGCGGCGCTCATTGAAGCCGGCGCCCGTCCTCTCACGGCGGCGGAGCGGATGCGCGAAGGCACCCCCTTGCTGCGGCCGGGAATCCTTGACGCCACAGAAGCCCCCGGCCGCCCCGACGAAGAGATCTTCGGTCCGCTTCTGCAGGTCATCCGCGTAGCGGATTTCGAAAGCGCCGTGGCGGAGGTCAACAACACCCGCTTCGGCCTTGCCGCCGGCCTCATCGGCGGTGACGGCGCCATGTATTCGCAATTCCGCGACCGGGTGCGGGCCGGCATCGTCAACTGGAACCGGCCCCTCACCGGCGCCAGCGGTGCCGCGCCGTTCGGGGGCGTCGGCCACAGCGGCAACCACCGGCCCTCCGCCTTCTTTGCGACCGATTACTGCGCCTACCCCGTGGCCTCGATGGAAGACGACCGCCCGCGAATTCCCGAAAAACTGCCCCCGGGCCTTGCCGTGCGGGCGTGAAGCCGCAGTGCCTCGCTAAAGCTTGAGCCACTTGCACCGCCTATGAAAAGAGAGATTCAAGAGTGCAGGGGTGAGAGAGTTAGCACAA
>JAFIGH010000019.1 GCA_020831525.1 Opitutales bacterium
CGACCGCGCCAGCAACACCTCGAATTGATATAGTTATTTTCTGACAGGCCCTAAGTACCTCGGAATCCTTATATTCAAGCTGCGGGCTCATCCCGGCCAATAGGGCGTCCGGGAGCCGGCTGTGGTATGGAGACGCCGATCCGTTATGAGATTCTTCTTTCGAAAAGGAGCAGCAAACTGGAATGGAGATTTTCGGAGTGAAAGAGGGAGAGGTGTTTCGGCTCACGTTCGTCTCCGCCGTCGTCTAGGGCAACCCTTTCAGGGTTGGATCGGCGGGTCGGCGGATCCCGTGGTTGGCCTGCCGACCGACCATGGGCATTCGCGCGGCCCGGACCGACCGCCGGGACGGCAGTCGGCTACGGCAGTCGGCTACGGCGGTCGGTTCGGTCTGGTGAGTGTCACGGCGCGCGTTTACGGTTGGGGGGCGGTAGCTGCCAGACCTCTGGTCGGCAGTCCTGCGGGAGGGCGCGGGCGGCGGTGCAGGGCGCGGGCGGTTTGCGGGACCGGCCCCGGCGGAGGCGTGGTGCGGACACGAGGTCGCGCACCTACTTTGGCGGTACCCGCGTGCCCCCGGCTTTTCCGATCGCCTTTCCCCTCCGGGCGGCGGTCGGCAGGATTTCCCAGATCTCCGCCGCGGCGAGGACGTAGCAGGCATGGACGCGGACGCGGTTGTAGCCGCCGCCGTAGAGGACAGCGCACCGCCGCGTGCCTACGGGCGGGTGCCCATGCAGGTGTCGACGAGCCGGGCGGTGTGGATCCACGGATGGTCGACGGGGACGAGCCGTTTTTTGCCCGCTGTCTTTTCGAGGGGGACGGGCACGCACTCGCTTCCGCGGATGGCGACCATCTGGTTGTATTTGCCCTCGTAGAGGAGCTGTCCGGCGACGGTGCCGAGGCGGGTGCAGAGGAGCCGGTCGCCCGCCGAGGGCGTGCCGCCGCGCTGCACATGGCCGAGCGAGGTGGTGCGCGCCTCAATGCCGGTAAGGCGCTGGAGCTGCCGCGCGATGCGGCTGTCGAGCGACTCCTGCACAAGGTGTATCTCGCTGTCGCCGAACTCGTCCTGGAGGCGTTTTTCCTGCGCCTTGCGCTTGCGGTCCTTTTTCTTCGCGTCTTCGCCGTTGAGGTCGGCCTCCGGGCGCGCCCCTTCGGCGACCGCGATAATGGAAAAGCGTTTGCCGTGTTGGCGGCGTTCGATGAGGTGGTCGGCGACGACCTGGAGGTTGTAGGGGATCTCGGGGATGAGGATGACATCCGCGCCGCCCGCGATGCCCGCGCCGAGGGCGAGCCAGCCGGCGTCGTGGCCCATGACCTCGCAGATGATGACGCGGTGGTGGCTCGTCGCGGTGGTGTGGAGGCGGTCGATGGCCTCGGTGGCGATGTTCAGGGCGCTGTCGAACCCGAAGGTGATGTCCGTTTCGGCGACGTCGTTGTCGATCGTCTTCGGCAGGGTGAGGACGGGCAGACCGCCCTCTTTGAAGAGATGCATTGCGTTCTTTTGCGTGCCGTTGCCGCCGAGGCACACGAGGCAGTCGATCTGCTGGCGGCGGGCGTTGGCGATGGCGACGTCGGTCATGTCCATCTCCTTGCCCGCCATCGGCATTTTGTTGGGCTTGTCCCGGCTCGTGCCGAGAATTGTCCCGCCGTAGGTGAGGATGCCGCTCGTCGATTTGTCGTCGAGGGGCAGAAAGCGGTTTTCCACGAGGCCGCGAAAGCCGTCCTGCACGCCCAGTACTTTGATGCCGTAATGCAGCGCAGCTTTCGCCACGCCGCGGATCGCCGCGTTGAGGCCCGGACAATCCCCGCCCGAGGTGAGAATACCGATGCACTTCGTTTTCGAACCTTTAACCGCTTTGTCCATAACAAGGGACACGCTGCCCTGCCGGTGGTCCCATGGCAACCGGGAATTCGCGGGGGCGGAGGCCGCGTCGCGCTTCCTCCACGTCAATGCATGCGGTGGCCGCGCGGGGCTTGACAATCCGTGCAGCAACCCATACACACACACAGATGGGTTCAAAGAACATATCCATTTCCGAGGACGCCTATTTGCGCTTGCAGCGGGCGAGGCGGCATGCGCGCGAGTCCTTTTCCGAGGTCATTCGCCGCGGGCATTGGGACAGTGAGAGCCCGACCGCGCAGGCTTGGCTGGATGCCTTCGGGGAACTGCCGGCAGTCGCCGAATCGGTTCTTGATGAATTGGAAAGCAACCAACGATCAGATCTTCCGCCCGAGGACAAGTGGTCATGCTGATGGTCGACACCTGCTTTCTGATTGACTACCAGCGGGAGTCGAAGCGGCGGAAACCCGGCGGAGTGGCGGTCTTCTTAAAGGCGCATGCGGACGAGCGCCTGCAAATCTCGCCGGTGGCATGGGGAGAGTTTCTTGCCGGATTTGCAGACGAGGAACACCCCTTCATCCAGTTTGGGCGGGGCCGGCTGGATTTTCCTCCGTTCGGACCGACGGTTGCTTCGGCGTATCGAAAGGTCTTCCGGTATTTGAAATCGTCGGGGCAATTGATTGGTGGGAATGACATGTGGATTGCCGCCCATGCCATCGCTTTGGATCTACCGCTTGTGTCCCGCAACGGCAGCGAGTTCAACCGGGTGCCGGGTCTTCGGCTGCTTACCTACTGAGACGTTGGTTGAGGAAAGCCGCGGCCGCGGCGGTTCGTGGCCGCGCTTCATGCCAAATGTTGTGGCATTCGGAACGGGATCTGCTTGTTTGCGGGATCATGGAGACGAACGGCGAGACACCCGACCCGTCCGCGCCGCGCGGAGTGTTGCTGGACCTCGACGGGGTTTTGTATGTCGGCGACCGGTTGCTGCCCGGCGCGCGGGAAACCCTTGAGTGGCTGGAGGCGCGGGGGATCCAGCGCCGGTTCCTCACCAACACCTCGACGAAAAGCGTGGGGGAGTTGGTAGAGAAGCTCAAGGGTCTCGGCATCGGCGTGGAGGAAGGCGAGGTTTTCAGCGCCGTGTCGGCCACGCGGGCGTACCTTGAGGAAGCCTGCGGGGGCAATCCCGGCAAGACGCGCGTGGCCCTGCTCATCCGCGATGCAGCGAAAGCGGATTTCGCGGACTTCGCGGAGCCGGAGGGCACGGAGGAGGCGGATTTCGTTGTCGTGGGCGACATCGGGGCGGCGTGGAGCTACGATCTGCTCAACCGCGTCTTCCGCATGATCATGAACGGCGCGTGCCTCGTCGCCATGCACCGCAACCGGTATTGGGAGGGCGACGACGGCCTGCGCATGGACATCGGGGCCTTTGTCGCGGGGCTGGAGTATGTCACGGGCAAGAAGGCCGTTGTCGTGGGCAAGCCGTCGGAGGCGTTCTTCGGGTTGGCTTTGTCCTCGATGGGATTGGAGAAGGAAGAGGTCGTCATGGTGGGCGACGATGTTTCGTCCGACATCGGCGGGAGCCAGGCGGCGGGTGTCCGCGGCGTGCTTGTGCGAACGGGAAAATACCGCGAGGGCGACGAATCCGAATCCGACCCGCCGCCCGCCGCCGTCATCGATTCCATCGCCGACCTGCCGGACTGTATCGAGAGCGGCCTCGGCGGAGAGTGACGCTCGGTGCCTTATCCGTGCTCCACTGCCCTGTAATCTCAGGCCGTAGGGTTTGTTGCTTCAGTGTGCCGGCTTTTCCTCGCTTCGCTCGATGCGAGGTGTTCTCCAATCCATACCTTGATCAACGATTGCCGGGGCACACCAAGCCGACCCGCTCGACAGTGAAGCCTTTTTCGCGGAGGCGGTGCTGGATGCCTTCGGCGGAGGCGAAGTGGCCGGCGCCGACGGCGAAGAAGTGGACTTTGCCCGGTTCTTCGCGGAGGCGGCGGGCGATGCGTTCGGCGATGCGCTTGTCGCGGTCGGTGAGGAGCTTGCGGGCGAAGCGCTCGTTGAATTCGGCGTCGCTGCCGCCGGTCATGGTTTCTTCGAGGAGTTCGCCGAGGCGCGCGAGGTCTCCGGTGAGGTAGAGGTCGAGCATCTCCCCGACGATGTCGCGGCCTTCGGACTGCGCTTCCTCCATGTAATCGACGGTGTCGCGGAGCATGTGGATTTCTTCGTCGCGGGAGAGGCTGCCGAAGACTTCGAGCTGTTCGTCGATGGTCTCGATTGCGCGGGTGGCTTTGCCTTCGGAGGCGGCGCGGCGGTAGAGCCGCAGGTCGAGCGGGGTGCCGAAGGGGTTGCTGAGTTGCGCCTCAAGGAGGACAAGCTGCGTGGCGAAGGCCCACACACGCAGGCCGTCGAAGGCGGCGATGTCGAGTTCGGGGCGTATGGCGCGCAGGACGGCGGCGGCGCGCGCGTGGAGGTCCTCCGGCAGGATGGCGGCAAGGCCTTTGCCGGAGGGGGCGACCGTCGCCTGCACGACCCGGCCCATCGACTGCGGGTCGAAGGGGATTTCGGTGTAGACGGCGTCGGCTTCTTTGAAGGCGTCGTCGACGGCGGCGGGGAGGATGGCGAGGCGCGGATCGGCGAGGTGGATTGTGCCGAAGAGGTAGGACGGCTTGTCGCCCTCGATGCGCCAGAGAAAGGGGGCCGCCCACTCCGCCGCGGCGAGGGCGGGGAGGAGGAGGAAGAGGAGGACGGCTGCGGTTGCGCCGGAACAACAGATACGGTTGCCGGAAATCATCACGGGAAAAGCGGTCGGTGTCAGTAGGTGAAGCTGACGACGGCGAGGACGCCGCCGAGCACAGCGAGGGTTCCGCCGAGGACACGGGCCCGCCCGGTGGCGGCGTAGAGCCATTCGAGGAGGTTGCGCAGGTAGAAGGGGGCTGCGCCGATGACGGTGGCGAAAGTGATGAGGATGTAGAGCAGGGTGACAAAGAAGAGCCGCTGCGGGATGTCGTAATGGCCGAAGGCGGCGCCGAGGCCTGTCGCCCCGAAGAGGAGGATGAGGATGGCGAGCCCGCGCACGGACAGAAAATCCTTCACGACGAAAAACGCGCCCACCATGGTGCCGCCGAAGAGACCAAGGAGGATCATGCGGAAGAGGCCGAAGTCCATGTTGAAGAGGTTGTCCGCGGGGGAGAGGTTCCACACGTTGTAGAGGAACCACAGCCCGCCCGCGCCGAGGGTGACGTAGGCCGCCTGCTCGCTGCGCAGGAAGCGCATGGAGGCGGATCGCCACGCGGCGGTGCAGCGGAAAAAGGCGGCGCCGAGGGCGATGAGGATCGCGGCGAGGATGAGGGAAAGCAGGGTGAGCATGGTCGGTCGAAATTTGCGGGGTGCGGGTCAGGCGGTAGCGGCATGGAGCGAAGCGGCGTCTTCCACGCCCTCGAGGACGAGTTCTCCACGCACGACGCTGACGCTGCTCTCTGTGATGCGCACGGGCACGATCTCCCCGACGAGGCGCGACGCGCCGCGGAAGATGACTTTGCGGTTACCCGGATTGCGGCCCGTGAACATACCCTCGCCCTTGCGCGCGGGGCCTTCGACGAGGACCTCTTCGACGCCGCCCACGAGGCTGTCGTTGCGGCGCCGCGAGTGGCGCGCGAGGATGTCAAGGAGTGCCTTGTTGCGGGCGTCTTTTACCTCGGGCGGGACGTCGTCCTCCATGTCGGCGGCGGCGGTGCCGGTGCGCGGGGAGTATTTGAAGATAAAGGCCATGTCGAAGCCGATCTCGTCGAAGACCGCGCGGGTCGCCTCGAAGTCGGCGTCCGTCTCGCCCGGAAAGCCCACGATGATATCGGTGGAGAGGCAGATGTCCGGGCGCACGGCGCGGAGCTGCTCCACGATCTCGCGGAAGCGCCGCACCGTGTAGGGGCGGTGCATCGCGCGCAGGACGCGGTCCGACCCGCTCTGCAGGGGCAGGTGGACATACGGCATGAGCTTGGGCAGGCGCCCGTAGGCGTCGACAAGGTCGCGCTGAAAGCCGCGGGGGTGGGGCGAGGTGAAGCGGATGCGCTCGATGCCTTTGACCGCCTGCACGCGCTCAAGCAGCTGGGTGAACGGGCTCTTGCGGTCGACGAACGGCATTTGGCGCAGGCCGTAGTTGTTCACGATCTGACCGAGGAGCGTGATTTCGCGGGTGCCCTTGGCGGCGAGTTCGCGCACCTCCTCCACGATGCTCTCCATGCTGCGGTAGCGCTCTTCGCCGCGCGTCTTGGGTACGATGCAGAAGGTGCAGTGCATGTTGCAGCCCTGCATGATGCTGACGAAGGCGGATACCTGCCGCTCCGCGCCGTGCTCGCGGATCGTCTCCTCCGAACCCGCCTCGGGGTCGAGGTCGACGAGCGTGGTGGGCCGCGGCCCGAGCCCGCGCCGGCTCTCGAGGAGGTTGTCGAGCATGTCGGGCACGCGGTGGAATTTCTGCGTGCCCACGAGCAGGTCGAGATCCGGCAGGGTGTCGACGAGCGCCTCGCCCCGGTTCTGCGCCATGCAGCCCATGATGCCGAGGATGAAGTCGGGGTCGGTGCGCTTGCGCTTGGCGAGCCGCCCCGTCTTGCCGATGGCCTTCTGCTCCGCCTGGTCGCGCACGGCGCAGGTGTTGAGCAGCACCACGTCCGCATCGTGCTCGCTGTCGACCACGCTGTAGCCGCGCGCGCGCAACTTCGAGGCCACCGCCGCGGAGTCGCGCTCGTTCATCTGGCATCCGTAGGTCTTTATATAGACGCGGTTCATACGCGAAAACCGCCTAGACAAGCCCGTGCCCCCGGCGGGGTCAATGGCATATGCGGGGGGCGCGAAGCGGCGGGGAAGGACTTTTTCCTTTACTCCCTTGGCAGGTGAAGGCGATACTCTGGACACTCTCATCACTCGCACGCCGGAATCTGCGGTGCGCCCATCAACCTGGAAAGGCCCTGCCATGAGATTGCATCCTGTCGCTTGTTGTCCGTCGATTCTTCGCCGTCGCAGATTCCGCATCCGATTGTGGACCGTTTGCCTCCTTCTCCTCGCCCTGCCGCTGGCGGGACAGACTGTTTTCAATGCCCCCGTGTCCGTCCCCGGCGGCTTTACGAACGGGCTCTTTCAGATGCAGAACGGCAACGTAACCCCCGTCGATACGGGGCTGGCGACAAATGACTTTCCCTCCCTCTCGCGCGACGGGCGGTTCATCACCATGGCGGCCCCCAATCCCGCGCAACCCGCCCAAGCCGCCACCGATCTCTTCATCTACGACCGCGTAACGGGCCTCCGCCGCACCTTGGTCGATCATTCCGCCGAGACCCTTCAAGACGGCAGTATCGTCCGCCCGGAGGCCACCTACAGCGCCCTCTCGCCGAACAACCAGTTGGTCGTCCTGACCACGATGATGAACGTGACGACCAACGTCCAGGGCACGAGCAGCACGCCGATGCTCACGGTGAACCGTAGCAGCGACGGTTTTCAACTCGCCACCGCCGCCATCGGCTTGGGCGATTCGATCGATTTCTTTCGCTCCGAATTCAAGGGCATCTCCTGGGCTCCCGATGGTTCTGTCTTTGCTGTTCCGCACTACGTCAATACCCCCACGCCCATGGGCGACCTGCGGCCCGCCGTCGGCATCGTCGTCTTTGCCCACAATCCGATGACGACCCAATGGGACATCGTCGGCCAAATCACCCAGCCCCGAATTTTTGATAACGTGATCCCGAATGTCGTCGAGTCGCATGTCTTTCCGGCCATTTCGCCCAATGGACAGCGCCTCGCCTACTTCGAACTGACCTGGCCCGATCCGCTCCTCGCCGGTCCTGTGAGCGCCCGCCTCCTTGCCGTCAACATCGACGGGAGCAACCCTCTGGTCCTCGTCAATTTTAATCCCGGCTTTTACCCCATGGGCGTGACGTGGTCGGCGGACGGTTCGCAGGTGATCTATTCCGTCGCGCCCCAATTGCAGGTGCCCGGACAGTTCTTCCCCGCCGGTGACCCCGCCGGGGCCGCCATCCGCGCCGTCAGCAGCACCAACCCCGTTGCCATCTTCACCGTGCCGGGGATCGACAGCGGGAGCTATCCCCACAATCCCTCCATCACCGCGCCTCCGCCGGGACCGACGGTTGATTTGCGGCGGGTCCCGGTGATCCTCTCCCGCCAAAGTAATGGCAACCTCCTCCTGACCGCCCCCGGGCTCGACCCGGACGCCCTCTACCGCTTGGAAAGCGGCACCACCCTCGACGGCTTCGGAAATCCCCAGGATTTCACCGGTGCTCAAATCATGGCGGGTATCGATATACCCCTCTTCGCCCCCAGCCTCTTTTTCCGCTTCACCGCCGCCCCGTAACCGGTGGTGTGCGTCCCATGGGTGCGTCCGCGGCACGGAGGCAAGACGGAGCGCCTCCCGCTTCTTCGGGGGCGCGGTTCAAAACGCCATGCGGCGCCACGAACCTTTCCGGGTTTGCGCCGGGGGCAGGCCGAGCAACTCGCGGGCGGTGCGCACGTAGAAGCGGTAGTTTCCAATCGGTGTGCCGTTGGGGATGCGGTGATCAAGGCCGAAAACGATGCCGCCTCCGCGTATCGCGGGCTGGAGCTTGTATTCCAGTTCCGCGCGGATCGCCTCCTGTGTGCTGCGAAGGACATGTTTGTCGATGCCGCCTTTCATCAGCAGCCGCCGTCCATACTTTGCGCGGAGGCTTACGATGTCCATTCCGGCCGCGGGTTCCATCGGATAAATCTGGTTGATGCCTGCGT
The DNA here is from genome assembly GCA_020831525.1 of Opitutales bacterium. Lineage (GTDB taxonomy): Bacteria > Verrucomicrobiota > Verrucomicrobiia > Opitutales > Oceanipulchritudinaceae > SLLG01. The sequence continues at coordinate 8,600 of JAFIGH010000019.1, forward strand.
CGAGGAGGGCATCGATGACCGGATTCACATTGCCGTCTGTATCGACGGAAAAGATCTTCGCCCCCGCCTCCCGCGCATGTTCCCAAACTCTTGTGTAGTAGGGTTTCATATACGCGGAGATCATCGCCGGCCCGATGAGGGGCCCTGACTTGCCCGCGAAATCCTCATGCACATGCAGGTAGTCGATAGGGCAGTGAGCGGCGATCCGGTCGATCACGGCGCAGGTCATCCCGGCGGCCGCCGAAAGCATCTCCACGATCATCTCCGGCTCGTCAATAAAGGCCATGCAGGCGTTTTCCTCACCCATCAGTTTGCGTGGAAGGTCGAAGCCTCCGAGCATGCCGAAGCCGACGAGGGCACCGGCTTCGTGGCGCTTCCGCGCGGCGCGGCAGGCCTCCTCGTTCACCCGGCTCTCATGATCTGCCAGCCAGTGGCGTATCTTCTGCCAATCGTCCGCCGTTTCCACCGGATAGTCCATGGGGAGGGGCAAGGTCGCCGTTGCCTTGATGAGCTTCATGCGGCGGCCGAGTTCATCGCGGTGGATGCTGTATTCCGGACTGTCATACTCCACCCCGGGCGTGCGGTCTCCCCGGAGGTTGGCGTTGCCGATCCAGACAAACTCCACGGAATCAAAATCGAAGGCATCGAGACTCAGTTCGTCTTCGCTTGCCCCTTGTTTGCGCCATTCTGCCTCGAGCCCGACAAGCGGGCCGAACAGCTCGACAAGGATTTCGCGCCCGGTGCCTTCGCCCAGCATGTGGCTGAGGTATTCCTCGCGGTGGTATCGCATCTTAGCAAGTCACGTCCTTTCCTTCGCTGCCAAAGACCGCGAGGCGTTCGTCCGTGGACGTCTGTCCGCAGGAAATGCCCGCGTAGTGGAATTGCAGGGCTTTGCGTCGATGGGGCGAAAAATTGGTCGGTGTGCCGTGAGGCAGGAGTCCGTCAAAGAGGAGGAGCCCGCCCGGCTTCAGGGGAACGGCAACGCAGGGCTTGCCCATGATTTCCGTGTCGCAGATTTGCCAGTCACGCCGTTTGAAGTGAAGAAACGGCCCGTCGTGATGACCGCGCGGCTGCACATGCATGCAACCGTTCTCAACGGTTGCCGGGTCCAGCGCAATCCAGACGCCCACTACCCGAGCCGATAGAGAAAGGTCGAAGTAGGCTTTGTCTTGGTGCCACGGCTTTTCGCGCCCGAAGTGAGGCGGCTTTATCAACGCCATATCCTGGAACATTTTCGGCGGCTCACCGAGAAGGCGTTGAATGACGTTGAGCAGGCGCGGGTCGTTGGCGATGGCCGCCAGACGCGGCTCGAAGTCCACGAAGTGCATCAGTTTCCGCACCGCGTCCTGACGCTCCTCAGCGGATAGGGTATCCAATTTCGCCGCCGCCTTTGCTTCGAAAACAATCCCTTTGAACTCCGGATTCGCCCCCATGATCAAATCGACCAGTCCGTTCGCCGCGTCCCGCGTCGCCGCGGGGGAAAAGGCATTTTCAATGGCGAGGTAACCTTCCTGGGCGTAGAAATCCAGATGTTCGTCCGTAACCGCCGCAAACCCGTCAACACCCGTCGCCACCCCGGCACTCTTGTAGAGACCGGGATCGTGTGGCTCCGCTCCAGGATCCACTTCGGACGGACCGGGAGGACGGACACGTCTGTCTTGCTTTGTACCCATGCGTGTGAAGGATATACACTCGATGCCGAAAAAGAAATGGCAGTAGTCGACATTGTTTTGTATCTTTCCGACATCATGGACTTTGAAGGGCATTTTCAGCTGAATTCGGCGGGACGCGTTCGTTGTGAACCGGGATGGGCTCTTGACGCTGCATGGAGCGAGCGGCTTGTTGATTGTGATCTATGGTTTGTCCGGGAAGGTCGCGGAACGATGCAAACGAGGACCGGGAACATCGCCTTGAAACCGGGCGTCTGCATCTGGATGCGTCCCGGCGGGCTTTACCTCGCCAGGCACGATCCGGAAAATCCTCTCGGGGTCACCTACATCCATTTCACGCCGAAAACGAATCCCGACGAGTCGGTGTTCGATGAGGCGCGGTTGCCCCAAGAGTATTTTCTGGTGCGCGATCCGCTCTACTACACGACCGTAAGCGACAAAATCGTGCACCTTCTTCGAATGGAAGGAAGGGCGGTCGCCGGAAATAAAGGGGCCAAGGCGGGCCTGAAGCAGGCGACCCATCTATTCCATGCGCTTGTATTGGATCTGTTCAGCGTTGCGTCGGAGCCTCCGGGAATATCGGGGGTTCATCGCGCGCTCATCGAGAAGCAAGCCGCCGCAATCTTCGAACAACCCGGGCGGGTACCTTCCGTGCGCGAACTCGCGCGGGCGGCCTCCGTTTCGCCCGACCATTACGGACGCCTCTTCCGGGCCATCAACGGTTGTGCGCCCCGCGAGTGGATCCAGAGAGCCCGCCTCCAGCGCGCATCCCAATTACTGCGCGAAACGGCTCTCTCGATCAGTGAAATTGCCTCGGAAACGGGATATGCCGATGTATTCCAGTTTTCGCGACTCTTCAAGCGGCGCATGGGGATGCCCCCGGGTCGGTGGCGGGACGGGGATCGAAAAAAGGCGAGCGGTTGAAGGCTCGCCTGATCGTATTTCCGGAAAACCCGGCGCCCGCCTCACCTGTTTACCGAGGCTGGGAAGAGACGCTCAGCCATGTTCCCCCGTCCGCATCCTGCGCATCGTAGAGGAAAAACCAGCGCGTAATGTGGGTGCCGCCGGTGAGGTAGTAGTCCCAATAGGCGCGCTGCGCGTTGTATAGAAAGGGATGGACGGTGGCTTCTGTCCAAAACCAACTTTGGCGGATGTTGTCCCATGCCCACAGTTCTTGCGAGTCGCCGTCAACGTAGAGCCAGCCGTGTTCGGCGTGAAGGACCCAGCCGCGCCCGCTGTTGGCATCGAAGAAGGAATGCGCGATGGTTCCGAACCAAGTCCAGTCCGGGGGTGAGCGTCATCCCGCTGATGTTGCCCGCGCCGAGTTCGGTGGTGTCGGGAAGGCTTCTCCCGGCGGCGTCGGTGTAGGCCGTCATCATGTCAGCGATCGAAGTAGTGAGGTTCGAGGGAGTGGGGGGCGCATAATCGCTGGCAAACAATCTGCCGGTGACGAGGGGCGAGGTGGCGAAGACGTTGCTCGCGTCGAGCGTGAGTTCGAATCCGGTGATGCCGGTCGCGTCAATCGGGCTGACACCGACGTTTCTCGTGATCTTGGTGGTGCCGGTGGTGGTGACGCCGGTTTTCGAAAGAATGACGTATTCGCCCGCCATTCCGAGGTTTACGGGGGCTTGTGAGCCGGAGACGGTCAGCGCGAACACGAAAATCGATGCGATGCTGAAGAGGATGGAGGGTTTTGATTCCATGCGGTTGTGTTCTCGCGCAGGCTGCCGGTAAAGATCGGGAACGCCCTCTCTTCTGTCGGGCAAAGGCCTTCGCGACGAAAAAACGATCCCACGCTTTCTGGGGGTTTTGGGCCAATACTTTTATGGTATCACCCCTGTCGCCGCAGGCTATTGGGCGACTGTACCCTATTGCTCTGAGCGGTTTCCCTCAATCCCAGGCGGGTGCCTCTTCCTTGACGATGCGGATGTATTGGGCGAGCGCTTTGGAGACGTTCTCGCGGTGCCATGCGATCCAATACTCGGACTTCGCGGAGTCCGCCGAGGGACGGAAGACAACGCCCGCGTGGGGCAGCTTCTTGATCGGTTCGCGCGCGAGGGTGACACCAAGGCCCTCGGCCACAAAGGACATGATGCCCGATTCCAGTTCCACGTCTTGAAGGATGCGGGAAGTGAAGCCCGCCTCGTGGCAAAGGGTGTTCAGCCAACGGCGGGAACCCGGGTGACCCTCTTCGGACATGGTCACGAAAAAGAGCGGCTTGAGGTCGAGGATGTGGATTTTCCGCGATTTTACCAAAGGATGTTTGGCCGGCAGAACGACGACGACTTCGTGGTGCGCCACGCATTCCCACTCCAGCCCCGACACGTGGGGATGCTCGGAAGGCGGGCGCAGGCCCACGAATCCGAGATCGATCTTCCGCACCGCCAAGGCCTCGAGCTGCTCGCCCGGCGTTCATGTCGAAGAGGTTGACGGAGACCTCCGGCAGGTGGCGGTAGCAGGTGTGGAGCGTCGCAGGCAACAGCTCGAAGTTAAACTTAAAGGAGTAGCCAAGGTTGAGCCGACCGGATTCGCCCCGGCTGAAGCGCTGCACCGAGATTACGCTCTCAAGGCTCTGCGCAAGGAGCTTTTTCGCATCCACGAGAAAGCTCACGCCTTCTTTGGTCAGGGCGACCTTGTTTTTGCTGCGGTCAAGCAGGCGCACGCCGAGTTCCTCTTCGAGATTCTGGATCTGGCGCGTGAGCGAAGGTTGGGCCAGGCGCAGCCGTTCAGCAGCCCGCGTGAAATTCAATTCCTCCGCGACCGCCACAAAATACCGCAAGTGACGCAACTCCATAAAACGCAAAGACTCCGGGAGTTCCCGCGCGTGGTCAATGCTCTCCCTCGGGGTTGGTGGTCCGTTCGTCGGAGGTTTGCTCTTTCTCCGCGGCTCGACCGGGATGCGAAGAAAACACGATCCGAAATCCCCAACCTCCACAGGGTCCCCATTATAGGATTGCAGGCATCCACGCTCGGGAAACATCGTCTCCCATTGACGCCGATACCCGCTTGCACGAATGAACGCGCAGGGCTCGGGTCAAAGAAAACCTCAATGACTCTGGAACAACTACTTATCTTTCTCCTGATTGGTGCCGTGGCCGGGTGGCTGGCCGGATTGATCATTCGTGGCGGCGGCTTCGGGCTCATTCGAAATATCATCATCGGCGTGCTCGGTGCCCTCTTCGGCGGTTGGCTGTTTGGCGTGCTGGACATCCCCGTGGACAACGAGTGGGTCGGATCCCTCATAACGGCGACCGCAGGCGCGGTCATCCTGCTCTTTCTCCTCGGGTTTCTGCGGCGGCGTTGAGGCCGGCGGGCAACCGGAGGCGTTTTCCGCGGTTGGGCTGGACTGCAGATTTTTGGTGGGCGGTGCTGCGTCCGTGGCGAGCGCTGCCAGTGGATCGCTTTTCGCTCATTTCCGGTCGTGCCTGCGCGGTAAGGCCCGGGGGATTTCGGCGAACGCCGCTCGCTCCGCTCGCCAGGGATGAGTAGGTTACGAAACAATACGATGTCCCGACCCGACCCCGACAATCCGAAGAGCCCTCAAAAGGAGCAGTGGTTTCGCCTGCACCCGTTGAGCGGGATCGCCATCCTTGTTTTGGACAATCTCTTTTTCGGGCTGAAACTCGCGACGGCGGGCCTTGGAATGCCGGTGACGGCGACGCTGGCCTTTTGGAGCACACTTTGCGCGGTGTGGTTTATCCAGCGCAGGCTGGTCGGCGAGCATTGGCGGATGAGCTTTCTGAAGGCACTCGCCGCAGGAGTTGTCGCCGGTGTGCCTTTCTCCATCGCGGGCACGGTGGTCGGCAGTTGGGTTATCCTCAGTTCGGGACTCTCGCCGTGGCGACGACTGATCCGATGAGCCGGGCAGAAGCCCGGATCGAAAATTGGCGCCGGGCAACCCGCATTTTCAAGACGCGCTCCCAGGCCGCCAATGGCGTTCGGATAAGACGTTTGAAGCCGCGGCATGCTCGAAAGCGGGCACCGACCGTTTCCAGGGCGGGCTGCGCCCGCGGGTATGGAGAGCGCAGCGCCGTGGAGTGCGCCGAGAACCGCCGCCTTCTTCGGTTGCGCACAACCAGCCGCCCGGATTGTCCGTCTATTGTTCGCCGACCCGGTAGAATTGGGTGCCGAGGGCGGAGATATCGTCGTCGATAAACACCTCTCCCTCAGTGCCTGCGACGGATGGCGACAAGTCAGGTCTTGGCGAAAGGTTGTGCAGACCGGAACCGCTGTAGACTTCATAGACAGCGTCCTCCCGCGCTTCCCAGCGCAGGAGGAATCCGCCCCCGGGCTGCCGGGTGAAGGAGAGGATCCGCAGCGTGCCGGCGTTAACCGCCGTCGTGGCGTAGACCCGGCTTCCGGCGGTGGCGACAAAGCGCCCCAGGCCATACGATGCCGTCGTCAGCGATTGGCTGGTGGGGCGGGAATCGACCGGGAGAGTCGTCCAGTTGAGGCCGTCGGCCGAGTAAGAAATGGTTCCGTTGAAGCCCGCCGCCAGAAACGTCCCGCCGCCGTAGGCGAGGGCGCGCGGTTGGCCCGCGCTGACGGACTCCCAGGTGATTCCGTCGACGGAGGAGAGAAGCGAGTTGTTTTCGGCGACGACGAACTGCCCGTCTGCGTAGATCACGTCAAACAAACCGGAACTCCCCGGATGGGACCGTTCCACCCAGCTCTGGCCGTTTTCCGAGGTGAAGAGGTGCGTTCCGCCCAAGGCGACGAACCGGCCTGCACCGTAGGCCACTCTGGTCAAATTCACCGCATTACCGACATCGTGGGTTTCCCAATCCTCCAGATCGGCGGAGGTCAGAACGATCCCGCTGCTCCCGACGACGCACCACAGGTTGTTGGCATAGACGACTCCTTCGAGAGAATCCGTTACCGGGCTGGGGCGGGTTGACCATGTGATGCCGTCCGCCGAACTCCAGATCGCTCCCCCGGAGCCGACCGCCGCAAACAGGCCGTTGCCAAAGGCCACGCCGCGCAGAGTAGAAGATCCGGGGGCGGATTGCCGGACCCAGTTGGCCCCGTCGGTGGACCGGGCAATACGACCGGAGTTGCCCACGCCGACAAACATCTGGTTGGCAAAGACAATGTCGTTGAAGGGTGCGTCGATCCCTTCATTGGAGCGGACGGTCCACGCCGCGCCGTTGGCACTGCTGAGCAGGGTGCCGCCGCCGCCCACCGCCACCCACGTTCCGCCCCCGTGCGCCACCCCCGACAAGGTCTGGGAAGCGGGGAGCGGACTCACGTCGGTCCAGGAATCTCCGTCCGCCGAATACGAGATCCGCCCGAAAATGCCGACCTGCACGTAAACCCCCGAGCCAAAGGCCATGGCGCCGTAGGCGTTGCCGTGCGCGTTGACGATAGACCAGTTCACGCCGTCGACCGACCGCGCCTGGCTCGTGGGTCCCTGCACGATGAAGCGGTTGCCGTCATAAATCACCGCGCTCAAGGCAACCGACGTTCCCGAGTCATGGGACACCCACGTTTCCCCGTTGGCGGAAGAAAGCAAAACCCCGCCCACCCCCACGGCCACATAGCGCCCGTTCCCCGCCGCGATGCCGCGCAACTCCGCGGTCTCTCCGCTGTCCTGAGGCGTCCAGGTGATCCCGTCGGTTGACGTGACCACCGTGCCCTGCCGCCCCACCGCCACAAACCGGTCGTCGGCATGGACTACGCCTAAAAGCCATTGGTTCGTTTCGCTGGTCCTCGGTTCCCAGACTTCGCCGTCCGGGGAGGTGAAAATTTGCCCGAACCCGCCCACCACCACGAAGAGCCCGTTGCCGTGGGTAATGGCTTCGGCGAACCAGTTGTTGGCCAGTTCCCGGTGCTCCCAATTCGCGCCGTCCGGCGAGATACTGAGAAATCCGTCGTAGCCCACCGCCCAAAAGCGGTCTCCGTCATGGAGGACGTCGTTGTACTGCCCTCCGCTCACGCGTTCCCATGTCTGCTGGGCATGAAGGGAGGTGACGATCAACATCAGGCTAACGGCGATTAAACGAATCTGCTTCATTGTTTTTCTGTCTTTTTGTGTGAATGAGAGAGGAAAATTGGACAGCCCGAGACGTGGATTAACACAGATAAAAGAGAAAGATTGGCAATTTTTTTCTTCACCCAAAGGATGAATGGCCAATATCGCTAGGCTTCGTGCTGATATTGGGCACGCTGAACCGAACAACATTGGGGTGTGAACTCCCCGCAGTCCGAGACGGGCGGACTGCGCGCGCCCGCGTTCGCTTCAGCCGAGCCAGTCTTAGGCCACGCCAGGGACGCTGGTGCGCCAAGAGGAAAATGACCATACTGACTTCGCCCGAGCATTGTTGGAGAAAGGTGCGAAGGACGGAGCGCGGGCCCGCGAAATGGGTAAGTCGCGGTTTTTCACTACATGGCGGCGCCGGTGCCTCAACCGGACCCCGATAGTTCCTTGTGCGCGCGCGTTTGCCACAACCAGAGGCGCGCTTGAAAGTAGAGAGTAAGGGCAAGCATGGCAATAAGGCCGAACATGCGGGCTTGCGCCAGCCGGGCCAGGTCCTCGGCCGCCTCTCCGGTGACGAGGGCGAGGGGGGCCGTGCCCCCGAGAATTGTCAGGCCCCATGGCGAGAGGGCGAAGAGGAAGTAGGCCGCCGTGCGGAGTTCGAGCGAAGCCGCCGTGAGAACAAGCCCGAGGAGGATGGGAGCGATCCACACGAGCAACCCGAGGAGCAGCTGGTTCTTGTCGCCGAGGTATTCCCGCGTGCTGTGAAAATAGACCAGCGTGAGCCCGCAAACCAGGGGCAGGAACCAGAGGGGCACAGCGGAAAAATCGAAATCGAGGGCACTCCCTCCCATGCGGCCGTAGAGGGTTCGCTGCATGAAATACAGGACCCCCGCCAAAACGACCGCAAAGGCGACGGTGCAGGCGCGGGCCGAGGTCTCGTCATACCACCATGGCAGGCGGGTCCAGCCGAACTTCCGCTGCCGGAGGAGCCCGCGCCGGAAATCCATGCGCTCGGGGCAAATCACCCGCAGGATCAACAAACCGGCAAAAAGCCCGAGGAGACCGAAGACCAATGGTACCGCAACCAGGGCGGCGATGTCGCCCGCCGGTCCGGACTCGCCGATCGTCGTGACGCGCGGCCAGAGATTGCCGAGCGCCGTGAAGATCACCGCGAAAAACGCCACCGATCCGCTGATCTTCCCGAGGGCGGGTGCGCTTTCGCGGTTCCATTTCCGCTCGATCATCCGGTAGAACAGGGCAATGAGCGCTCCCTGCAAAATAAGGGCGAAAACCGCCGAACTGATCCCCCACTGGAAGAACGGCACATCGCGGTCACCGAGGCGCGCGAGGAGTTCGGGGTAGGCCTCGACCCCTCCCCGCAGCAGCGGCAAAATGAACTGGGCCAGCGCCGGACGCACGGTGAGGTACTCAAAAAAGACGATCCCGAGGTGTGAGAGCTGGGGAAGAAATAAATACAAAACGAGGACCATGCCCTGCGTGATGCGTGCCGCCCAGCGCCACCGCCGCGTGATCATGGCGGCGGCGAAACCCGTCATGTGGTAGAGCCAGACTCCGCTGAAGAAGAGCAGGTAAAACGGAGCCCATGCGCCAAACGGCACCGCTCCGCGGATGAGCGCGTAGGCGAGAAAGGGCAGTGTGACGGCAAACATGGCATACTCGCGGACGGGCAGACCAAAAAGATAGCCGAGCACCTTCTTCCACGCGGGCATAGGGGTCATGCGCTGGTAGTCGAGTACTCCGTCGAGCTTTTCCTGGGTAATGCCCGAAGCGACCGCTCCCGTGCCCATGAGCATGAGGAGGATGCCTTGAATGAAGATCAGGGGGATGAGCGTTCCCCGCGCCGCCGCCACCGTATCCAGATCGGCCTGCTCGCGGGCGAGGAGGAACGTCATGAAAAACGCGAAGCTCACCACAATGAGGGTGGCGAGGAGGCGGAAAATAAGCGGCCGCGGGCGCAGGCGGGCGCTCGCGTAGCGCAGGATGAGCGGATTGAGGCGGGTCTTCATTTCGGTGTCGCCTCTCCGTCGAGTTCGCGCAGAAGCTCTTCGAGGCCGCTGCGTTTCGGTTCGAAAGCGCGGAGGCGATGGCCCGCTTGAACGATGGCTGCAAGGAGGTCGGCAAGGGCCTCGTCCGTGCCCGCGAATGTGCCTTCGATTTCCCCCTCTCCGCTCTTGATGTAATTCAGGTGCCCCCCGCTTTCCAGAAACGCGGCAAGGGGTGCGGGGTCGCCAAGGGGCTCAAGGCGAAGCAGGCGTTCGGCGGAATGCGCCCGGTTGAGAATGGAGCGCACCGACCCGCTCATGCGCAGTTCACCCCGGTGGAGGACGGCCAGATCCGTGCACATTTCCGCGAGTTCGCTGAGGATGTGCGAGGAAACGAGGATGGTGCACCCTCCTTTCCTCAGGTCTTCCAGAGTGGCGCGCAGATCGAGTCGGGCGATGGGATCCATCCCGCTCGCTGGCTCGTCGAGGAGAAGGACGGAGGGCCGGTGCAAGAGAGTCTTGGCGAGGACAACGCGCTGTGTCATCCCCCGCGAAAGCGTCGAGGCCAGCTTGTCCGCTGCCTCCGTCATGCGCACGTGCGCAAGGACTTCCTCGACGCGGGGCCGCCGCTCGTCCTCGGGAAGCGCATACATGCCCGCGAAAAAAAACAAAAACTCGCGCACCGTGAGATCGGGAATCACGGGGGCAAGGTCCGGCATGTAGCCGATCAACCGAAAAGCCGCATGCGGTTCCTCCCGCAGATCCACCCCGCCGAGGCGGATCTCGCCGAACGTCGGGTCCAGCAATCCCGCAAGGGCGCGGATGGTACTCGTCTTGCCGGCCCCGTTGGGCCCCACAAGACCGTAGATGGATCCGGTCGGGATGCGCAGGGAAAGGCTCTCCACGGCGGTGAAATCGCCGTAGTCGATGCGCAGGTCGGTTGTCTCGATGGCGTATTCGGGCATTTGCGGTCGGGAGGTGTTTGTCGTCTTTCGCGGCAATAGCGCGTGGGGCGGCGCATAGTTGTGCCGGATTATGTTACCGCACCGGAAAGGTTGTTGAGGCGCAGTGTATAGAGGTTCTCCGCTTCAATCCGATCCGCTTCACTCAGCATTTCATCCAAGTCATCGTGCACGTGAATAAACCTTCCATTCAATGCCGTGCCTCTACTTGTGGCCAACCGTACGACGAGCGATGCGGCTGCTTCCGGGCGCGACCATTCGCTCTCGGGAATCGACTGGAGACCGTCGACCGCTTCGGTCATGGCGGTGCGGACCAAACCCGGACTGATTGTGAAGACCCGGACGTCATATTTCTCAGTGGTCGCGGCAAGGGTATCGGTGAAGCGCACAAGCGCGGCCTTGCTCGTCGGGTACGCACCGCCCACGAGGGACGCATCGGTTGAGGCGCGGATCCCGGCGTAGCTGCCTACGTTGACGATGGTTCCCGACCGGCGCCGGATCATCGACGGCAACGCCGCCCTGGCAAACAGCATAGGCCCGCGCAAGTTGACCTCAACCGCCCGCCACCAATCGTCAGGATCGGCTTCCCAAAGGGGCAGATTCGGACCTCCCGTTCCGGCGTTGTTGACGAGTATATCAATCGGCCCGAGAACATTCTCGGTTTCGGCGGTGACTGACTCGACAGCGGCGCGGTCCGCCACGTCGGCGCCCAGGCCGATGGCACGACCGCCCTTGCCGTTGACCAACGCCGCCGTTTCACCGACCTCGGCCCGGCTGCGGGCGACTGCCGCCACCGCGGCGCCTGCGTCCGCGAGTGCGAATGCTATCGCACGTCCGATGCCGCGCCCCGCGCCGGTGACGAGCGCTGTCCGGCCACTCAAGGGAAGTATGGTGTTATCGGACATGTTGTCCTTTCATTAACGGTTGAACACGTGGGTGCGCTGCAGGAGCCATGCCGAACGAAAGGGATCGACCGGCAACGCCGTCTCTTGTGCCGGCCGCGACCTGTCCCGAAGTGGTCCCCTGCATGCACTTCCGCCGTCCGGCATCGCATCTGTCATACGCTCGAATCAACAAGAATCACTGGTCCATGGCAAACGCTTTCGGACCCTCGGCATCCTCGTAGCGACGTAGCCCCGCCCCTGTCCGCCCCGTACAATATGGAAGGGCGCCTCTCCCCTTTCCGCTGCGGTTGAAAAGCCCCAAGCGCTTGGTACCGAACGCCTCGCGTAACCGCCCAGAGCCGGTCTGCATACCTGTGGCGTAAGTGCTTGTTGACAGAGTTGCGGAAGCGGGGCCGGATTATACGGGCTCGCTCTGTAGTTGCATTCTCACGACAATGGAACCCGCTCTCAGTCGAAGCCGTAGCGCTTGCGCTGCGCGGGGGTGAGGCGGCGCACGGCGGCGCGCATGGCCTCTTCCATGGCTTCGGTGAGGGTGCCGTAATCGCCGAGGTCGAGGGGAATGCAATCAAGGTGGACTTCGGCCATTTCGTTGCTGGAGTCGGGGCCGAAGGTGACGTGGCGCGGCGGATCGTGGGGATTCGCCGGGTTTTCGGCGGAGTTGTCGAAGATCCATTCCGCTTCAATAACGGTCCCGGCGGGAAGAAAGACCGGCTCCTCGTAGTGCCAGCGGTCTTGCCAGTTGAAGTTCCAGCGGCGTATTTCGAGAAGGCGGGTTGCTTCTCCGCCGTCCCGCGGGATGGCGCGCACGCGCACGCTGCGGCCGAGGTAGTGCATGTGCGGGGTGGCGGCGAGGACGAAGACGTCGGCGGGCAGCCGATAGCGGTCGGTCACACGGTGGCGCGCCGCGCCGGGCGGGATTTCGATGTCAAAGGTGCCGAGGCGGACGGGAGCGGTGACCCGGCGCACGGGTTCGCGGCTCAGGTGGATGCCGACGCTCGTGCGGTCGGTTTCCGGTTTTCCGGTGGGGCTGTAGTGGATGTGGATGACAATGTCGCCCTTGAGGTCGAGTGTATCGGCAACGCCGGGAGGCCACCGCTTCGGCGTGCTGCCCGGTGTGTAGGCGCCGAGAAATCCGCTCGGCTCGAACCCCGGATCGCCGAAACGTTCATAGCCGTAGTCCGGGTCGGCCCGGGCGAGACGGCGCGCCTTCCCGGTGGAGTCGACGAAGACGAGGGCGTGGTGCACCGTCTCCCGGTTGCCGGGGCGCACCTCGGCGGCGGCCACGCCGACAAAATCCGACCCCGGGATGCGCGCCGTGGCGACGAGATTCCGCGGCAGTTTTTCCGCGTCGAAGGGCAGGACGAAGGCGCGGTAGATATCGCGGTTGACCGCCGGGATTTCGAAGGCTTCCTCCATCTCAAGCACGATGTCCGGCTCGCCGAGGACCCACCCGGACACCTCTTCCGGCGCCGGAATGGCCACACCGCCTTTGTCGCCCGCGGGCGCTCCGGCCTCCGCCCACGCCCGGAGACGCTCCAATTCTTCGGCGGACAGACGGCGCTCCCCGGCAAAGGCATGGTCGCCCGCATCGGGAAGCCACGGCGGCATGTGCCCGCTTTCAACGGCCTCGACAAGGAATTCCGCCCGCTGCGCGGCATCGCTGTGGCGCAGGAGGGAAAACGGCGCAGCCTGTCCCGGCCGGTGGCAGTCAATGCAGTGGCGCTTCATGATCGCGGCGATCCCGCCGTCCCAAGTGAGGGTTTCCGGCGCGGGATCCTTTTCGGCGTTGGCGGCGACGCCGGTGAGAAAGGCGCAGAACGCCGGCGCAGTGAGGCGGCGAAGGGAAAGACGGGTTTTGCGGAGGAGGCGCATGCGCAGGAAAATACGGATACGCATCAACGGGTTTCGCCGGCGACTTCCGGAATCGGGCAACCGAAGCCCGGCTCGTCGGCGGCACGGGGAGCGTCGCCCGCCGCCAGCGCCTCCATCGCTTCTTCGAGGTCGCGGCGGGTGGGGGCGGGGCGGCTTTGCCCGAACCCGCCGAAGCGGTCGTCCACGCTTCCACGGTAGTGGACCTTGCCGCTGCGGTCGACGATGACGGCTTCGGGGGTGACGCGCGCGCCGGTAAAGCGCACGAGGGCGCGGTCATCGTCCCGCCAGAACGGAAAGCCGAGCCCGTACTCCGCGGCATGGGCGTGCAGGGCCTCCTCCCCGGCATCGATGTCGACGTAAACGCCGTGCAGGGAAAAATCCCGCCCGCTGTATTCGCGGTGCAGCCGGTTCAGCTCCGGGGCGCTGCGGTTGGCCACGGGACACTCCCGCGCGATAAAGACAAATACGGTCCACGGAGTATCCGCCAACTCCGCCGCGTGCACGGGATTTCCGCCGATGTCGCTTATGCGCACCTCACTCCATGCCGCCGCATGCAACGTCTGCGGCGCGGTGCCGAGGGCGAGGGCGGCGAGGAGGAGGGGAACAGTTCGCATGATCGGAAGGGGCGGGAAATGCTGCGGGTAACACTGCGAAAGCGTTGTTGCGGAGCGCCCCGCTGTCAAGGGCACCCCCCGCAAGTCCGTTCAGCCGGTGAGCGGAATTGCCCGCAGGCTCTCCCGCACCGACGCCCAGAACCCGGTCGGCTCCTTGATCAGCCGGTCAAACTCCCCCGGCGTATAGACGAGCAGGTCGAGGCGCGGATAGAGGTCGTAGAGATCGTCGAAGAGCCTCGGTCGCTCGACAAACGGCCGGTCCGTCTCCGCGACGAGAATCAGGTCGACGTCACTCCCCGGGCGAAACGCCGCCGTCCCGTAGCTGCCGAAAACATACGCCCGCCGCACCCGCCCGCGTACCCGCCCGGCGACCTCCGTAAGAAATCCCTCCGGCGGCGTGTTGAACCGGTTCCGCTCCGGCCAGATGACCGCGCTCATGTCTCCGCCTCCCCGGTCTCGTTTTCCGCGCTCCGCAGAAAGAGCGCGGCGAGCTTGAGCGCTTCCTCCGCCTGCTCCCGCGAGAAAAACTCGAAAGGGGCGCCGTCCGGCTGCGCATCGGGATAACGCGTGGGGATGTAATACTGGTCGAGGCGCCGCGCGGCGGATTTCAGCTCACCGTTGACGGCGAGTTCGCGCGCCACGCTAAGGACCGAGTGCCCCTTGACCAATGCCGCGCCGCGGAAGTAGGCGATCGCTTTGAGCGACTTTTCCGCCACCTGCTGGGCGATGAAGCAGGCCTGCGCGTGAAAGCCCGCCGCGGTGGTGGCTTCTCCCCACGCCAGATCGTTCTTCGCCTGGGCCAGCCAGTCCCTTGACCGGTTTGCACTCATCTTTGACGCACAGTGCCGCCCCGCCCCGGTAGAGACAAGCATCAAGCGACGGTTCGCTCCCGGAGCCGCTCCCAGTCGGCGTCGTTCAGACCGTGGAGGCGTTGCACGGACGTTACCGCCAGCTTGCGGCCGCCGGTCTCCGCCGCCCGGAGAAGGGCTTTTCGCAGGGCCGTATTGACCCGGTTGCCACTCCGGGATGCGGAGGCTTCGCCCTTCACCGCGAGATGGGCAGGGTGAGCACGGGGGTGAGGGCGCGGGAATCGCCGGACTGTATGGCGAAGAGGAGGTCGAGCATGAAGAAGGTGGATTTGGAGTCGAGGTCGGCGTCGTCGATGTAGTACCAGCCGCCGCGGTAGCGGGTTTTGAGGTAGGCGTTGCGCGGTGTGGTGTCGGCGCGGCGGACGCGGAAGAGGTTTTCGAAGACGGGCTCCCAGGAGAAGGGAGTGCCGTCGGGGCGGACGGTGGTCGTGACGGTGCCCGCGGCTTTGGCGGAGGGCGGGACCTCGACGGCCTGCGAGAAGTAGAAGAGCACGCCGAGAAGGGAGCGTGTGCTCACGGCGATGGAGCGGTCGTCGATCTGTGTGAGACCGGGCACGATAGGGAAGACGTCGAGCGACGGGTCGAGACCGAGCGACGCTTTGAAATGGAGGGCTTCCGGGGAATCGCGCCACTCCGGGTCGATGACGAGTTTGGCCCCGCCGTTTTCCTCGCCCGCGACGGGGAGAAGGTAGACGGCGTCGGCCTGTTGCAGGCGCCGCAGGGAGGTGGCCATGGTGCGGAAGTTCTCGAACTCGGGGGCTTCGACGGGGGTGGGGCCGGAGGCGGTGGGGGCGTTGCGCAGGCGGTTCATGCGCTGCACGCAGGCGCGGAAGATGCGCTCGGCGCTCCAACCCGACTGGCTCAGGTAGACGAGGGCCTCGGGCGGCAGGGGCGAGAGGAGATTTTTGGCGAAGCGGTCGCCCTGCATGGGCACGTAGGTCACGGTGGGGCGCTCGCTGATGCTGAGGTTCGGGCGCAGAAGGAGGGCGTTGTTGGCGGCGCCTTCACGGATCTGGCCCTCCGCGCCGAGACCGGCGACGCGGTCGTAGGCCGTCGAGATGCTTGTGATCTCGAGAAATGTCGGCGTGTCGCGGTAGCGCAGGCGCACGATGTTGAGGAGCAGTTGCTCGTCGCCCACGGTGCTGACGGTCTCATTGTAGGGCTGCGCGGCGGTGCGCATGGCGCGCGGGCCCATGAGGTTGCAGCCGGTGACGAGGAGAATGGTGCCGAGGCCAAGGAGGACGGCGGAAAAGCGGCGGTGCACGGCGGCCGGTGGATCGGTCTCTCTATGCATGGCGTGGAAGTGTGGGTGCGGCCCGCCCCGGTTCAAGACCTTCTTCGAGTCGTGGATCACGCCGAAATCGTTTGACCGGGGAGGGGGTTGGTGTAGCGTTCTTGTATCCCTCTGTGGTGTGCGTGGGATTTTCACGCGCTCTTCCCTGATACTTCATCAACGGGAGTTCGGAAGTCGGGGTGGCTGTCAAGCCGTCGACCGGAAGACAAAAGCCCCGGCGAGAACACCCACCTATCCGAAACATAGGATAAGAGCTTGAATTTCCACCACGGCACCGGCGGAGGGTTTTTTTGTAAGGCCCGCGGGCAGCGGCGGCACCGGGGGAGTTTTCGCGGTCGCGGCGCGGAGAACTTGCGCCTTGTCCGCAGTCGGGTTGAATGGGCGGCGTGAAAAAGGATGCCGCAGAGGATAGCGGGAAGACCGCGCCGCAGCGTTTTGACGCGGAGGCCGCCGTGCGTGCGGGGCGCAATTGCCTGCGCTGGGAGGTGGAGGCCATTGAGGCCACGGCGGCGGCGCTGGACGGGCGCTTCGCGGCGGTCCTCGACAGGATCGACGCGGCGGTCGGCGCGGGGCGCAAGCTCATCTTCTCCGGCGTGGGCAAGAATGTGCCGGTGAGCCAAAAGCTGGTCGCAACCTTCAATAGCACGGGGGTGCGCTCGATCTTCCTCGATCCCATCCAGGCCTTTCATGGCGATCTCGGCATCTGCATGGAGGGCGATCTCGCCTTCCTTCTCAGCAACAGCGGCGAGACCGACGAGGTCGTGCGCCTGCTGCCGGCCTTGCGCCGGTTCGGGGTGGGGGTTGTCGCCGTCACGGCGGACGCCGGATCGCAACTGGCAACCAACGCCGACGACGTGCTCCTCTTCCAATACAGCCGCGAAGGCTGCCCCCTTGATCTTGCGCCAACCGCCAGCACGACAGCGGCGCAGGCGCTGGGCGACGCCCTTGCCATGGCATACGCCGGCCTGCGCGAGTTTTCGCGCGAAGATTTTGCGCGTTTTCATCCTGGAGGTGCGCTTGGGCGGCGCCTGATTCTTAGGGTGCGCGACGTCATGCGTACGGGCGCGCGCATGGCCTGTCTTTCGGCCGGGTCGACGATCAAGGAAGTGCTCCTTGCGCTCACGCAGGCGAAGTGCGGCACGGCGGCCCTTTTTGAGGACGGCTCCGGCCGCCTCGAGGGCGTCTTCACGGACGGGGACTTCCGCCGCCTCGCTCTCGGTTTGCCCGGATTTCTCGATGCTCCCGTGGCCGATCACATGACCCGCTCACCCAAAACGGTGGGCGAGAGCGCGCTCGTCGTCGAAGCCCTCAAGATTCTCGAACGCTCCCGCATTAACGACCTCGTTGTCGTCGACGCGGACATGCGGCCGGTCGGTCTCCTCGACGGCCAGGACCTGCCGCGACTGAAGATTTATTGAATCATCCGCGGTGCGGGCGGGCGAGGGGAGCCGTATGCCGGCATGGACGCGGCAATTCGGCGACGGGTGACCATGGCCCACGGCGGTGTTTGATGAGACTTCCGCCGTAGACGGGGCGAACCGGTTACTCGATGATGTAAAAGAGATTGCCTCCGCTGGAGCGGATGCGCCCGGTATCCGCGCTGCCGTCGTCATAGCGGTCGAGGAGCCGGACGATTTGTGAGTCGGGGACGGTGTACCCGCGAACGGTGACGACCGCCGTAGCATCGGCGGGTTTGGAGCCGGACGATTCGGGATCCCAGTCGTAGTTTCCGCCCAGAGGGGTTTCGCGGGTGAAGCGGTTTGGGGAGAGCCAGCCGTCCATTTCGGGCGGAAAGAGGCCGGGGTTGCGGTCCGCCGGCCATTCGCCGGACTCAAGGTGGTATGCGGTGAAGGCGTTGGCGAAGACCCGGATGTCGTTCATAACGGCGGCGTTGCGTGAGTTTTCCCGCACCAGTTGCACGGAGGGGAGGGCGAGGGCGGCGAGAACGCCCACGATCACGACGACGATCATGATTTCGACGAGGGTGAAACCGTCTTTCCGGCGGTGGCGGAGAAACGGTTGTCCGGTGCGGTGCGGAGGTTGTGCGGATACGGGACGCGTGAATTTCATGGCGGGCGGTGGTGGACAACGACAGTTGAGAATGGAAAGTAGCTAGGCGTAAATACCCAATTTCCTCAAGCGGAAACACTAGTTCATCCTGTTTTTAGCACTCATTTCACGTGCCGTCGATCGCGCTACCGCTGACCCCGTGCAATCGGTCGGAAAAACGAAGAAACTGATGTAAAGCGATGGTAAGGAAATGCGTTGACGGTCCGTCCGCCGCTTCAAGGCCCGGATTTGTCCCAGTCGAGAAAGGTGACACGGGGTGTGCGGCGGCCCTGCCAGACATTCCAGCCGAAGCGGAGGGCGAGGCGGCAAGGTGTTCCGGCCTGTGGCAATAGGTCGGAGACATGGTTCCATGCGACGCCGCTGATATCCCCGTTGCCGGAGTTGACGAGGTGGAAGCGTGTGTGCGAACCGTCGCCGATGGGCTGGAGCCGGTCGATGACGGCGTTGCGCACGGAGAAAACCGGTTCTTCGTTGCCTTGGCCGAAGGGGGCGAGGTGGTCGAGGTCGCGCAGGAGCTGTTCGTTCAGTTCTTTCGGGTCGAGTTCGGCGGCGATTTCCAAGGTCGGTTCGGGGAGTTCGCCGGCGGTGTTGCTCAGGATGCTGGCGCAAAAGGCCTCGCGCAGTTTGTCGATGTTGGCGGGTGCGACGGAGAGCCCGACGGCCATGGGATGGCCGCCCCAGCTTTCGAGGAGTGCCGCGCAGGGCTTGAGGACTTCGACGAGGTTGATGCCCGGCACGCTGCGACCGGAGCCCTTGGCAAAGGGACCTTCGGCGCCGAGCACGAGAGCGGGTCGGTGAAAGCGGTTGGTAAGGCGGCTCGCGACGATGCCGACCACGCCTGCGTGCCACTCGGGGTGAAAGAGGATGATGCCGGGATCGTCGGCGAACGAACGTTCGACAAGCGCCTCGGCTTCTTCGGCGATGGCGCGTTCGATGGTTTGTCGGTCGCGGTTGGAGGCATCGAGGTCCATCGCCGCCTGGCGGCATTCCTGCAGGTCGGCGCCGAGGAGCAGCTTGATTGGTTCGCTGGCGTCGCCGAGGCGGCCGCTGGCGTTGATGCGCGGGCCGATGCGGAAGGAAATGTCGAAGGGGGTGATTTCGCTGCCCAGTTGAATGCCGCCCACTTCGAAGAGGGCGGCGAGGCCCACGCGCTGCGTTTGGCGCAGGAGTTTGAGTCCGTGCCGGACGAAGATGCGGTTTTCGCCGGTGAGGGGAACGAGGTCGGCGATCGTGCCGAGCGTGACAAGGTCGAGATAGTCGCGGAGACGTATTTCGTGGGCCAGATCGTCGCCGTCTTCGCGGAGGGTTTTGAGCAGGCCGTGGACAAACTTGAAGACGAGGCCGACGGAGCAAAGGTGCTTCCACGGGGCGTCGTCCGGATCGTGGACGTGGGGATTGACGACGACACAATCCTCGGGGAGCGACTCCTTGGAGGTGTGGTGGTCGAGAATGATAACGTCGATGCCTGCATTGCGGAGGACGGCGACTTCGGCGCGGCTGCTTGTGCCGCAGTCCACCGCGATGAGGAGATCGGGCCGCCCGCCTTCGGCGATGGCCCGTTTGAGCGCCGCCTCGGAGAGGCCGTAGCCTTCTTCAAGCCGTTTCGGGACGACAAAGCGCGGGTAAATCCCGTAGCGGGAAAGCACATCGACGAGAATCACCGTGGAGGTCACGCCGTCGACGTCGTAGTCGCCGAAGACGAGAATTTCCTCTCCGTCGCGCATAGCGCGGCGGAGGCGATGCACGGCGGTTTCGAGGTTGGCGATGGCGAAAGGATCCCGGAGGGCGGCGAGCTTCGGTTCGAGAAACCCGCGCGCTTCGGCGGGCGAGTTTATACCGAGCCGCGCGAGAATCTCGCCGGCGGGACGGGACAGGCTGAGGTCCCGTTGCAGGCGGCGGGCGAGCTTGCGGTCGAATTCAGCCGGTTGCCATCGCATTCCTTGGCCGCGGGCGCTCACGCCCGGCTCTTTTCCGGCTGTTGCTGCGGTTCGGAGGTCCAGTCGTAGGACGGCAGGATCTCACCCTTTTCCACCTTGCGGCGGTCGCCTTTGTGGTACCAGAAGAACGTCGGGCTGGCGATGAAGATGGAGGAGAACGTTCCCGTGAGAATACCGATGAGGAAGACGAGCGCGAAGTCCTTGATGACGCCGGCCCCGAAGAGGAAGAGGGTGAAGGACGCGAACAACGTCGTCAAACTGGTGAGGACCGTGCGGTTGAGCACGCGGGTGATGGACAGGTGGATGACCCGGCGCAGGTTCATGCCCGGGTTGAGTTCCAGCTCCTCGCGTATTCGGTCGAAGACGACAATCGTATCGTTGATGGAGTAACCCACCGTCATGAGGACGGCGGCGATCATGGGCGCGGTAAACTGGCCGCTGCCGACTCCAAAAAACTCGCCGAGGGCAATGAAGAGCCCGATGGTCATGAGGACGTCGTGCATCGTCGCCGTGATGGCGCCCAGACCAAAGCCGAACTCGAAGCGGACGGCGATGTAAAGGAGTATACCGACGAGCGCGGCGAGCATGGAGAAGATGGCGGAGTTCGTGACTTCCTTGCCCACGGCGGCGCCGATCTGGGTCTCGCCGACGCGCTCGAGTCCGGCGTCGGGGTAAGCTTCGGCAAGGACTTGGAAGAGCTGGCCGCCCTTGCCGGGCTCAGTCTGCACGATCATGATCTCGCGCTCGGAGCCGAGTGGCGTGCGGTAGAAGACGTTGACCTCGCCGAAGGGTTCCGTGGAACCGTCCGCGGCGGTAAACGTCGCCGCGGAGGCGGCGGATTGCACGTCGATTGAGGTCAGCCGCTGCTCGTAGGCGACGGAGACTTCGTCACCGCCGGTGAAGTCGATGCCGAAGGCTTGGTCGAAGTGCAGGATGAAGGCGACGATGCCCAGCGCGACAACCACCCATGAGGCGGCGAAGGCTTTGCGCGCGTGGTTGAGAAAGGGAATTTCCTCGGCTTTGATGAGGCGGAAGCGGAAGGGGTTTTTCAGCAGGTTGCCGCTGACGAGCAGTTCCATGAGGAAGCGCATGAAGACCAGCGAGCAGAACACCGTTGCGAGGATACCCACGGCAAGGGTGATGCCGAAGCCCTGCACCGGACCCGTGCCGAGCCAAATGAGGATGAGCGCGGTGATGAGGGTGGTGACGTTTGCGTCGATGATGGTCGAGAACGCTTTCTCGAAACCGTTGGTGACGGCGTTCTTTATGCTTTTGCCGGCGAGCAGCTCCTCACGCGTTCGTTCAAAGATCAGGATAGAGGCGTCCACCGCCATACCGATGGTGAGGACAAGCGCGGCCACACCGGGGAGGGTGAGGGTGGCGCCGAAGCTGGCGAGCGCTCCGATGACAAGGAGAATGTTGAGGATGACGGCAAGGGTGGAGACGACGCCCGCGATGCCGTAATAAATGATCATGAAAATGATGACGAGGATACCGGCGGCGGCGCCCGCGCGGAGGGAGGCGTCGCGCGCGTCGGCGGCGAGCGACGGGCCCACTTCGTACATTTCGGTGACGACCAGTTCGACGGCGAGCGGATTGCTCAGGGCGTTGGCCAGCTCGAAGGCTTCGCGCTGGGTGAAGCGACCGGTGATGCGTGCGGAAGGACTGTTGATCTCCTCGCGCACGGTGGGGGAGGAGATGAGTTCGCCGTCGAGAATGATGCCGAGTCGACCGATGTTGCCGGGGCTGTTTTCCGCCGCGATCTGGCGGGTGACCTCGGCGAACTGGCGGCGGCCCGCACTGTTGAAGTCCATCGTCACTTCGTAGCCGCCTGTCTGCGTAATCTGGGGCCTCGCGCGGTTGATGATCTCGCCGGTCATCACGGGGATGCGGCGCACATAGACGCGTTCGCGCATGATTTCGCCGGTTTCGCGGTCCTCTACCTCCTGGACCTTCTCGATGTAGCCGAGCGGGGCGCGCTCCGTCGTGCCGGGGCGTGCCGTACGGTGAAGGAGTGTGAATTCGAGGACGGCGGGCGCACCGATGGTCTCTGCGAGGTTGGGATTATCCTCGGAGGAGATGCCGGGCATCTGCACCTCGACGAGGTTGCCGCCCTTTATGCGCACGACCGGCTCGGCCACGCCGAGGCCGTCGACACGGTCGAGGATGATGGCGCGCACGTCCTCCATCTGCTGCTGGCGGATGTGGAAATCGCTGTCGAGCTGATCCTCGTCGACTTCGAAGGTGATGGCGACGCCGCCCGCGAGGTCGAGGCCGAGCCGCAGTTCGCCTTTCGAGCGGGTGAGCAGTTCGTTGAGAAGCGTTTCGTTGCGGCGCTCGAGGTTGCGGATGTCGGCCACGCGGATGTGCTGGAAATAGCGCGACAGGTCGATGCCCTCTTCATTGGCTACGCGGCGCATTCCAATGAAAACGGTGGGGTAGGGATTCTCCTCGACCAGCCCGAGCCGCTCGCGGTGTTCGTCGACAAGTTCGGTGACACGCGCGAGCAGGGCGATGAGCGTTTCGCGGTTTTCGTCGCGGGTGTTCACGACATTGCCCTGTGCGTCCACCGTTTCGGTGACCTGCTGGAGGAGGAAATCCTCGAACGGCGTGTCCTGCACCGGCGTGATTTCGACCACCGCCCAGAGAATGAGCAGAGCTGTAATAATGAGGCGGAAAAGATTCGTGCCGTTCATGGGTTCAAAGATGCGTTTCGAGCGGTTGCCGCAGGGGGGTTCAAAGGGGAGAGACGGTGCAGGCGGCTTATTTGTTCGGAGTCTCGTCGCCCTGGCGCGACTGGACGAAGGATTTGAGAACGTCGATGCGTGTATTGTCGTCGACCTTTATCTGAAAACGGTCCGGGCGCACGCCGGAGATGGTCCCGAAGATACCGCCGGAGGTGACAACCTTGTCGCCGGTCTTCAGCTCGGAAATCATGCGGGCGTGCTCTTTCTGTTTCTTGCGCTGCGGCGCGATAAGCAGGAACCAGAAGGCCGCGATGAGAAGAATAAACGGCAAAAACTGGATGAACGGATTGGGCGCGCCGTCGGCTTGGGCGAGGAAGAATTCCATGGTTGGTAACAGGTGCGTACTGGCGTTTTGCATTGCGAAAAAGGGTCAAAGTGTGCGGTCGCCAAAGCGGAACGCAAGTATTTTGCAGGTTCCGTTTTCCGGCGTGGCTCCCGTGTCCGCGCCGGGGCGTTGCGCTGCGTCGGCGGTACACTGCCCCCGTCGCGGAGCGGGCGAAAAAAAGCCCCGCGCGGGCGGCGGGGCTTGAAGTCGGTTCGCGGGGAGGGCTCTGCTGTCCGGAAGCGTGAAGTTCCGCCCTTCACGGTGTCGAGCGGAAGCGGCGGTCCCACTCGTATTCGCGGTCGGTGACGATGCTTTCGATGCGGCGGGTGCGGCGTTCGATACTGTCGAAGCGGCGCTTCAGCCCGGTGAGAGCGGCGCCGCGGTTGGAGGCGTAGGCGTTGTAGAATTCCCAGTCGGCGACCTCCGCGGTGGGCAGCACCGGGGCGGGCCGCATGAAGATCGCCGCCATGATATAGATAAGGATGACAGGCAGGAAGCTCGTGAGGAAACCCGCGAGGATCATGAGGACGCGGACCCAGATGACGCTGATCTGGGCGTAGTCGGCGAGGCCTTGGCATACGCCGAAGATCCAGCCGGAGCGTGAACGGTAAAGGGTGCGTGTGGTGTCGGACATGGCGGTGGTCGGGTCGGTTGAAGTGGGATGAGGTTGCGGATCAGAGTTTGTTTTTCATGCGGTCGGCGCGGTCGAGAATGACGGCTTCGAGCGTATCGATGCGTGCCTCCAGCTTATTGAGGGAGCGGTGAATGTCCTGCACGAGGCGGGTCTCCTCGGTTTCACTCAGGCCGCCGCCGGAGTTCTTGCCGTCGCTTTTGAGGATTTTCGCGAGGGCGATCATAAAGGCCCCCATGATCGGCAGGCCGACAACGATGAAGACGATGAGAACGGGGACCAGAATGGGATCCATGGCGGTGGCGGGCTGAGGTTGGCGCGGAGGTGCGTTCGGCGGATTGAAGGAATTGGCTTATTCTTTGCCGCGTCCGCTCTCAATCTCTTTTTTCAGGTCGGCGAGTTCGCGTTCGACCTCGTCGTCGCGCTCCAGTTTCTCGAATTCGTCGTCGAGGTTGGACGCCTTCTTGCCGTAGTTGACGAGGTCGGCGTCGGCCTCCATACGGTCGATGCGGCTCTCGAACTGGTCGAAGCGCACAAAGGCGTCGGAACTGTCGGCGCGCCGAATCTGGCTCTGCGCGGTCTTGCGCTTTTGCGCGTGGATGTGGCGCTGCACGAGCACGCGGTGCTTGTTGCGGGCGGCCTGAAGTTTCTCTTCCAACTGGCGGATGTCGTCCTGGTATTGGCCGACGAGTTCCTCGAGGTTGGCGACCTCAGCCGTGCGTGCTTCCACTTCGGCGAGAAGATTCTTCTTTTCTGTGATGGCCTCGCGGGCAAGGTCTTCGCGGCCTTTTTCCATGGCGAGCTTCGCTTTGCCGGCCCAGCGGTTGGCGCGCTCGCGGATGTCTTCGAGGTGGCGTTTGACGCGTGCCTTGTTGGCCATCGCGGAGGCGCACGACGCCTTCATTTCGACGAGCGTGTCCTCCATTTCCTGGATCATGAGTTTGATCAGCTTTTCCGGGTCCTCCGCCTTTTCGAGCATGGAGTTGAGGTTGGCGCTGACGATGTCGCGGAATCTTGAGAAGATACCCATTGTTGTGTTCTCCGTAGTTGAGGTGATTGTTGCGCCGGTCAATGCGGATGACGGGCGTTGCCACGTCTTTAGAAATCTCCGTGCCAAGTTTTTGATTGAATCCTCAAGTTATTGTTGTTCAATGGAATAAGTTTTCATGGAATGGAGGAATCCGATTTTAGTTGCGCGCCCTGTGTTTCGCAGACCAAATCTTGGCGAGTTTTACCAAACTCCGTATCATGCCGACGCGCGACCGCACCCGCACCTCCGATCCATCTGTCCTCGACCGCACCCCGCGGGCCGAGCCCCTCGGCGAGTCGGAGGCGTTCATTGAGTTCAATGAGCACCTCTCACGCGTGGCGAAGGTGGACCGCCCCGTCCTCATTGTGGGCGAGCGGGGCACGGGCAAGGAACTGGCCGTCCACCGCCTGCACTACCTCTCGGCGCGCTGGCAGGGGCCGCTCGTCGCCCTCAATTGTGCGGCGCTCTCGCCGAGTGTGCTGGAGTCGGAGCTGTTCGGGCACGAGGCGGGTGCCTTTACCGGCGCGATGCGGCGGCGGCAGGGGCGCTTCGAGGCGGCGGAGGGCGGAACGCTCTTTCTCGACGAGATCGGGCTCATTCCCATGCAGGTGCAGGAAAAGATCCTGCGTGTCGTCGAATACCGGGAGTTCGAGCGTGTGGGCGGCAGCGATCCGGTGCGTGTGGACGTGCGCATCGTCGGCGCGACCAATGCCAACCTCCCCGCCATGGCGCGGGAGGGCCGTTTCAAGGCCGACCTCCTCGACCGGCTGACCTTCGAGGTGCTCTACCTGCCCCCGCTGCGCCGACGACCGGAGGACATCCTTCTCCTCGCGCGCCACTTTCTCACCCGCATGGCCATGGAGCTGGGCCGCGAGCCGCCGGAACTGTCCGCGCGGGCGGAACAGCAATTGGAGGCGCACGCGTGGCCCGGGAACATCCGCGAACTGAAAAACGCCGTCGAGCGCGCCGTCTACCGCTGCCCGGGTCGTGCAATCAAGGAGATCGACTTCGATCCCTTCGGACGTGTGGAGTGGGGCGGGGCATCCGCGCCAGCCGCGGGGCCGGCACCGGGCCCGGCCGCGGTTCCCGCGCACGGCGGCGCAGATGCCCCCCCCGCCGCCGCGGTGCCTTCGTTCGCGCCGGGCGGCGGCGAGTCGCTCACGGACGCCCTGCGCCGCTTCGAACTCAATGCCCTGCGCGAAGCCCTCGAGGCCGCCCGCTACCACCAGGGCGAGGCGGCCAAGCGCCTCGGCCTCACTTACCACCAGTTCCGCGGGCTCTTCCGCAAATACAAGGACGAGTTTCCTCAATGAAGCCGGGTCCCGAACGCCTTGGCCTGTTTTTCTTTTGCAAAACCTCTTGACAGAGGAATTCGCGGAATCTTTTTTCTTCGTTTTTCCCAAATCGCGGAAGCCGTCGCCGTTTCCGTGTGTACGCAACAAATCTAACTGATTGGAAGCCACATTATGCCACGTATCCTGGGTGTCGACATTCCCGGTAATAAGAAAGTCCCGTATGCCCTGCGCTACATCTACGGGATCGGTCCCGCGCAGTCGGACAAGCTTGTCAAAGAGGCCGCCATCGAGCCCGACCGCCGGGCTCACACGCTTTCTGAAGCCGAACTCAACAAGATTGCCGAGCTGGTTGTCCAGCACGGCATCCGCGTCGAGGGCGACCTCCGGCGCGAGGTGGCGGCTGACCTCAAACGCCTTCAGGCCATCCAGTGCTACCGTGGCGTGCGCCACCGCCGGGGACTCCCCGTGCGCGGCCAGCGTACTAAGTGCAACGCCCGCACACGCAAGGGCAAGCGCAAGACCGTCGGCGTGCTGAAGAAGAAGTAAAGCAGTTTTATTTAGGAACACACCATAAAATCCATATGAGCGAAGAAACAAAGAAGGAGCCGGAAGGTAAGACTCCTGCCGCGGAAAACGAAAAGGAAGCCCCCGCGGCCGCCGTCGCCAACGAAGAGGCGGCGAGCGCTGAAAACGGTGAGCGCGAAGAGAAGAAGTCGGGTGCGCCAACGGCGGCGGACCTCCTCAAGAGTGAGGTCGACCTCAACGTCCGCAAAGCCAAAGGCAGCAAGAACGTCACGAGCGGGATCGTCAATGTCCTCGCCACCTTCAACAACACCAAGGTGACCTTTGCCGACCGGCAGGGGAACATCATTTCGTGGTCGAGCGCCGGCAAGATGAACTTCCGCGGCAGCCGCAAGTCGACGGCCTACGCCGCGCAGGTTGTCACGCAGGACGCCGGCAAGGTGGCCCTCTCGCACGGCATGCGCGAGGTGGAGATCCGCGTCAAGGGACCGGGCATGGGGCGCGACTCCGCGATCCGGGCCGTGCAGTCTCTCGGGATGACCATCAGCGCCATCACTGACGTCACGCCGGTGCCGCACAACGGTTGCCGCGCGAAGAAGCGCCGCCGCGTCTGATTGGCGCGCCGCGTTTTCTTGTAACTGCACTCTCATTCTCTTCAAACCGCTTTAGCTTCGAATACTCATGGCCCGATACACAGGACCCACCACCCGCATCAACCGCCGTTTCGGCATTTCGATCTTTCCGCCGAGCAAGGCACAGGACCGCAAGCCGCACCCGCCGGGCCAGCACGGTCCGCGCCTGCGCCGCAAGCAGTCCGAGTATTCGCTCGGTCTCAACGAAAAACAGAAACTGCGCTACCTTTACGGACTCACCGAAAAGCAGTTCCGCCGCACCTTCGAGCGCGCCAAGAGCACACGCGGTGTCACCGGCGATATCTTCTGCCAGATGCTCGAAAAGCGCCTCGACGCGGTCATCTATAGCTGCGGCTTTGCCAAGACCCGCCGCCAGGCGCGCCAGTTCGTGGCCCACGGACACGTCAAGGTCAACGGGCGCAAAACGGATATTCCCAGCTTCGAGGTTTCCGCTGGCGACACCATTGAGGTGAAGGAAAACACATCTTCGCGCCAACTCGCGACCCGTGCCCTTGAGGATACGCGTATCCGCAACGTGCCGCTGTGGATCACCCGCAACGAGGACACCCTCGCCGCGACGATCAACCGCGAGCCTGCCGCCGACGATATCGAGACCGGCATCAACGTGCAGCTCATCGTCGAGTTCTACAGCCGTTAACCGGTTCCGCCCGGAGCGACACACCACCCACACCGCGAACCCACAGCCTCATCCAGATGGCCATTCGATTAGGAAAATTCCAGCTCCCGAACCGCCTTGCGCGGGACGAAGACAGCGCGACGGAAACGTACGCGAAATTCACCGCAGAGCCTTTTGAGACCGGCTACGGCCATACCATCGGCAACAGTCTGCGCCGTGTTTTGCTCAGTTCTATTGAAGGCGCCGCGATCTCCTCCGTGAAGATCGACGGTGTGCAGCACGAGTTCCAGAGCATCGAAGGTGTCGTCGAAGACGTCACCGACATCGTGCTCAACCTCAAAAAGATTCTCGTCGTCGCGCAAAAGCGCGAGGCCGTGAAGGTCACTCTTGATGTAACCCGCGAAGGGCCGGTCACCGCCGCCGACATTCAGACCGTCACCGGGGTCGAGATCATCAACCCCGACCAAATCATCTGCACTCTCGACAAGGAGCAGCGCTTTTTCGCCGAGCTTGAGGTGAAGGTCGGTCGCGGCTACGTTTCCGGCGAGGACAACAAGTCCGAGGAGCAGCCCATCGGTGTCATCGCCATTGACTCCCTCTTCAGCCCGGTGCGCCTCGTCAAATACACCGTCGAAAACACCCGTGTCGGGCAGATGACCGACTACGACAAGCTCATCCTCGAGATTTGGACAGACGGACGCATCACGCCGGACGATTGCCTCAAGCGCTCCGCCGCCATCCTCAAGCACCACCTTGACGTCTTCGACAACGTCAGTGAGGACGCCGTCGAGTTCGAGAGCGACCAAGCCGAGGTCAGCGAGGAGCAGAACAAGCTCCGCAAGCTCCTCAACATGTCCGTCAACGAGATCGAGCTGTCCGTGCGCGCTGCCAACTGCCTCAACAACGCCAACATCACCACGGTCGGCGAACTCGCCATGAAGTCCGAGCAGGAGATGCTCAAGTACCGCAATTTCGGCAAGAAGTCCCTCAACGAAATCAAGGCCAAGCTCGAACAACTCGGCCTCAGCCTCGGCATGAAGATCGACGAGCGCCTCCTCGAGAGCCGCGCCGATTTCTAATGGCCGCCCGGCGACACCAACGGTCAAAACACCCGAACCATGAGACACCTTAGACACCGTCACCAACTTGGACGCAAGAAGGAGCACCGCGCGGCGCTCATGAGCAACCTTGCCGCCGCCCTCCTCACCCACGGGCGCATCAAGACGACGCTCCCCAAGGCCAAGGCGCTGCGGCCCTTCATCGAGAAGATCATCACCTTCGCCAAGAAGGCGCAGGGCGCCTCTCCGGAGCGCGCCCTACACTTCCGCCGCCTCGCCATCGCCCGTGTGCGCGACAAAGACGCCGTGGCCATGCTCTTCAACGAGCGCGCGGCGGAGTTTGCCGACCGTCCCGGGGGCTACACCCGCATCTACAAGCTCGGAACCCGCATCGGCGACGCCGCCGAAATGGCGGTCATCCAGCTCATCCCCGCTTCGGATGAAGGTTACGGCAAGAAAGGCCGCCGCAAGGCCGCGCCCAAGGCCGCTGCCAAGCCTGCGGAAGATAAGCAGCCGGCTCCCGCTGCCGCCGTGGAAAGCGCTGATACGTCCGCCACCGCCGCCGTAGCCGAGCCCCCTGTCGAGGCCGAGCCGCCGGCCGAGGCTCCGGAAACGCCCGCCGAAGAGCCGAAGAAAGACTGAGGCCCTCCGCAGCTTTCTTGTTTGTTTTTTTCTGAAGCGTCCGGTTACTCCGGGCGCTTTTTTTTGTCCAGGACGCCGCAAGGCAATCCGTGTTGTTTCCTCAGCAGGCTGGATCGCTGAGGCTGCGCCAAGCTGTGGTCTGTGATTCGCAGCGGGAGTTTGTGCGCGGGCAAATCGTGCGGGGAATCGTACGCGGGCAACGGCCAGCCGATGGTAGGGTAATTGTGTACAAGCGATTTGGATACGCGCCCGCCACGCATGCCATGGTAGGGTAACTGTGTACAGGTTAGGGACGATGGGCGTTGCGCGGAGGGATTCGGCACGCTAAGGTGTCGCCTATGAATCGATTGCTATTAATCATGCTGTCCGTTTTCGCGGCATCGGAACTTCGTGCGGAGATATACGCGGACATCTCCGTTTCCCATGGTGGCGACTCTCTCGGAACGTTCCGCGTCCAGCTCTTCCACGAGGAAGTCCCGCGCATCTGCGCGAACTTCATAGGGTTGGCATCGGGAGAACGTCCGTGGCTCGATCCGGCGACATTGCGGCTCCGGGAAGGCGTGCCTTTCTATGACGGGCTGACCTTCCACCGCCTTATGCACGACTTGCTGATTCAAGGTGGAAGCCCGACAGGCGGAGGTGCGGGAGGGCCGGGGTATGTGGTCATGGATCAGTTTCACCCCGACCTACGGCACTCCGGTCGCTATATGCTGTCAATGGCCCACGCGGGACCGCACACAACGGGCTCGCAGTTTTTCATAACACTTGAGGAGGGCTCGCAGTTCGATGATTACCACTCTGTTTTCGGCGTTGTCGTTGCGGGGCGCGGGATTATCGACCGTTTCGCTTTGCCCGGCGAGTTTCCTACCAGCCCGGGCGGTATCCCGGAAACGCCTATCGTTATAGAATCGGTTGTTGTCTCCGGACCGGGCTTGAGCGCGTTCATGGCGGCGCACGGGAACGTGGGCCTTCCGCGGTGGTCGAGCGTGGACGCGGAGATCAGCTATTCTTTGCAGTCACCCGCGACGGGCGGGGAGGACGGAAGCTCAGCCGTCTCGGTGCCCGATTTGTACCTGAACTGGGAATCGAAACGCATGTGGGACTACGTTGTCCTTGCATCGAGCGATTTAGATGAGTGGGACATTCTCGGGTTCGGTCTGAGTATGGCGAATGTTTCCCTCTTCAAAACGAATGTGACCGACGTCTTTCCGGAGGTTGAGGGAGAGCCGTTCCATGCTTTCTTCCAGATTTTGGGAGTAGACTATTCTCACCTGCCGGATCCTCCCGCAAGCGTGGCCCGCGAGGGA
The DNA here is from genome assembly GCA_020831525.1 of Opitutales bacterium. Classification (GTDB taxonomy): domain Bacteria; phylum Verrucomicrobiota; class Verrucomicrobiia; order Opitutales; family Oceanipulchritudinaceae; genus SLLG01. Next base: position 39,599 of record JAFIGH010000019.1, read on the forward strand.
GTCCGCCTTGTCCTGTTGGTTCCGGAGGGTGAGCTTACGCTGGAGTTTTCGGGGGAATCCGCGGCATGGCTTTTCAAAGGGGTCGGTGGAACCGTAACCTCGGGGGGGCTTGCCGACACTTTTGAGGATACGCAAAGCGTGGTCCCGGCAGGTGGATTTTTTGTCAATACGCAGACGACCTATGCTCGATTGTTACTTCGTCGGAAGCTGAGAGTGTATTTCGATCAACCAGTTGGTCCCCGCGGTTGGACGTTCATTGAGCCGACGCTTTCCTTTCATACGGACGACAGTGGGTGGTTCGATGCCCCGGTGACGGCAGAAGTCCCCGGCGGGCCGCGGTTCAGGGGTGAGTTCCAGATAAGCAATCCCTGAATCGCGCGAAGGTGACGGGCTCATGAGCCTGTGCTGTGCGCGGCTGCTCCCGTGTCCGGTGCCGGGTGTGCTGCCTTTCACTCAAGGGTCGGTGTCGATCCGCAGGCGAATAAACCGGGCCTCTCCGGGTTCGGGCGGAGGAATGTCGACGAAGACGTCCTCGGTTTCGGAGTCGGTCGAGTTTGTGGTGATTGAGTGGCCTTCCGTGGAGACAGGTTGCCAATCGACGAGGTTGGCGGAGGTCTCCGCGAAGTAGTGGATGCCCGCTGGCGTGGTGCGCCTCGTGTAATGAAAGACGAGGGAACTGCCCTCACGGGAAAGCGCGGGAAGACTTTTCGGATCAAGGGGACGCGTCGGATCGAGTGCGAAGGCGAAGGGAATCAGGTTGGGTTGACCGTCGCCGGAGGCATCGTCATGGGGTCCGGTGGGTGCGTCAGGATCATTGAGGGCGCCGAGGCTGAAGTGCCGACGCAGCCATTGGCGGTAGGGCGTATCCACGATCTCGACGAATGCGGATTCTTGCGCGGAGACAAATCCGGGATCGTCGGAGAGGTGTAGCGACAGCACGGGTTGTTCCGGAGGAAAGTCTTTACGGGGCAGTGGTTCGATGATGAGTTGCTGTTCGCGGACACCGGGCGGGAACGTCACGGAGGGCGGCAGCGCCGTGTAGTCGACGTCCGGTTCGGCGACGCCTTGGGCAAGCAGGGAGATGGTGAAGGACTCGGCCGAATGCCCCTTGCGGCGAAGGGTGAGGGCAGCGGGTTCCGCGCCATGCCGGGCGGCCGTCGCTTCACCCGGAGAGATATCGACCCGGCGTTCCGCGAGGAGAGTCCGGCCGTCGGCTTCGATGTGGACTTCGGGTTCGCCTGCTTCGTCGTGGCTGAGGAGACCGCGCAGAAAGAGCGGCTGCCAGCGGGGAAACGGAGAGAGGGCGGCGGCGATTTGCTCCAGCGTGGCGGTGTCCGCGCCGCGTGCTTCGACAGTGCTGTAGGCGGCAAGGTCGTGCAGTTCCATGCGCCAGTCTGCTCCTTCCTCCGGAAGCATACGGATGCCGTGAACGGGCACGGCGACGGTTGTTCCGGGGGCCGCATCGGCAAGGTCCGCAGCCATGGCGTAGTGTCCATCCATGGGATCGAGTTGAGGCTCGGTACCGGGGTTGGTAGCGAAGGCGGTGAAACCCGGCGGCAGGGTAACGGGGGCAAGGGTGCCGTTGTCCTCAAAGCCAAGCTGGTTGCGGACTAGGCCGAGGTTGTCGAGGGCAAGGCCGTTGAACCATGCGACGAGGGTCGGCGATCCCGCGGGGTCGTAGGTGTTGGCGTCGATGTCAATCCAGCGCGGGCTGCCGGAGCGCACGGTCTGCACGTCATCGGTCCAGGTCGTGAGGGCGGCGCGCCGCCATGCGTGAAAGCGGTTTGCCGCGATGGTGAGGTCGCGCAGGTAGCGGGTGACGCCGCTGGCCGATCCCACCCAGGGGTCGTAGTCGTCGCGGAGGACGAGGGCGGAGTCGTTGTCGGCGACGAGGTTGTCCTCGAGCGTGAGGTTGCCCGCTTCGAGCACGGCAATACCGGCACCGGTGTTGCTGAAGACGGTGTTGCGGCGGATGGTTCCCGGGCCGTGGCTCATTTCAATCCAGATGCCCGCGCCGACCCACGCTTCACTGCCGTGGTTGCCGAAGACGGTGCAGTCTTCGATGAGAAAACCGGTGTCCTGCCAGGTGAAGCGGAAGGAGGGCCCGTTGTTGTCGTAGCTGATGACGCGGCGGAGGACGACGCCGTGTGTGCCGGAAAAGTGTGCCGCTCCGCCTGTGGACGCCTCCCCGTGGGCGTCAAGATTGCAGCGGCGGAGAATACTTTGCTCGACCGTGAGGTTGAACGGGCCGCGCTGATCAAAAGGAATGTCTCCCCGCACGACGAGGCCGTTCCCCCGGCAGTCTTCAATGACCGTCCGTTCGATGCGGACGTTGTCGGCGTGGGTGAATGTTGCATCGAGAACAATCCCTTTGAACGCACCATGGATGCGGCAATGGCGGATCGTCCAGTGATTGCCCGCGCGCAGAGCGGGGTCGTGGCCGTGGGGCGCGGCGTCGGTAATGTCGAATCCGTCGAGGACGATGTGGGCGGCGGGTTCGTCCGGATGCGGGGAAACGGCGGTCCCTTCGGGCGCGAGCCGCGTCTCGCCGCGCTCTGTGGCGCGGAAGATGATCGGCTGCAGCGATGTGCCGCTTGTCGAGAGAACCAGCGCGTCGGTGTAGGTGCCAGGGTGTACCCATACGGTGGTTCCCGGTTCGGCGCGGGCGGCCGCTTCCGCCAAGGTGCGGAGGGGAAAGGCGAGGTCGCCGGGGTTGCTGTCGTCCGCCGACGGGTGTGCGGGGTTTACGTGTAGTTCGACTTCGGGAAACGTGGGCGGCGGAGGCTGTGGCGGGGGCACGTAGTCCGCCCGCGCCGCGATCCGAGCGGGGCTGAGTGTCTCCGGATAGACCGCGACCTCGGCAATCGCGCCGTTGAAGTGCAGGGTGCTCAGGCTCTTGTGGCGACCGATCATGAGCGGCGCGGTCTCCGGCTCCGGTATGACGGATTCGGTGGCGCGGGGAGTGCCGTCGACATACCATTGGATCTGCCCGGGGGCGTCATCGAAGACGAGGGCGAGGTGGTGCCATTGCCCGATAGAAACGGGAAATCCCGACAGCCGCACGTCGTTGCCGAGGTGTGAGGAAAATTCGCGAAGGCCGCCCTCGACCTTGAGGAGCGTGCGGCCCAGCGGCCCGTCCTGCTGGAGAATGGCGGATGAATTGCTCCCGTTGTAGGCGTCGAGCCGCACCCATGCCTCAAGGGTGAAGCTGCCCGCGGACGGATTGAAGGCAAACGGCGTGTCGACGCTCCCGCTGCTGCCGTCGAAGAGGGCCGCCCGGCTGTCCTCGCCGAGCGCGGGCGGGCCGGGCACTCCGCGCGTGACGCCGCTGCTGTAGGTGGCATGGGCCTCGCCCGCGCTGTCGGCGGCCTGCGTGCCCGCTTCTTCGTTGAGTCGCCAGTAGGCGGCGGGAGAGTCGGCAAGAATCAGGTCGGCGTAGCTGCCCGCGAAGACCGGAAGGGCCGGGAGGCAAAGGACGAATAGGGCGTATGCACGCATGGACGGATGTCGTGGAAGGGAGCGCTCTACAACTGCGCCACCCATGCGTTGTATTCACTTTGCAAAGACTGATCGAGCTGGGGCAGCGAGGCGGCAAGGTTGACGTCCTCATGGATGTCCGCCTCGAGGTCAAAGAGGCCCCGGCGTGTGCGTTTGTAACGCCCTTTACGGATGGCCCACTGCTGTGTCTGGTTACCCCCGTGGCGGTAGCGGAAGTAGAGCGACTCGTGGGGCGACGCCGCGGTGCCCGCGAGCATCGGCGTGGGATCGCGCCCGTCGATGATCCGGTCGGACGGCACCGGCAGACCGGCCGCTGCGAGGGCCATGGCGAAGAAATCGATCTGCATGAAGGGCTCGGCGCAGGTGTGGCCTTCCGCCGTGTGTCCCGGCCAGCGCGCGATGCAGGGCACGCGGATACCGCCTTCTTCGAGGTCGCGCTTTTGCCCGCGGAGGGGACGGTTGGATCCGCCGTAGATGTACTCACCGCCGTTGTCCGACATGAAGATGACAAGGGTGTCTTCGGCGAGGTCGAGATGGTCGAGGGTATCGAGAATGCGCCCGATGCCGGCGTCCATCGACGTGGTGGCGGCGAGGTAGCCCCGGCGCATGGCATCCGGGTATTCGCTCGCCGGATACATATCGAGAAATTCCTGCGGCGCCTGCATGACGCGGTCGTCATTGGCCGGGTAGTGCGGGGCCACATGCGGCACAAAGGCAAAGAACGGGCGGCGGCGGTTGCGCTCGATGAAGGCGATGGTTTCGTCGGTTATGAGGTCGGTGATGTATCCCTCGCGCCGGACCGGCTGGTTTCCGCGGTAGAGATCGGGATCGCCGTAGTAGGTGTGGTCGTAGAAATCAATCGCCCCCGGCGGACAGCCGAAGAAGTCGTCGAACCCACGGTCGACGGGCCGACTGCCGGGTGCCCAGCCGAGGTGCCACTTCCCGAAACAGCCGCTCACGTAGCCGCGGTCCTTGAGGAGACGCGGGAGGATGATCTCGCTGCGCGGCATGCCGATACCGTAGTTGGTTTGCTGGAAGAGGATGGTGTCGCCCATGCCGCAACGCTGCGGGTGGCGGCCGGTGAGCAAGCCGACCCGCGTGGGGGTGCAGACCGGTGAGGTGACGTAGAAGTCGGTGCACCGCACGCCCTCGGCGGCCAGCGCGTCGAGCCGCGGTGAGAGCACATCCGGGCTCCCGTAGCATCCGAGGTCTTCGTAGCCCTGGTCATCGGAAACAATGAGGAGGATGTTTGGCGGGCGCGAGGCACTTGAGGCCCGTGCGATCCATGGCGCGGCCATGGAGGCGGCGGCGAGGTGTCCGCATCCGCGGATGAACTGTCGGCGGTTCATGTCTCGGGGTGAAAGGGTGGGAAGAACAAGGGGAAAAGAAAACCGGCCGGGGAAGAGGCTTCCCGCGACCGGTTGGGTAGGAATCAAACTCGCGGCGGTTCTCCGGCCTCCCGGTCGTCAACGCCGCCGCCGCAGGACAACGAGACCGAGGGCGAGGAGCCCGGCGAGGGCCGCATAGGTTGCCGGCTCGGGAATGGCGGTCAGCTCCATCGCGTTGAGGTGCTGGGCATCAACGCCGGCGCCGGACGTCGTGTTCTCCAGCACGAGGTTGCCGGAGCCGTCGGTCAAGAGATCAGAGAAGGTGTGGACCAGCGTGTCGTCTGGATCGACAGAGATTGTGACTTGGTCCGGGCCGGGATTGGCGATCCAATCGTGCGCATTGCGCCCGGCGGTGTTTGCCGAAAGGACGGAGAGGTTGTAGGTCAGGCTGTCGTCCAGACCGCTGAAGACGAAACGTTGCGGGGAGTCTGAATGGTAGGTCAGGTTTTGTTGGGCGATGTCGGGAATCGCGCCTGAGGCGGGAAAGGAGCGGTTGGGGTCCGCCGGTTCGGTGCGCCCGCCGATTCCGAAGAGATCGGTGCCGAGACCGCTCCCTTCGATGGAGAGTGCGACACCTGTGGTGGCGCCGTCGGAGAAGCGGATGAGGTCGCCCACGAGGGTGCCGGCGGAGATCGTCCCGCCGCTTGCTCCTTCAACATTGTTCCAATTTTCACCGGCAGTGTTTCCAGTTTGTGTGAAGTTGATGACGACGGTGTCGTTGGCGAGGATCTGCGCGGAGGCGGATGCGGTGATGAATGCGGCGCTGACGGCGGTCAGGGCGAAGGATAGCTTTTGGAGCCTTTTCATGTAGGTATGTGAGCTGTTGGGTTTTTGTTTTTCTGTGAACAGAAGAGAGTTTTGTCCGGTTTACTGCTGCGGGAAGAAGCCCCATGCCCCGTCCTCCGCGGAATCGGCGGGCGGGAAGTAGAGCCATTTCCAGAGGTCCTCGCTCCAGATCCACGGGTCGTGTTCGACATGGAGGAGGCCGAGCCAGTCGCCGGTGTCGGCCACGCCGTCTTCGACGGGGAATCCGGCCCACGAGCGCGTCTCGGCCGGAACGGCGGCCAGTTCGATGGCGTTGAGGTGCTGGGCGTTGCCGCCGCCCTCGTCCGAGGTGTTTTCGAGAAGGATCCTGCCGGCACCGTCGGTGGAGAGCCCGGCGAAGGTGTGGACCATGCCGTCGTCGGGGTCGACCGTGATGCTGACTTCATCGGGCCCCGGTTGGGCGACCCACGCATGCGGATTGCGGTCGGTGGTGTTGGCGGAGAGAATGGAGAGGTCGTAGGTCAGGCTGTCGTCGAGGCCGCTGAAGATGAAGTGCTGCGGGGTGCGAACGTGAAAGGTGAGATTCTCCTGGACCTCGGCGGGTATGGCACCGGAGTAGGGGAAGGCGCGCCCGGCGTCGAAGGGCTCATCGCGCCCGCCGATGCCGAAGCGGTTCTCGACCGGATGCCCCATGCCTTCGCCTGCGATGGCGAGGGAAACGCCCGAAGCCGAGCCGTCGCCAAAGCGGATGAGGTTGTCGATGAGGATGCCCTCCGCGATGGTGGCGCCGCTGGGGGCCGAGACGTTGTTCCAGTTGTCACCAGCGATGTTGGTGTCTTTGGTGAAGTTGACGGCGAGTACCTCGCCGGGCTGGATCTGCGCGGCGGCGGACGCGGTGAGGAGAGCGGCGGCCGTCAGGACGGTGGATTTCAAGTTTCGGGTAGGCATGATCATTTGTGCGTTGAAGGTTGTTGCACCGGCTTGCCGTCGTCCGGGCAACCCGGAGATTTGTTCCAAAGGAGTCAGGTTCACTGTTGCCGGTGCCTCCGCCCCCCGGAAGCCCTTTTGGCTTGTAATTATACAAAACGGGGTGAGGATGCCGTTCTGTGGATGCATCGAAGCGGCGGATTACCCTCAAGGATGTCGCCCGCGAGGCCGGGGTGAGCGTGATGACGGCCTCGTATGCGCTGCGCAATCATCCGGCGACGGCGGCGGCGACGCGTCAGCGGGTGAAAGCGGTGGCGGAGAAGATAGGTTACCGACCGGATCCGGTCTTGGGGGCGTTGACGGCCTACCGCACCCGTGCGGGGGGCAAGCGCTTGAAGGGGGTCATCGGGGTTTTGGTCGACCAGCCTCCGCGCCAATGGGAGGCCCTCGCGTTTGGCGCGCAGGTAATGAGCGGATTGCGGCAGCGGGCGGAGGAACTGGGGTATACGGTGGAGTATTTTGAGACCGGCGGCGGCATGAGTGCGAAGCGGACGACCTCGGTGCTGCGCAGCCGCGGAGTGCGTGGCCTCATCGTGGCGGCGCCGGCGGCGCCCGGTGCCTGCATCGAGCTGGGTTGGGAGCATTTCTGCGCCGTGGGCATCGGTCGTTCGCTCGACTCGCCGTTGCTCGACTATGTCAGCGCAAACCAATACGAGTCCGGGCTGCGCATCATGAGCGAGCTGGCGGCGCGCGGGTACCGGCGCGCGGGATTTGTTTCGCCCATGCAGGTTGACGAACGCATCGGGCACCGCTTTCTAGCGGCGTATTTCGTGAGCCAGCAGGAGCTTTACGGAGCACCCGCGCTGGTCCCGCCGCTGCTCGACCATGCCAATGAGGCCGACGCTGTGTCACGGTGGCTTCGGCTGCATAAGCCGGACGCGGTGATCTCGGACGATGCTGTCATTCACTCCGTTCTCCGCCGGATCGGACTGCGGGTGCCGCGGGACATCGGTGTGGCGGTGACGCGCCTGATGGATATTGAGACGGAATTGTCAGGAATTGTTCCCCGCCTGACGATGATCGGAGCCAAATCTGTCGAGTTTCTCCACGCGAAACTCCTCACCGGAGATACGGGCGTGCCCGAAGAGCGCACTGGTTCGGTCATCAGCGGATACTGGCATGAAGGCGCGACACTGCGCTCGCGCAGTGCTGCGGAATGAAGCGCCGTTTGTCGACGGCGGGGAAGTTAATGGATGCTCGACGAGGAGGATTGAGACACGGTGGTCAAGTGAGCGCGAGGGAGATTTTGTTGCGCAGGTCGGTGCACCGTTCATTGCCTGAAGTATTGCGCACCGCCATGGCGTAGGCGGCGGGATCGCCGACGAGGATGACCTTCCGCCGCGCGCGGGTGATCGCTGTATAGAGGAGGTTGCGCTGGAGGAGAAGAAAGTGGGCGCGTACTAGCGGAAGCACGACAACCGGGAACTCGCTGCCCTGCGCTTTGTGAACGGTGACGGCGTAGGCGGGAATGAGTTCGCCGAGTTCCTCCGGCTTGTAGGCGATGCGCTCGCCTTCGAACTGTACGTGGATTTCTTCCTTTGCGGCATCTTGTGCGACGATGCGACCGAGGTCGCCGTTGAAGACGCCCTTCTCGTAATTGTTACGGTTCTGTAGCACGCGGTCGCCAACGCGGAAAAGAAATGCGGCCCGGCCCGCCGCGACGGGCGTGCCGTGCGGATTCAGTGCCTGCTGGAGCGTTTGATTTAGGTTTGCGATCCCGGCGACGCCCCGGTGCATGGGGGCGAGGACCTGGAACTCCACCTCCCGGCCGAAAAACGCGGGCAACCGCTCGGCGCAGAGAGTGCGCACGGCGTCGAGGCACGCCTCGGGCGGCGGCGCGGCAAGCATCTGGATGTCGCGCTCCGGATCGACTTCGTCCGGCGTGCGGGCAAGGGGAGGGGGGCGCGTATCGCCCGCGAGAATTCGGTGGGCTACGGCGACAATGCTGCTGTCCTCGTCCTGACGGTAGATCCGCGTGAGCGCGGTGGACGAGATACATCCTGAGGCGAGGGCGTCGTGGAGCACGTTGCCCGCCGCCACGCTGGGCAGTTGGTCGGCGTCGCCGACGAGGACGAGGTGCGCGCCGCCGGGGACCGCCTGGAAGAGGGCGGCCGCCATGCGGGTGTCGAGCATGCTCGCCTCGTCGATGATAAAGCAGTCGCCTTTGAGCGGGTTTGCCGCGTCGTGCACAAAGCCGCCCGCGACGGGATCGAACTTGAGCAACCGGTGGAGCGTGGAGGCGGGATGGCGGCAGCTCTCCGACATTCGTTGGGCGGCGCGCCCCGTGGGTGCGGCGAGGACGATGCGCGCCTTTTTCGCGGCGAGGATTGACGTAAGGGCGCGGAGGATGGTGGTCTTTCCGGTGCCGGGACCGCCCGTGAGAATCGACACGGTGCCGGTGAGTGCGCGGCGCACGGCTTCGGCCTGTTCCGGAGCGAAACCAAAGCCGGCCCGCTGCTGCGCCCATGCCACGGCGGCGTCGACTTTGATGGGCGGGAGGCGCGAGCGGCCGCGCGCGAGGCGGTTGATGTGTTCCGCGATGGTCGTCTCCGCCCGCGCCGTAGCGGGAAGCTGGTACAGGCCGGGCCCGGCTTCGATGATGGTGTTTTCTTCGAGGAGGGCGGCGATTCTTTCGGCGAGGCGCGCGGGATCGCAATCAAGGAGTTTGGCGGCCGTGGCGACAGCTTCTTCGCGGGGAAACGCGGTGTGCCCTTCGTCCTCCATGGACCGAAGGGTGAAGATAAGGCCGGCGTCGATCCGCTCGGGCGAGTCGTTGGCAAAGCCGAGATTGAGGGCGATGCGGTCGGCGGTTTTGAATCCGATGCCTGGCACAGCGCGCGCCACCTCGTATGGATGGTTGCGCAGCATGGTCTGAGCGCCCGCGCCATAGCGGTCGATGAGCCGTTTGGAGAGAGAGGCGGAGACACCGTGTTGCTGCAGGAACACCATGACTTCGCGCTCGGCGCGCTGCGCGTCCCACGCCTTTTTGATCTCCGCGGCGCGCTTCGGGCCGATGCCTTCGACCTCGCGCAGGCGTCCGGACTCTTCGTCGATCACGCGAAGGGTTTCCGCGCCGAAGCAGTCGACGATCTTCTCGGCGTAGGTCTTGCCGATGCCTGGCACCAGACCGCTGCCCAAGTATTTGCGGATCCCGTACACGGTCGCGGGAAGCATGGAGCGGAAACGCTCGGCCTTGAACTGCCGCCCGTATTCGCGGTGCGTCGTCCACTGCCCGCGGACCTCAAGGGTCTCTCCGCACTGCACGCCTGGCAGCGCGCCGACGACCGATACCGTTTCCCGCGATTTCTCCGGGCGCAACTCGCCCACGCAGTAGTGGGTCGACTCATTGTAATACACGATACGCTCCAGCACGCCCCGGAGCATCGATCCGTCGCGCCCGTCGCCCGCGCCCGCGCCGGTCTTTTCCATGACTCGAATTTCTGGAATACGTTCCGCCGCGTCAAGACCGCGGCGGAGCGGTCCTTTGCGCTTGCCTCGCGCCTGTCTCTGCGGGAAACCCGTGGATATGCAAATCCGCTGGACTGCGCTGCTATGGGTTGGCGTGTGCTTCGTGGCGAATTACGCGGTCGCCGCCCCGGAGCTGCGCATGCAGGACCTGGAGAGAACCGTCGAGAATCTGGAGCGGGCGCTGCGCGAGGCGCGCCGCCCGCATGCCGAAGCCATGCCGCGGCGGGACATGCCGCCGCCGCGCCGGATGAAAGTGCTGCCCCGCGAGGATGCGCGCCTGCACGGGGACGCCCCGATCAATCCCGGGCGCGACCGTCCTGGTTTGCTGCGGCGAGCACCCGCCACCTCGTCGCCCCGTGAACGTGCCGACCGTCCGGTGGTGATGGATTGGTCGGGACGGACCGCGCCTGAGCCCGGTTCATGGCGTCAGACCTCGAGGCGCGCCTCCGATATTGATGCCGCCGGGCAGGCGAGGCTCGTGGCAAACGCGCCGGTAGTGAGGGTTGACTTGGGGAGGCCGTCTTTGAGGGAAGCGCTCGAATCCGTTTCGTTGGAGGATGTGAACCGGTATGTTTTCCGGCGCAACCGTGCGGACAGCGACGGTCTGCCGTCCGTGCGGGCGGGCGGGGAGTAGGCGGCATCAAGGGCTTCGCCGTCCCCGCTTCCTTCAGCGACCGTCCGCCGCGAAAGCGTCCGCGGCAAAAGCCACACGCGCTTCGGCGGGTTTCGGAAAGATCCCCGTGGCTTCGCGCTCGACTGTTTGCAGGCGCGGCAGCAGACCCTGCCCGCAGGCGATCTGGATGCTCAGGCCGGGGCGGGCGTTCAGTTCGAGGACGAGCGGCCCTTTCTCCGCGTCGATAACGAGATCGACCCCGAGGTAGCCGAGGCCGGTGAGTTCGTAACACCGCGCGGCGAGGAGGAGGAGCGTCGGCCAGTCCGGCAGGGCAATATCGGTGAAGGCCATGCCGGTGTCGGGGTGCTCGGTGACAATGCGGTTGCGGCAGGTGGCGTGGATGGCCCGGCCCGTGGCGATATCGAGGCCCACGCCGATGGCACCTTGGTGGAGATTGGCGCGGCCGTCCGAGAGACTCGTCGAGAGCCGGAGCATGGCCATGACGGGATAGCCTTTGAAGACGAGGACCCGCACATCGGGCACGCCTTGGAAGCTCACTGTATCGAGAGGCGGCGCTGACCGCACACGGTGTTCGATGATCGCCCGGTCGAGGTGTCCGCCGAGGCTATGCAGTCCGCTGAGGATGTTGGCGAGGTGGCGCTCAATCTGTGCGCGCGGGACGGGCTTTCCGTTGGTTTTGAGGTAATCGCCGCCGTTGCGCCCGACGAGCACCATGACGCCGTTGCCGCCGGCGCCCCGGGCGGGTTTGATGACGAACGAATCGTGCGCCGCCATGCGGTCGTGGAATCCGCGGATCTGGTGGTGGAACTCCACGGTCCCGTAAAGCGGCGGAATGGCAATCCCGGCTTCCATGGCGAGGCGTTTGGTGAAGAGTTTGTCGTCGACGCGCGGGTAAAGGCGGCGCGGGTTATGCTCCTGGATAAAGCGGTGGTTGCGTGCGTTGATGCCGAGGACGCCGCGCTCCCTGAGAATCCGCGGATGGATCCACTCCGGAAGTTTCATGGTGCGGTCGGGGGAGCGAAGGGCAGGAACCGCCGCAGTTCGGTGAGCCGGTAGCCGCTGTAGGTCCCGAGTAGAAGTGTTGCGGCGAGCACGACAAGGAGCAGCTCGGGAAAGGTGTAAGTGGCGTGGCGGACCCATCCGATATTCATGCACAGGTAGGCGATGACAGCGACGAGAAGGCTGCCCCCGCCGCGCAGGAGGGCGGGCCGCGCGCCTTCCTCTTCCCACAAAATGGAGAGGCGCTCGATCGTCCATGCGATGATAATCATGGGAAAGAAGGTCACTTTCATGCCCACGGGCAGGTCGAGGCGGTAGCTGACGAGGCTGAGGAAGGCCATCAGTCCGATGACGACGATGACGACGGCGGACACCCGCGCGACGACGAGGAGATTGAGGTGCGAGAGAAGGGCGCGGATGGCAAGGCCGCTGCCGACGACAACAACGAAGAGAACGATGCCGGGCAGGAGCCGTGTCTCCTGAAAGGCGAGGGCTATGAGGATGGGCATGAACGTGCCCGAAGTCGTTGCCCCGACGACGTTGCGCAAGAACACGATGACGAGCGCGCCGAACGGTACGAGCATGAGGCGCTTGAAGACGTTCTGCTCCTCGATGGGGAGTTCGTAGATGGAAAAATTGATGAGCGCGGAGTCGGCCGCTTCCGCCCGTTCGCGTGCAAGCTCACCCAGCGGACGGCTTTCGCGGAGGACAGAGAAGCGCACCTGGGAGCCTTCGCCGCCGGAAAGATCGAGCAGAGAGACTCCTCCGCGTTGCCAAAGGAAAAAGTCATGCGGCTTGCCCTCCGCACCCGTCGCGGGATCGAAATACACCCACCCTTCGTTGCCGTCCCACAGCTCAAAGCCGGGAATGACGGGCTGGAAGCGCCGGCCTTCGACGAGGCGGATGCCCCTTGTCATTCGTGTGGCGATGCCTTCGGCGGCGAGGAGATCCCGCGGGAGTTGCACCCGTGCTTCGGCATCCTGAGCGTCGCGCAGGAGCATTTCCACGTTTTGATCGCCGCCGGGGTTGTTTAGGAGGTAGAGCAGTTGCGTGGCCAAGCTGCGCGGATCGGCGGAGCGCTCCCGTGCGGCCGTGATCAGGCTCGCGGCGGCGACGCGTTGCGGTTGCTCGAAGTATGGGGGCGGAGGGTCCGCCGGTGCTTGTCCGGGTTCTTCGCCGCCCCGCTGGCGGGCGAGCTGCACGCGGTAGTAGAGGGTCTGCGGTCCTTCCGCTTCGCGGCGGGTCCACACGGCGCGGGCTTCGCCGCCGTTTTCGCTGCGGGTAAAGCCGTAGCCGGGGGACGCGAAATTTTCGCGCAGCACAGTGAATTCACGGGAAACGCGGGGAAGAGCAAACGAGGCGCGGACGGGTGCGCCCGTCCCTCTGAAGGATATCTCCGCCTCCACAGTCCAGACATCCTCCGCCCCCGCACGGGTGAGCGGGTAGCCGTAGGCTACAGATTTATATGCCGTAAGACCGATTCCCGCGAGGGCGAGCAGTCCGCAGATCAAGTAGACCTGGAGGCGGGTCGACATGGTACCGGGCGCGGTTACCGTCCGTCGTCGCGGGCGTCTTCATCGGTCTGCGCGTCGTCCGGATCGACGGTGCCGGGAAGGTCGCCGCAGGGCGGGCGGCCGCTGATGAACGTCTGTTCGGAATCGACGAGAGCGAGGCCGCGGAGGAAGCGCCGCCCGATGAGGACTTGATAGACGAAGTTGCTCCGGTCGGCGAGGGTGAACTCCGCCTTCTGGTGGATATCGCCGAGGCGTACTTCAAGTTCGACGACGGGGCGGCGGTCCGGGTCGTCCTCGTGCCGCACAATGCGAACATTGCGGGCGATGGGCCGTTCGAGGAGCACCCGTTCCTCGGTCGCTGGATCAATGATCTCGAAACGCACCCAGCGGTCGCCGTCGCGCTCGAACCGTTCCAGGTTCATGGCGTTCATCGACGAAGTGAGGGCGCCGGTGTCGAGTTTGGCTTTCATACGCACGCCCTCGGGATCGAGGCAGATCCACTCTACCCAGCCGAGCGCGTACCGTTCGTCGAGCGGAAGCTCAGCGTCGTCGCCTTCCTCTTCCGTTTGATCTGGTTCGACCGCTTCTTCGTCCGGTTGTGTGGGCTCGTCCCCTTCCGGCGGGTCGCTGACGGGCGTTTGACAGCCGGCAAGCGCGAGCAGGAGCAAAAAGAAGAAAAACCGGAGAACTCGGTTTGGATACGACGGAAAGTAACAGGCCATTGTTCAGGGAGGAGGAAGTTTCGTCCCCGGAGCTGCGTTGTCAACCGTGCGCACCGCCGCTGCGTTCCGGGGCGGGGGGGGCGGCGAGGCGGTTGGCCACCCAACCGGCGGCGAGGAAGCCGAAGGTGCCGGTGACAAAGGCGGCGGCACCATAGCCCGTGGCACAGTCGAGTTTCATCGACCCGTCGGCGGGGCCGGGTGCGCAACCGCTTGCCGCTTGCCGCGGATCGACGGGCAGTTCCGGGGAGAAGACGCAGGCCACGCGGAAGCGGGCGCGCTCTGCCTTTGGAAAGCCGTATTCGCGGCGAAGGATTTTGCGCAGGCGTGCCAGGAGGGGGTCGTTGTAGGCACGGCCGAGATCTTCGACGCGGACGTCCTCCGGTCTTCGCTTGCCGCCCGCCCCGCCCGCGCAAACGAGCGGAATATTGCGGCGGCGGCACTCCGCGACAAGGAAGGCCTTGTGCGGCACGCTGTCGATGGCGTCGACAATGGCGTCGAAGCCTTCGTCGAGGAAAGCCGCGCCGTTGGTCCGCGTGAAGAAGGCCTCGTGCGAATCGACGGCGCAGTCCGGTGAGATCGCGGCGATGCGTTCGCGCATGACGCCGGTCTTCGTCCGGCCCACGGTGTCGTCGAGGGCGTGGATCTGGCGGTTGATGTTGCTCTCGCAGATGTCGTCCAGGTCGACGAGCGTCAGGCTGCCGATGCCCGTGCGGGCGAGGGCTTCCGCCGCCCACGAACCCACGCCGCCGAGCCCGATGACGGCCGCGCGGGCCGCCGCCAGCCTCGCCGCGCCCGCCTCGCCGTAGAGCCGTGCCACACCGAGAAACCGGCGGTCCGTTGTCCGCCGCTCCGTTGCGGGAAGATCCGGTTCCACCGCTTCGCGTCTACAAGGGGCGCGTGAGCGCCTGTGCAAGAGCATATCCGCTCATGGCCGAAGCCTCGATGCGCGGTCCGCCGAAGCCGTCCCCGCACATGCCGAGGTGATGATCCTCGTCGAGGAAGTATGTCTTGCGGAAAGGCTGCTTTTCTTTGTAGATGCGTTTCGGTTCGGTGAATCCCCAGCGGTGCGCCACCGCGTCGACGACGTCATTCTTAAGAAACGGTTTGGCGGCATTGAGTAGCACGGGAATGCGCTCTTCGTCCGGAGCGTCCCAATAGCGCTCCGCGAATTGCGGTGAGCTTGTGATCGATACCGACCCCGGGGTCGGCGAAACGCCCTTGGCCGAGTTGTCGCCGATCCAGCGAAGGACGGGGTGGTTGAGGTCCATCGCACCGGGATTGGATAGCCCCGCCGGGCCGCTGAGCTGGGCCATAACCGAGATGGCGCGGAAGTAAGTGATCCGCTCCAGCTCTTCTTCCTCGTCGAAGTCGATCTGGATGTTGCTCGTTTGAAGCAAGGTGAGGGCCTGCGGAACCGGCGCCGTGATGACGAGGCAATCGGCCTTGTAGCTATTGTCCTTGTCCTCGCCGTATTTTCGGGCCGTGACGGTCCACTTTCCGTTCTTGAACCGGATCTTCGTCACTTTCTCGGAGAGATGGACATTCAGGTCTTTCGCCAGCTCCCGTGGAATGGTCGACATCCCGTTGACACCCACGTAGCGCATGTTGCCGAGCGCGCCTTTGTACCACGGGCGGGCGATGCCCCGGTCCATCCAGCCCTCGACCATTTCACGGAAGATCGAGTCGCGCGTCGTGACGAACTGTGCCCCGTGGTCGAAGATGGATTTGTCGATGGTTCGCGTGGCCATACGGCCCCCGTGGTGCCGTCCTTTGTCAAGAAGGAGGACGTCCACGTGGTGGCGTTTCAAATGTGCGGCGGCAATCAGTCCACTGATTCCGGCGCCTATGATGATACAGGAATGCGGCGCATTCATAAATGATCCTTTTCTATGCTCAATCGCGTCTAGGAGACCGGCGTTTCCGGTCCGAAGAGGGAGTTTAGGTGTGTAGGCAATATTCAGCCCGATGGCAAGCGCGCAATGAGGGTGCGGGCCACGGCGCGACCGGTGGCGAGGGCGCTGTTGAGTGTCGGGAGTGCGCGGTGGTCGCCGGCGATGTACAATCCGTCGTCGACGCGGAGCGGGTATGCGGCGGGCTCAAGGCTGCGCCGCGCGGGGAGTGCGGCCGGTATGTGCCGGCGGTGGATGTGCTCCCATTCCGTGGCGTGCGGGCCGAAGGCGGCGGTCAGCTCGTCATGGATGGCGCGCACGGGGTGTTCGTCGAGAGAAGTCACGGAGACGAGGTGAGTGCCGCGCGGGGCGTATCCGGGCTGCACCGCGGACGGAACAGCGATGTTGTTGATCCGGCCCTTCCCGCATAGATGGAGATACGCCGCGTGCGGCGGCAGCGCGGAGGCGCGGAAGTGGTCGCACCAGACCCCGAAGGAGGGCGGAGCGTCGAGACCGGGCAGTAACCTGCAAGCGGCGTCGGCTTCCGTGGCCACCACGATGTTTTCGGCGCCGAGCGTTTGGCCGTCGGCGAGGATCACCGTACGCCTGTCTATTGCCGCCGCCGGTTGATTGCAGCGAATGCGATTGACCGGTAGGTGAGCGGCGAGTTGGCGGGGGATGGCTTCCATCCCTTCGGCGGGCAGCGCGGCGTCGCCTTCCGCGAACATCTTGAAGACAAAGTCGAGGAGGCGGCTGGAACGGGTGAGACCGGGATCGAGAAAGATTCCCCGGAAAAAGGGGCGGAGGAAGGATGCCAGCATTGTTTCGGAAAAGCCGCGCCTCCGTAGCGCTGACTCCGCCGTCTCTTCGGGCGCGGCGAGAATCGTGCCGACGTCCATGCCCGCAAGCTCGCGCCGCCATCCGAGGATGCTCAGCTTGTCCCGCGGTGACCCCGCCGGGCTGAACAGCGTCGGCAACAGGTCGGACGGTCGACGCGACGGGTCACCCACGCGCGTCCAACCCGCTTCTGTGCGGACGCGTGCTCCCGGCGCGAAGGCCCGGAGGGATAGCGCCTCGTAGTTGAGGAGCGCGCGGGCTTCCGGGTAGGCCGTGAGAAGCACTTGGAAGCCGTGGTCGAGCAGGAATCCGTCGGTGCAGTCTGTCTTCACGCGCCCGCCCACGCGGTCCGAGGCTTCGAAGAGCATCCAGTCGTGGTTTGCCTGTTCGAGCGCACGGGCGCAGGCAAGTCCGGACATCCCGCCGCCGATTATGATGGTCTGGCACCGGTGCATGTCGGCAGGAAATACTGCGGTGGTGCGGGATTTGCAACGCGGGTGCGGCGATTCCCGTGCCGTACTGGGCCGTGCTTCTTTCGCTTGCCCGTTTTCGTCCTCTGTTCCAAGGGTGGGGCATGGAAAACGGCGAAAGGGTCGCGGAATACACCACGGAGACGGTTCAGGCGGGTTGGCTGGCCCGGGTATTCCCCAGCCTTGCTTTCTACGCAAGGGTCACGCCTGTTGTCCTGCGCAACGCCCGCGCCGCCAAGCGAGGTCGCTTCGACCGCGCCATGTGGCGCTCGGAAAGCGTCAAGGTCCTCCGCGCCTTCGAACATTGCGGTGTCCCCGTTACCTTCGAGAACCTCGGTGTGCTGGAGGGTGTGGAGGGGCCGTGCGTCTTTGTCGGCAATCACATGAGCACTACCGAGACCTTCCTCCTTGCCGCCTTCATCGTTCCCTACCGGCCGATCACATTCGTCGTCAAGCGGCAGCTCGTGGAGTACCCTGTCTTCAAACACATCATGCGTGCGTGCGACCCCGTCGTTGTCGGCCGGGAAAACCCCAAGGAGGATTTCCGTGTCGTCATGGAGGAGGGTTGCAAGCGCCTCGAGTCCGGAGTCTCGGTCATTGTCTTTCCGCAGCGCACGCGGTCCGCCCGCTTCTCTCCCGACGATTTCAACACCATCGGCGTCAAGCTCGCCCGCCGTGCCGGCGTGCCGGTCGTCCCCCTCGCCCTCAAAACCGACGCATGGGCCAACGGTTGCTTCATCAAGGATTTCGGACCCCTCGTCCCCGACCGCCCCGTCCATTTCGCCCTCGGCGCACCGCTCTCCTCCGCCCTACGCGACCGCGAGGCCAACCAAGCCGTCATCGATTTCATCCAAGCGAAACTCAACGACTGGACGCCCGCCTAGAACGCCCACCCCTTTCCGTCTCCTCCACAACTTTAATTGCTCAAACCTAAAGCAATTATTTCATTATTTCGGGTTAAGTAATGCATGAGCGATTTTATGAGATCTATTTGTGGTTCGCTGTATATCATTCCAGCGCTAGCGCTGGCGCTGGAATGGTGTGGCTGGGCTGAGCGGAGGACGCAACCGTCGTAACACGGCAAATCCAAAAGCAAATCGTGAGGAGGCAAAGGAGAGGGCTTGCGTGATGGGGCGGGCTCGCGTCGTTTGGAGGAGCAAAATGGGCATTACCGCTAAGAATGAGAGAGTCCGGGTGCCAAGGGTTGTATGGATCCATGCGGCCCGCCCGAAAACGCTGGCGGCGGCGGTTGTTCCGGTTGGAGTCGGTTCGGCGCTGGCAGCGGCAGTGGGGCAATTCGGTGCGTTTCCCGCGTTCGTCTGCCTGCTCTTTGCGTTGCTGATTCAAGTGGGGACAAATTTCGCGAACGACTATTTTGACTTTGTCAAAGGGGCCGACACTCCCGCGCGGGTCGGTCCGGTGCGTGCGGTAGCCTCCGGGCAGGTGTCCGTCGCGGCCATGCGGCGGGTCACCGTAGCGGTCTTTGCGTGCGCCTTTTGCGTCGGTCTTTTACTGATCCCGTACGGCGGTTGGGGGCTGTTGCCGCTCGGAATCCTGTGTGTCTTATGCGGAGTTGCCTACACCGGAGGACCCTTTCCGTTTGCCTACAAGGGGCTTGGCGAGGTGTTTGTTCTGCTCTTTTTTGGCATTGTTGCGACGGGAGGGACCTTTTTCGTCCAAGCGGAAGGTTTTCCGGTGGTAGCCGGGGTACCGACGCTCTGGGCTGCCGCCTCCGCAGGGACGGGTGTTGGGTGCCTCGCCTGCACGATTCTTGTTGTGAACAACCTGCGCGACCGGTTTACGGATGCTCCCGCCGACAAGCGCACGCTCGCCGTGCGCTTCGGGCGGGGCTTTTCCGAGCTTGAATTCGTCGGCCTCGTGGTTGTCGCGATGGTAATACCGGTCGGTCTGGCACTGGTGTTTGCCCATGCCGGCCCGCTGCTGGTGTGGGTTTTGCTTCCTCTATACGCAAGGCTGTTCGTGCGCCTGCGCGTTGCGGACGCGCCTGCGGACTGGGGCCGGTTGCTCGCCGGCAGCGCGGGTACTCTAATGGCTTACGGAGCGCTTTTGGTGGTCGGATTGCTCTGGGCTTCCGTCGCCTGATCGGAGGGCGGCCTGAGAGGTGCGGAATGATTCATCCGCCCGTGCGTGGACGCGCCGCGGTAATGCCGTTTGATTCCGGAAGCGGTTCAGCCAAGTGCTTCGATTTTGCCTTTCAGGGATTCCTTTTGCACGAGGCCGACGGCTTGGTCCTTGAGTTCGCCTCCCTTGAAAAAGAGAATTGTCGGAATCGCGCGGACGTTGAACTTCTGGGCCAGCGCTTGATTGTCGTCCACGTTCACCTTGGTGATCTTGACGGCGTCGCCCATTTCAGAGGCGAGCTGCTCTAGGATCGGGGCGATCGTGCGGCACGGGCCGCACCATGGTGCCCAGAAGTCGACGACGACCGGCGCGTCGCTGCCGCTGATGGTCGCGTCGAAATTGCTTTCGTTGAGATCGGTTATTCCTGCTGCCATAGTCTTGTCTTGTGTGTAATTCCTGAAAGGGGGAGGAGGCGCGGCACACGCGCGCTATTCCGCCGGACGGTTTTTATGCAAAAGCTCCGCGATCTCTGATGGATCGGATTCTTCAAGCTCGCGGCCGCGTTTCTTCAGGTCCTCAAACGTCTTGATCAGCGTCTCCGTCATCTTGCCGTGCGTATCCTCGGATCCTCCGACGACCGAGAACTTTTCCGCGCGGGTGATGCGCTTGTGTCCGTCGTCGTTGTCAAGGCCGAGCCCGAGGATGTGAGTCCGGATGCGGGTATCTTTGCTTTCAACGGGTCGCATCTCTTTACTGTCGGGGCAGGTTCTGGATTTATCAAGCACGCTGTGCCGGTCGCACCGCTTTACGCACACATTAGAAAATCGAGCCCCTCCCGGTAACCGTGGCCTGTGAGTGTGGCGCGGATGAGTTCGCGCGCTCCGCGCTTTCCGACGCAACCCAGGACAAACGCTTCGAGTGGCGGCGGCAGGACCGCGGGCGCGATAACGGGGCGATTGTCCGGAAGGACGGCGCGGAGTTTTCTCGGATCGATATCCACGTATCCGGCGGGACGGCATCCGTGTTCTTCCAAATGGCGCATGCGTCTGCGGGTGCGGCGGCCCGCTCCCCAGAGCCAGAGGGGTCGATTGCCGCGAAGCTTTTCCGTCTCACGTGCGAGAAACGGCGCCTTGGTGGCGAAAAAGGCATCCTGCGAGTAGCGGGAGTCTGTTCGCGACAGGCGGTTTGGAGGATCGTTCCAGCGCAACAGCGTTTGCGGGATTTTCTCCATCCGTACACCGCATTCGATCCAGCGCAGCCAAAGTTCGTAGTCCTCCGGGAAGGGGCCGATCCGATAGCCGCCGTATCGCGCGGCCAGTTCGCGGCGGAACGCTACGGAAGGGTGGGCAAGCGGAGATTCTACGAAGCGGGTCAGTGAGATGTCCGCGTGAGACGTGATTGAGTTCACCCAGTCGACATAAGCAGCATACCCTGCTTGCACGCGGCGGTCTCCGCCGAACTCGACCAGAGAGGAGACGAGACCGACGCCGGGATTTGCGGCGAGGTGAGCGGCCAGCCGCTCAAGGCGGTCCGGGCTCATGCGGTCATCGGCGTCCATGCGTGCGACAACGGGTGCCCGGCATAGCTCCAAACCTGCGTTTAGCGCTGTGGCAATGCCGCCGTGCGGCATGTGCAGCACGTGGATCCGCGGATCCGCCAGGGCGGCATGGTCGAGATGCCGGGACGATCCATCCGTCGATCCGTCATCAACAAACACCGCCTCCCATTCCCGCAGCGTCTGCGCCCGCAGATCCGCAAGCACCCCTTTGAGGGAGTCCGCCGCGTTGAAGACCGGAATGAGAACGGACACGATCACTGTCCTCAGAGAATTCCGTCTCGTTTCGTTCTCAAGAAAATTTATAGATTTGAACTATAGAAAGATTGACGAAACGGATAGATCCGGAAATCTCACCCATATGTCACAGGAAAGAATCAAGAGTCCGGAGTCCGGTGTTTATCATATTACCTCGCGTGTGGTGCAGAAGCGGCGTTTGCTGGGGGAGAACCAGCGGGACGTATGGGTGCG
>JAFIGH010000126.1 GCA_020831525.1 Opitutales bacterium
CGCCCGGCGCGAAGGTACGGCGGGTGCCGTGTGCGTCATCGCGCACACGGGCGGGGAGTCGCCGCGGTTGCTGCTCATCCGGCAGTTCCGGCCGCCGGTGGGGCGCGAAGTGCTGGAGTTTCCGGCGGGTCTGCTCGACGCCGGTGAAACTGCGGAAGCGGCTGCGCTGCGCGAGTTGCAGGAGGAGACGGGGTGGACCGGTGCGGTGGTTCGGGTCGGGCCGTGCATCCCCTCTTCGCCGGGGATGACCGACGAATGGGTGCGGATGGTGGAGGTGTTGCTGAACGAGGGTGGGCGGGCGCAACCCGACGGCGACGAGGAGATTACGCCGGTGTGGGTGCCGTGTGCGGGCCTGCGCGAAGCGCTGGAATCTTTTGACGCAGAGGGCGTGATGGTCGACGCGAAGCTATGGAGCTTTGCCGCGGGAATGGCCTTTGCCGTGGGGGCGGGGAGGGCCACGGCGCAATGAACGGCAGACTGTGGCGGAGAACGGGCTCTGTGCGGTCGGTTGCCGTTTGGCTCCTTGCCGTGGCGGTTGTCGCGGGATGCGCGGGACCGCGCTCCGAATTGCCGCGGCCCGATCCGGTGCTTGTGGACCGGATGGCGGCGGAGATCGGGGAGCGACGGGTGCGGCTCCGTGCCGAGGACAGCGACCGCCTCTTCGCGGCTGGATTTCCGCTCGCGGCGGTGGTCGCGCGGCACGCGCCGGATTTTCCCTCGCGCCCGGCCATTGGCGTGCGCCTGCACGACCTTTCCGTCTACGACAAGAGCGAGCGGGACGCCGCGGCGGCACTCTTCGGTGCGGGCGATCAGCCTTCCGTGGCTTACGTGATCGCGGGTTCGCCCGCCGAGTCCGCCGGGTTGCGCACCGGCGATGTGCTCCTCGCCGTGGATGGACGTCCGGTCGAGGGCGTCAGCGGCGCGAGCCAGCGCGCGGGCCGGGCCATCGCGGCCGCCCTCGCGGAGACAGGGGAGGCGGTCCTTACCGTGGAGCGCGGCGGGGAGCAATTCGAGTTCCGCGTCGGCAGCGTGCGCATCGCGGATATACCGGTGCGTTTACGCGGTAGCAATCGTGTCAATGCCTGGGCGCTCGGACGCCGGGTCGAGATCAATGCGGGCATGTTGCGTTTCGTGGAAAACGAGCACGAACTCGCCTTTGTCATCGCCCACGAGATGGCGCACAACGCCCTGCGGCACCACCGGGCCGTCCTCTGGAATTACTTGCTCGGCACAGCGGGCGACGGATTGCTTGCCCTCGTCGGCGTCTTCACTCCCAACCTCGGGGGTCTCTCCGCCGCCGCCGCGCGCTCCGAGGCCTTCGAATACGAAGCCGACCTCTTTGCCCTGCGCTGGATGGCCGAGGCGGGCTTCGACCCGCAGCAGGCCCTCGACCTCTGGCCCCGCCTCGCCGCGCGCTCGGCACCGCCCCGCGTCGGACGCCCCGTCATCCGCTCCCATCCGCCCGCCCCGGAACGCGCCGCCTTCATGCGCGCCGTCGCCGACGAACTGCGGCCTTGAATGAATCCGAATCGCCTCATGACGGCAATGCTCCCGATTCAAGAAAAGCTGCCAGGAGTCGCGGAATGCAGGGCGCGGGCGGTGGCATGGATCGGGTGCGTTTCCACAGTTTTTTGTGTGTTTGGACGGGGTTTGGCTTGAAGGCAGGCACGGGGTGACCATTTCCTCTTGGTTTGCGTCCGGGCGGGCAATCGGGATTCCCCAGACTTCCCTCTGCCCGGGCATGGATTCCACCAGTTAATAACAGACGATACATGAAACCCACCAAATACGGTCAATTCTCCGAAGACGGTTCTTCGTTTCTCCTGCGCCAGCCTCTCCTGGACCGCCCGTGGATGAACGTTCTCTCCAACGGCGCATGGTGCGACGTGTGCAGCCACATCGGCGGCGGCTACAGCTTCCTCGGCAACCCGACGGTCGGGCGCATCACGCGCTGGCACATCGACGGCGTGCCCCGCGACACGACGGGCAAGTTTGTCTACCTGCGCGACGAGGAGAGCGGCGAGTGGTGGAGCGCCAACGGTTACCCGCCGACAAAGGCGCTGGACGACTGGGAATGCGAGATCGGCATGGGCTTCAACGCCATCCGCGCGCGCCAGAGCGGCATCGCCTCGGAGATCAAGTATTTCTGCCCCATGCCCGACGCTGGCGACCCCAACCCCGCCCTCGACGGCGACGCCTGCCTCCTCTGGCTCGTGAAGATCACCAACGACTCGGACCGGCCGCGCACCGTCTCCGCGACGAATTTCACCGAACTCGCCCTCGGCAACTGGTATGAGGACACGGCATGGCGCGAGTTCTACCTGCTCTTCAACCGCCAGTCGTTCGAGGACAACGCCGTCGTCACGCGCAACGTGCAGTGGGTCAAATACACGGGCGGTTGGCAGGCGGTCAACAGCGACGAGAACAACATTCCCTTCGACCACGCCGTCGTCTTCGCCTCCTCCGCGGAGGTGGCCGGTTACGAGGGCGACCGCTACGAATTTGTGGGCAGCTACTGCGACCTCGCCAACCCGCGGGTGATGGACACCGGCAAACTCCGCAGTCAGGTGGGCACGGGCCGCGACGCCTGCGCCGCGCTGCAGCACCGCTTCACCCTCCAGCCGGGAGAGAGCGCCGAATACGTGATCATCCTCGGCGCGGTCGACCAAGCCAATGGCAAGGTGTCCGAACTGACCTCCAAATACGGCACGGTGGAGCAGGCAAAGGCCGCCTTCGCCAACAACCAGGCCTATTGGAAGAAGGTCGTCTCCACGCCGCAGGTGCGCACCCCCGACGAAGATCTCAACCTCATGGTTAATCTCTGGTTCAAGTACCAGGGATCCAACCTCTCCTGGTGGAACCGGAATACTGGATATTGCTATTTCGGTATCTACAACTTCGGTGTGCGCGACGCCTGCCAGGACGCCGTCAGCCGCCTCCCGCAGGACCCCGCGTGGGTCCGCAGCCTGATCAAAGAGAAGATCATGATCTGGCAGTTCGACGGCGGGGACTACGCCCACGGGGGCAATTTTGTCTCCATGCAGGGCACGCGCACCTTTCACTCCGACGATCCGCTCAACCCGCTCTTCATCCTCGGCCACTACGTGCGCGAGACCGGCGACTTCTCCATCCTGAAGGAAAAGACGCCGTGGGTCGATCCCGAGACCTGCATCTCCGGACGTTCGAAAAAGCCGGACGCCACGATCTACGAACACGCCATCGCGGGCATGGAGTTCTTCTGGAGCCAGTTCTCCGAACGCGGTCTGCCCCTCATCCTCAAGGCCGACTGGAACGACGCCCTCGACCAGATGGGCAACAAAGGCAAGGGCGAGTCCAGCATGCTCAGCGGCTGGGCCGTGATCTGCCTGCGCCTCTTCTACGATTGCATGGAGCACATGGGCGACCACGAGCGCCTCGCGGAATACAAGAAGCGCGAAGCCGACCTCATCGCCAAGACCAATGAACTCTGCTGGGACGGCGACTGGTATTGGCGCGGCACGCACGACAGCGGCTGGATCCTCGGCAGCAAGGAGAACAAAGAAGGTGGTATGATTTTCACGAACCCCAACGCCTTTGCCATCGTCGCGGGCATGTCGACGGAGGAGCGAAACAAGAAAATCTTCGCCGCCTTTGACAAGTACCTCGATACCGAGCACGGCAGTTACTGCTTTTACCCGCCGTTTCCTAAACCCGAGCCGCGCGCCGGCATCATCAGCCGTTTCGCACCGGGTACGAAGGAGAACGGCTCGCTTCAGGGGCATAATTCGCGCTGGCGCGTGTGGGCCGAATTCAAGGGCGGGCGCGGTGACAAAGGATACGAAGTTCTCAAAAAAATGCTTCCCTGCGTGCGGCACGAGGCCGACCCCGATTTGTACCGGATCGAACCCTACGTCGCCCCGCAGTTTACCTACGCGCCGGAGTCCGACCGTCCGGGGGAGGGAAGCCACGCATGGGCCACGGGCACGGCCTGTTGGACGCTCCTCAACGTCCAGCAGCACATGCTCGGCGTCGAGCCGGAAATCGGCGGCCTGCGCATCGACCCGTGCATGCCTTCGGACTGGGAGTGGTCGGAGATGAGCCGCGACTTCCGCGGGGCGCGCTACGAAATCCGTATCGAAAAACCCAAGGGCATCTGCAAGGGCAAGCTCACCGTCGAAGTCGACGGCAAACCGATCGAGGGCAACCTCGTCCCCCCGCAGGCCGAAGGCAGTACCTGCAAAGTGCTCGTGCGGATGGAGGCCTGACGGGCGGCTTTGCTGCCGTGGTTTTCAGGTTCTTCTCCGCGTCCTCCTGTTGAACCACTGCGGTTGGCGGGTCCGGTGCGCAGACAAGAATGTCTGTTTCACGTTGTCCGGTTTCTCTATACCGCTCGGGCAGGGCCGGGTGCCATGGGTTGGAAAGATCGCTCCGGGAGCGGACTCTACGGATTCGCCCATGCGGGGGGCGGGGCTTCAAACTGGAGCCGCTCGCCCGTGAGCGGGTGCGCGAAGGCGATCTTCCATGCGTGGAGGCAGAGGGGCGGGGCGTGGACGGGTAGCGTCTGCGTGGTGCCGATGCGCCGCCCGGGGAGGTAGGCGGGGTCGCCGAGGACGGGCAGGCCGAGGTGCCAGAGGTGCACGCGGATTTGGTTGGTGCGTCCGGTGCGGGGGCGGGCTTCGAGGAGGGTGGTGTTGTCGGCGGGGCTGCGCGCGATTACCCGGAAGTCCGTACGGGCGGAGAGGCCCGCGGTCTCGTCCACAGTGCGGCAGCCCGTGGCGGTGGGTCCGGCAGAGACGGGTGCGTCGCAGGAAAAGGTGTCGCTCTCCGGTTGGCCGAGTACGCGGACGAGGTAGGTTTTCTCCACTTCGCCCCGGGCAAACAGCGGCTGGAGGAAGCGGGCGAAGTGGCGCGTGCGGGCGCAGACGACAACCCCCGTTGTGTTTGCGTCGAGGCGGTGCGCCGGGCGCGGTTTGAAGGGGGCGCAGGCGAGGGCGAGGATGTGGACGAGTGTGTTGCGGTTGTAGCGCCCGGCGGGGTGCATGGGGAGGGGGGCCGGTTTGGCGAGGACGAGGAGGGCCTCGTCTTCGTGGAGGATGCGGATGCGGGCGTCGACATCGGGTTCGGTCTCCTCCGGGCGGATGTGCAGGCAGCGTTGTCCGGCGCGGACGACGCTGTCGGCGGCGAGGGGCGTGCCGCTTTCGTCGCGGATGTGCCCGGCGGCGCATTCGGCGGCCCAGTGTGCTTCGGGAACGTGGGGCAGGAGCCCGGCGAGGAAGGTCAGGACGGTTGCATTGTCGAAGCGTTCGGGGACATTGACCGGTCGTGCGTTTTCGTAAGGGGAAGCGCCGGGAAGGGGTTGCACCACTTTGTCGACGGCGGCTTGGAGGCGTGCGACACGTGCCGCGTGCAATTCGTCCGCGTCTTTGTGGCAGTGCGGGCAGGTGTGCGGGGGCCGGTAGCGCGGGTCGGCCTGTTCTTCGGCGGTGAGCGGGGCGAGGCAGCCGTAGCACACGGCGGATTCGGTCTCCCGCAGGGAAGGGTCGACGCCGACGCGCTGGTCGAAGACGAAGCACTCGCCCTCGTAGTGCGCGCCGCCGCACTCTTCGAAGTATTTGAGGATGCCGCCGTCGAGTTGGAGAACGTCGGTGAAACCTTCGCGTTCGAGCAGCGGAGCGGCTTTTTCGCAACGGATACCCCCGGTGCAGAAGGTGACGACGGTTCGGCCCCGCAGGCCGGCGAGCGTTTGCGCCGCGCGAGGAAAGTCGCGAAAGTGGCGGATGCCCGCGGGGACGGCGCCCTTGAAGGTGCCGAGGCGCACTTCGTAGTCGTTGCGTGTATCGAGGAGGGTCACGGGGCGTCCTTCGTCGAGCCACTGTTTGAGTTCGCGCGGGGCGATTCGGCGGGCCGGTTTGCGCGCGGGGTCGATTCCCTCGATCCCGAAGGCAATGATCTCCTTTTTGATCCGCACGAGCATGCGGTTAAAGGGCTGGTGCGCGCTTTCGCTGTATTTCGGGGCAAGATCGTCGAGGCCGGGCAGCCCGCGCAGCCGCCCGACAAAGGCGTCGATCCCGGAGCGGGGACCGGCGACGAACAGGTTGATACCCTCGGTGCTGAGAAGGATCGTGCCCTTGAGTCCCTCCGCACGGCAGCAGCCGCGCAGGTCGTCGCGCAGCGCTTTGAGGCCGTCCAGCGGCGTGAATTTGTAGGCGGAGATGTTGGTGATTTTTGCCATTTCCACGTGGATAGTGACGTTGTGCGGACTTTCACGGGCCGTGTCGAACCTTAGGCGGCCCTCGCTCCAGTTGCCGCCGCATCATCGGGCACGAAGGTATTTCTTGCCCGCAGGATACGATTTGTAGCGACACGAGTGGAATTTGTCCGCAGACCTATGATTGCAGAGTCGGCAAAACGGTCGGCGACGCGTAAGTAATTAAGACAAGACAAGTAATATGAATACAGGCTCGGTTAAATGGTTTGATGCTGAAAAAGGATATGGTTTTATCACGCCGGACGACGGCGGAAAAGACCTCTTTGTCCATCACTCCGCAATTAAAGTTGAAGGTTACGCCTCGTTAAGCGACGGCGAGAAGGTCCAGTTCGAGATTGGCAGCGGGCCGAAGGGTCCCTGCGCGACACAAGTCGAAAAAGTATAACGCGGCCCCGGGTAGGCGGACCTTCCGTCAGCGGATCAGTCGCCGATAAACGCTTGTGCCTTCGCGTCCTAAACGCACGCTGAAGGGCACAATGGCTGATTCCCCCGGTATTTCCTTACAGCCCGCCGCCTTCACTGAAGGCGGACGGGCTTTTATGCTTAGCGACCCGCGCCTCATTGAGCGCGCGGATTACGACCTGTGGAACGACCGCATGTGCCTGCACCTCGACCACCGGGGGCGCGGCAGCGGCACGTTCCAGCAACCCAACCCCACGCCCTACGCGGGCAACGGACGGTGGTTCTACATCCGCGGAGACGACGGCGGGCTGTGGAGTCTGCCCTTCGGTCCGGTCTACGCCGATCCGGACCAGTTTGTCTTCGAGGTGAGCCCCGAGGCCCTTTCATGGCACGTGGTGCGCGGCGGGCTGGACTGCCGCCTGCGCGTGGAACTCCCGCACGACGGTCTGGCGGAGCGCTGGGAGCTGAACATCCGCAATGACGGGAGCACGGCCCGGAGCTTTGCCCTCACGGCTGCGTTTCCGCTTGGTTTTCCGGGGCTGCTTGACCAGCAAGCTGTCTACGAGCCGGAGGCCGGGGGCATCGTCATGCGCTATTTCCCGTATTATGTGGCGATAGACGATTACTACAAATTGGCGAAACGGCGCAACATTACCTATGTGCTCGCCGACAAAGCGCCCGCCGCATGGTGCGCCTCGCAGAAAGACTTTCTCGGCTTCGGCGACTGGAGCCGCCCGGAGGCGGTCATGCGCCCCTCGCTCGGCGAGGTGCCGGTGCGCTATGCCGAGGGCATCGCCGCGATGCAGTATCCCGTGCGCCTCGCGCCAGGCGAAAGCTTCGGGCTCACCTTTCTCATCGGACCCGCGGCGGACGACGCCGAGATCCGGGCTGCGCGCGAAAAATACCTCGCCGCCGGGGCGGGCGAGACGGTGTCGCGCGCCCACCGCGCGTGGAAGGCGGACTTTCCCGCTCCGATGCGGATCGAGACGCCCGACCCGGAGTTCGACCACTACGTAAACCACTGGCTGCCCGACCGCGTCCTGCGGGTGGGGCGCACACTGCGTTTCAATCCGGCGCCTCAGGCGCGCAATGCGTTGCAGGATGCGATGGCGGCGTCGCTCATGGATCCGGCCACATCGCGCCGCTGGTTTGTGAAGCTGTGGGAGTACCAGCGGCCCGACGGTTTTCTGCCGCACGGTCTGCCCATGCAACCGGATGCCGAGATCATGCCCATCACCAAGATTCCGCACAAAGACAGCGGGGTATGGGCCGCGCCGGCCATCGTCTGTTATCTGCACGAGACAGGCGACTGGAGCCTGCTCGACGAGGTACGGCCGTTTGCCGACGGCGAAGAGGCGACCGTCTACGAGCACGTGAACCGCGCCCTGCGCTGGCTCCTCGCCGACCGCACGGAGCGCGGCCTCTCCCGTATCGGCCAAGGCGATTGGAACGATCCGCTCAACATGGTCGGCCCGCGGGAAAAGGGCGAGTCGGTGTGGCTTACGCAGGCGCTGGCCTACGCCCTCGACGAATGGGCACCGGTGGCGGAGCGCCGCAGGGACGCCGACTGGGCGCAAACCTGCCGCTTGGAAGCGGAGGCATGCCGCCGTGCGGTCAACGAACTCGCATGGGACGGCGGCTGGTACCGCCGCGCCACGACGGATGCCGGGCGCTGGCTCGGCACCGCGGAGTGCAGGGAGGGGCGGGTGTTTCTGAACGCGCAGAGCTGGGCGTTGATCTCCCGCGCGGCACCGGCGGAGCGGCTCGGCGCCCTGCGCGCGGCGGTCGCGGAGCACCTCGAAACGCCCGCCGGGCCGATGCTCCTTGCACCCTCTTTCCCCGGTATGCGGGAGGACGTGGGAAAGATCACACTCAAGACCCCCGGTACGGGCGAGAACGGCTCGGTCTACTGCCACGCGGTAGTTTTCTGGGCGTACGGGCTTTTTCAATACGGTGCGGCGGACGCCGCGTGGCACAACCTCCGCTGCCTGCTCCCAGGTGGAAAAGAGGGCACCGCCGTCGAGCGGGCGGGGCAGCTCCCGCTCTACATCCCGAATTTCTACCGCGGTTCACAGTATCCCGAGGTGGCGGGGCAGAGCAGCCATTCGCCCAACACGGGGACGAGCGCGTGGTACCTCCGCACTGTCAGCGAAGGGCTCTTCGGCATCGAGCCGCAGTGGGACGGTATCCGCATCCGCCCGCGCCTGCCCGGCCACTGGCTCGGGGCGCGCATCGAACGCCGCATCCGCGGCGCCGTTCTCGACATCCGCATCCGCCGCACGGAGGGTATCGGCGCCACCAAAGTCCGCGCCGGGGGGCAGCCGCTCGAAGGCGGGTTGCTGCCGTGGCCGGACGTCGGCGCGAAAGTGCGGGTCGAGGTCGATCTGCCCAAAGGGTGAGTCTCCCGTGCCCCGAGGCCGGCCTGGATGCCCGCGGCCCCTCTTTACGCCGTGGCGGTAATGCAGAAATGCTTCACCGCACCGCTTCGCTTTTTTCCCAATGGTCGGCGCGCAGGGTTTTGGGTGGCGCACCGAATCGCTCACGCATCCGGCGGCTGAAGTGAAATGCATTTTGAAATCCGCAGGCTTCCGCGATTTCCGCGACGGTGAGGCCGGATTCGCGCAGTAGACGCGCGGCTTCGTCTTCGCGTGTCCGCCAGAGGTGCCGCACCGGGGTGCGTCCGATCTGCTCCTTGAAGAGACGGGCGAGGTGTTGCGGGCTGCCGCCGGCGTGGCGGGCAATGGTCCGCAAGTCGAGCGGACCGGCGAAGCGGCTGCGGATGAGTGAGAGCGCGCGCTCCACGCAGGGATGGATCGACGGGCCGCCGCCTTTGGAGCGAGGGTGCGTCCCGGTCTGCTCGAAGGCGTCGAAGAACGCCGCTGCGGCGAGACTCCCGCAGCGCTCCCGCGCGGGTCCGTCGGCGGGAGCGCCGCTTTGGAGAAGATCGTTGATGATGAAATGCATGCGTTCCGTCATTCTGCCGACCGGAATCGTGTCGGCGGAGGACGCAAGCCATGTGTCGCCGGGATTCATGGAATCTCCGGAGGCGTGGGCGGGCTCCGCGTGGATCCATGAATGCCGGGTCGGTTCTTTGCGCGAGAAGCGGAAGACTTCGCGCCGACCGGGATACAGAAGCGCCCATTCGCCGGGACCGACGACCGCCTCGAGACCACCCGCGAAAACCCGCGCCTCTCCGCTGTGGACAAAGACGAGTTGGTAGTTGCGCTGTCGGCGCGGACCGAAACGGGAATGCGCTTTATAGGTAATTATCCCCCATGAAAATCGCTCAATACCGGCAAACATGTTCATTTTAGATAGTTTTTTCCTGCTTTTGGCCATGTCAAATTCCGGTCGCTCGTGTATACTCGAATCATGTCAACGATTACCGCCCCCGCGCCGGATACTATGCCGGGCTGTTTCACGAAAGACACCCTCGGACCCGCCGCCGCCGGTTTCTACCGCGAGCGGGGATACCTTGTGGTTTCCGATGCGCTCGGGCCGGACAAGGTCGACGAATTGGTGGGCGAGACGGTGCGGATATGCCGCGGCGAACGCGGTGTGTTTTCACCGGAGGGCACCCGCATGGACCGTCCTCTGCGGACGGACGGAATGTCGGACGAGGAGGTGCAGCGGCAGTTCCTGTGCATCCACCATCCGCACAAGATGAGTGCGGTGATGCGTCGCTATCTCGCGGAAGAGACTGTCGTCAAGGTGCTTACGTCCGTCGTCGGACCGAACGTGAAGTGCATGCAATCGATGCTGTTTATCAAGAGCGCGGGAGAGCCCGGGCAGGCATGGCACCAGGACGAGGACTTCATCCCTACCCGGGACCGGTCGCTTGTCGGCGCGTGGATTGCCCTCGACAACGCCACGGTGGAGAACGGTTGCCTCTGGATCATCCCCGGTTCACACAAACCGGGAATTCTCTGGCCGATGCACCCGCACACGGACAAGCGTTTTGATTGCACGCACGAGTCGCACCGCTTTCCTTACGGAGATAACGACGCCGTGCCGGTCGAGGTTCCGGCGGGAGCGGTTGTCTTCTTCAACGGCTACACACTGCACCGCTCGCTTCCCAATAACGCGCCCGGCGGATTCCGCCGCGTCCTCGTCAATCACTACATGAGCGCGGAGAGTTTGCTGCCGTGGCAAATGAAGGGTGACACGCCTGTCGCGCAGCTCGATTACCGGGACATTGTCATGGTAGCGGGCGAAGACCCGTACGCGTGGAAAGGGAGAGAAGACCTCGCCCGCGCCCATGTGCGCCCGGACGGGCACGGCGGCTGCGCCGACGGGCGTGAACTGCGATAGCCGCGGTATTTGAAGCCTGTGCCCGCACTTCCCGTGAGCGCGTCAACTGCGCTATTGTGCGGAAACCCCGTGACGGCGTCCCCCGCTACGAGACCGGTCGGATTGGACCGTTTGCCTTCGGCATGGGGAACAACGGATACCTCTACCACTCCGATCAATCGATTCCGCCCCAGGTGAGCTGGGAGCTGTATCGAGAGGGGTAATCCGGCTCGTGGAATCCCACGGTTCTTATCAATGAGGGCACGCCGGCGGCACGGTTTTCCGCTGTCTTACGTCGAAGCGGCTGGAAATGGGGCTTGTCATCCGGCGGCGCAAAGGCCTTAGAAGGTCGCAGTTCTAGAGAGTATTATGGAAAAAACCCTTATTATTATTAAGCCGGACGCGATCGAGCGCCGGCGTGTGAGTGCGATCCTCGACCGCTTTGAGCAGGCGGGTCTGGATATCGTCGCTGCGAAGATGGTGCGCCTCTCGAAAGAGAAACTGCGCGAGCACTATGCGCACATCGCCGACAAGCCCTTCTATCCCGAGGTCGAAGCGTTCATGGGTTCGCGACCGGTCCTCGTGATAGTGCTGGCCGGTGAAGGCGCGGTCGAGCGGGTGCGCAAATACCTCGGCGTGACGGATTCCCGCAAGGCGAGCCCGGGCACGATCCGCGGCGACTGGGGCACGAACATGATGCTCAACCTCGTCCACGCTTCCGATTCCGACGAGACCGCGGCGGCTGAGATCAAGCGCTTCTTCAGCGCCGACGAAGTTTTCGCGGACTGAGGCGCGAGGGCCGCCCAATCGTGACACAGACATTCTTGTCTGTGCCCTTGGGCGTGGCCCCGAGCGGTCCCAGGCCGGTTTGGCTCTACGCCTTGCGCGCGAGCAACGCTACGGCAAGGGCCGCCATCCCTTCGCCGCGCCCCGCGAAGCCGATGCGCTCGTTCGTCGTCGCCTTGACGCCGACGGCCTCGGGCGCGATGCCGCAGGTCGCGGCCAGGACCGCGCGCATTTCCGCGATGTGCGGGGCGATCTTCGGGCGCTCTGCCACGAGAGTGGCGTCGATATTGGCAAGGTGCCAGCCCCGCACCGCCGCTTCCGCCACCGCGCGGGCGAGGATTTTCTGTGAATCCATGCCCGCGTGCGCCGGGTCTGTGTCGGGAAACCAGTGGCCGATGTCGGGCAGGCCCGCCGCGCCTAGAATGGCGTCCGCAATGGCGTGCGTGAGCACATCGGCATCGGAGTGCCCCGCCAGTCCGAATTCGCACGGGATGTCGACCCCGCCCAGCACCAGCCGCCGCCCCGGCGCGATGCGGTGCACGTCATACCCATGGCCCACACGAAAAGGAACCTCCATGCTTCCCACGGTGCCGCTGCGCTCACGCATGGCAAAATCGAAATCACCGGCGGCCGCGCAAACGACGGCGGCGACACGGACGCGCCGCCGGATCCCGCCGCAACGGCCCGGTACCTCTCCATTCTTTCAGCTCCCGCTCTTGAGGCGCTCCGCCCAGCCCTCCGGCAGCGATATGGCCTCAAGGCGGTTGTCCGGGTGGCGACGCGCGAAGATCGTCGTCATGCCGCCTTTGGCGACGCGGGGGCCGGGTTCGCCGTCCTCCACCATGTAGAGGGTGAACCGGTAGGTGATCGAACGCGCGGTGGTTTCTTCGACGTAGAGCCGGATTTCGATAAGATCCTCGAAGCGCAGCGGGTGCGAAAATTGGCAGTCGGCCCGCACACGGGGAAACCCGCGCCCGCCGCCCGGTTCAAGGGCGAATAACGACAGACCGAGATGACGAAAATACGCCGCCTCGGCGGCTTCCATCCAACGGAAGTAGTTGCTGAAGTGGACGAGACCGGCGCAGTCGGTTTCCGAAAATTCGACGCGGCGGCGGATACTGTGGTGCGGTGGTTTGGACGGCATGGTGATCCGGTGCGGATACACGATTTCACCGCAGTGCGGCCTGTGCAAACGGTTTCGGGCCCGCGTGGCTCATTGCCTACGCCATCACCCGGTTCCACCTCCTGCGGTTGATCGAAGCGCGCGCTCCCCATCTTCTTGACGCTGCCGAGCAAAAGTTTCTCCGCCGCCAATGGAAGGTGCGTAACGCCTTCCGCAGTTTCCTGGAGTTCCGCCGCCGCCTGCGCGGAATGGCGCGGATAAGCAGGTGACTCGAAAGTGGAGTAGGCGTCCCGCCCAATACTGTCAGTTTAGGTTGACAAGCGCTTCGCGCGGTGCGTT
>JAFIGH010000020.1 GCA_020831525.1 Opitutales bacterium
ACATGATAGACGGCGATTTCATCTGACTTTAGCCTTTTATCTCCCATAATAAATTTATAATCTCAGAGATTTTAAATTATTGTCAAGATTTGAAGACGGTTCTCTCCCGCCCTCAAGGCTCGCCGGGGTATCCATACAGGCATGGTTCGATAAACTGCTTGTAGATTGCCAACGAGGTCGACGCTGCTGAAAGCCATTTACACCCGGAAAATCGCGCCGAGCTTTTTGCCCAGCAACAGGCTTGCGCCGATGATGGTAACAGCGAGAAACGCCATGGCCCAGACACCGAGCGCGCTGGCGATGAAACGCCCGTCGCCGAGGAACTGCATCAACTCGAAGATGGCCTTGGTGATGGGATAATACTGCGCCTTTTGCGCGAGAATGAGCGAATCCGAGACCTCGAGCATCGACTGCGAGAAGGCAAGCAGACCGCCCGCGAGAAGGTTCGCGAGGATGAGCGGCAAAGTGATGCGGAAGGCGGTCTTGAGCGGGGGCGAGCCGAGGTTTTGCGCCGCCTCTTCATAAGTCTCGCTCGTCGTCTGGAGTCCCGCCACGGCGGAGCGCACGACAAACGGCAGCTTGCGCACGGCGTAGGCAATGATGAGGAGCACGGTGGGGTTCTCGACGGCGTTGATAAACGAGAAAAATTTGCCCTCCTGACTCATTGCGAGGTACCCGAAGGCCATGACGAGCCCCGGCACAGCGAGCGGAAGCATGGCCATGGTGTCAAGGGCGTGGCGGCCCGGCAGGCGCGTGCGCACGACGACAAAGGCTATGCAGACCCCGATGACGATATTTAGGGCTGTCGCCACACCGGCGTAGAAGAGACTGTTGCGGATGGACGAAACGGTGAGGGGGTGGCCGAGGGCCAGCTCGAAGTTGCGCAGAGTCCAGTCGAGCGGAAGGATGCTCGCATACCAGTCGCCCGCGAAAGCGACGAGGACCACGCCCGCGTGGGGAAGCAGGGCGGCAAGGATCACTCCGCCGAAGATAAGCACGCAGACGGCCTGTCCGAAAATTCCCGGGCGCCGCGCGCCGCCGGCATGGCTCGCCTTGGCGAGCATGGAGAAGGTGTTGCGCCCGAAGAGGCCCTTGCCCACGGCGTAGAAAAGGATCGAAAAGAAAAGCATCACGGCGACCAGCGCGTAGGGAAAGGGGCTGCCCCCGATATCCTTGATGCCGAAGAAAATCTGCACCGAGGTGAGCCGCGAGTAGTCGAAGATGAGGGGAACGCCCAGCTCCGTGAAGGCCCAGATAAAGACGATCGTGCAGCCCGCGAAGAGACCGGGCCGCATAAGCGGAAGCGTGATCTTGAAGAAGCGTTTGAAGCCGCGGCAGCCGAGGTTCTCCGCCGCCTCCTCCATCGCCGGGTCGATGTTAGCGAGCGAGGCGACGGCGTTGAGGTAGAGGATCGGGTACAGGCTCAGCGCAGTGACGACAACGACTCCCCAGAACTGCCCCTGCCCCAGCCAGTCGATGGTCTGGCCCTCCGCGAGAACGCCCACCGTCTCGAGCAACGCATTCACCGCCCCGTATTGTCCGAAGATCTGCTTCACTCCGATGGCCCCGACAAAGGGCGGCAGCATGATCGGCAACAGGACAAGGCCCATAAAAAGCTTCTTGAACGGAAATTCGTAGCGGTCGGCAATATAGGCCAACGGCACCGCAATGAGGAGCGAAAGAATCGTTGCGAAGATCGCCAGACCGAAGGAGTTGAGCAGCCCCTCAAGGTATATCGGGTTGCGGAAGACCTCGACGACATAGGCGAGGGTGAATTCGCCGGCGTCGTAGAACCCGCCCTGTAGGATCTGCCAGATCGGCCAAAGAAAGAAGGCCCCGAAAAACACCAGCGTGAAGATATAGACAGTGATCGCTAAAGGCTTCGACATCGGTCCACATAAGGAAGGTTCAACGGGTGCAGAGGTTCGGTCCCCGAACCCCCGGCGTCAAGGCTCTCGACCGCCAATGCGGTATTTGCTTCCGGTTTCGGTCGACTTGTGACAGGTTTGTCACCCTGCGTTCATTCCGATTGCCGCCAGAGGCGGGTACGGGCGACGCACCTACCGAATGAAAATTCTAAGCTACGGAGAAACCCACCGCGGTCGAGTGCGCGCGCACAATGAAGACGCGGTTCTCGTCCGAGGGGACCTCGGTCTCTTTGCCGTCGCCGACGGCGTCGGGGGCCTTCCCGACGGAGACTACGCAAGCGAACGAGCACTCGAACTCTTGGCAGCCAAAGTCGGCGAGGCGGCGGACGGCGCCGTCGATCTCGAAGCCGTCCTCGCCGGAATCAACCGGTCAATCCTCCTTGAAGGACACCGCCGCCATCCCCGCGTCGGAATCGCCACGACGTTAACCTGTCTGCTCGTGCGGAACGAACGTGTCTGGATCGGCCATTTAGGCGACTCAATGGCGTGGCGCCTGCGCGACAACCACCTCCGCACACTGACCACCGAACACACTGTCGCCGCCGAAATCCAGGGCCGCCGCGAATCCGTTCCAAGCGAAACCATGCCCGGCCACTACTACCACACACTCACCCGCTGCATCGGCGAAAGCGAACCGACCGCACCGGAAATCATCGCCATGGAAACCGCGTCACGGGACCGCTTTCTCCTCGCCTCCGACGGCCTCACGAAGGTCATCCGCCGCCAGGAAATCCACGCCCTTTTCCACGCCGCCTCTTCACCGGAAGACGCTACCCGTGCGCTCATGAAAAAAGCGCTCGCCATGGGTGCCCCGGACAACGTGAGCGTCGTCTCCCTCTTTGTGGCCTGAGGCAGAGTCGCCGCCGCGCACGGCAGATTCCCGGCCCGGAAGCGGGCTTGGAATCGGGAATTGACATGCTCCCCGTATATCCGTAACGATTTCAAAACGGTCGTTGTCTAACTCTCCTTACAACGTATCTCCATTTTGAACCTCTCCATTCATGGCGGACTCACGCACAACGGAGGTAGCGAGCACACCGCTTCGGGCGATCATTGAACGCCTGCAACATCCGGTTTTGCTCTTCAGTCTAGGCATCGCCCTCGTCATCGTGAGCGGATTCCAGCTCTTCGGCGAGCAGGCGAATCTGGGCGTCGGCGCGCTGCTCCTGGTCTTCGCGGCCGGGCTCGGCGTCTTTGCCCTTATGGAGACCCGCCGACCGACCGGGACCGACCCGGGTAAGCGCCTTTCAGCTCTTGGTCCCGGCGTATCCGGCCCGCTGCACGTCCGGCTGTGGCTCGACGCAGAGGCTGCAGGCGCAGCCGCGGGATCGCGTTCGATACGCATCGAAGCCGCACCGGAAGCACAGGCGAAAACCAACCTCCTGCGCATTGGTTCGCTCGTCCGTTTCAATGTCTCGGTCAGCCACAACTGCCACCTTACGCTCGTTAATATCGGAACCGACGGAAACCTTGCGCTCCTGTTTCCGAACGAACGGCACGGTGACAACCGCGTCCGCGCCGGAGAGACAGTAAGCATCCCGGACGACGCCCACGCCTTCCGCTTCCGACTTGCGCCCCCGCCGGGAATCGACCGCGTCAAGGCCATTGTCTCGCTGGATCCTGTCCGCATCACCGCAGCCGACCTGAGCGGCGGGCAGGACGCCCCGGGCGGGCGTTCCCGCGCGGGCACAGCACGCGCCGTCGAGGTCATCGAGCGCGAAGCCCGCCGCCTCGACCCCGCGCGCTGGGCGGAAGCGCACGTCGAATTCGAAGTTACACCATGACCACCGACACCGACCGCCGCGACAAAGTTTACGCGCTCGTTATCGGGCTCGGCCGCTACGCCGACCCTCAAGTAACACCGCTCAAATACACCCGCAACGACGCCCAGGCCTTCGCCGACATCCTCACGGACCCAGCGCATTGCGGACTTGCGAAGGAAAACGTCCACGTCCTTCTCGACGAAAAGGCAACCCTCTACGCGATAAAGGACGGTATCAGCAATTGGCTCGCGAGTGCGACGGACGACGACGCCACCGCATTTGTCTTTTTCGCCGGCCATGGCGGCGTCGAAGTCGACCGTACCCAGCGCGACGCGGACCGGTTTTCCACCTACCTCCTACCCTACGACACCAACCCGCAGAACCTTTTTGCATCGGCACTTGCCAAGGAAGTGTTTGAGCGCCTCCTCCGCACCCTGCGCGCACGACGCACCGTCGTCCTTCTCGACGCCTGCCACGCGGGCGGTGTCATCCCCGAAGGAGGGCGCAATGTCGCTGTCCATTACGGCGGTGATTTATATGCGTCCATCGCCGAGGGCGCGGGCAGTCTCCTCATCGCCTCGGCGCAGCCCGACCAGCTCTCATGGGAGGACGACTCTCTCGGGCACGGCATTTTCACCCATCACCTTCTCGAAGCCCTCCGAGGCGGCGCGGACCACGACAACGACGGCCGTGTCAGCCTCACGGACGTCTACCGTCACCTCCAGACGAACGTCCCGAAGACTTCCCGGAGGCTCGGGCGCACGGTCCAGGAACCTGTTTTCAAAGGCAGTTATTCGCGCGATATCGTCCTCGCCGTGAATCCCCGCCGGATTCTCGAGGCGCGCCTCGAAAGCGAGGAGGCGGAGAAACGGCGGCGCGAGCAATTGTGGACCTTCCGGGAAGCACTCTTCCGCCTTCACAAGGAAAACGGCCTGTCAACCGATGCCTTCAATGAACTGAACACCCTCGCGGAGAGCGACCCGGAAACTCTCTCCGACACCAACCGGCGAATCCTCGAACTCGCCCACGCCCTCGTCGCCGGCGCCATAAGCGTAGACGTATTTCACGACAGCCGCGCGGCCTTCAAAGCCCATGCGCAGGCAAGCACTCCCCGACCGCAGGCCTCCGCTCCGGTGAACCCGGCCCACACAGGCCCTGCGCCTGCCAAGCAAACCACTCCCCCGCGAAGGGCCACGGGACCGTCAAGCCCCCCGCAGCACACCGGGATAAAGACCGCCAAGCCCCCGGAAAGCTCCGCAGGACTCGTTCTGCTGGCGCTCATCGTTCCGCTCGTGGGCCTTGTCGTCGGCGTGATCCTCCTTGCCGCGAACGCCGAGTCCAACCGCGGACGCGCTATCCTCTGTATCGTCTTTTCCGTTGTAAATCTGCTCGCATGCCTTTTTCTCCTGCTCGTTGTCACCGTCGCCTTCGACGAACTCAACGGCCTCTATTACGACACCTATCCGTGACCGACACCGCCGCTGTCGGGATTCAGCCGAATACGACCGTCCATCTGTCAACGGCGACCGCCAGCCGATGTGCGGAAAACCGGAAACTTCCCTCACTCAACCCGCGCTCATTTCTTTCTCCATGTGGAGAAACTGCATCCACGAGGCATCGACATCCGATCCCGCCGCCACGCTGACAAACGGCCGCGCCTTTGGCCGCGACGGCTTGCGCACGAGCCGCAGGCCCGCCTCGTGCGGCAGACGGTTCGCCTTCACGGCGTTCATCTCGCGCGAGCAGGTGACGATGTTCTCCCATGAGGTGCGGCCGCCGCGCTCGCGCGGGATCACATGGTCGAGGGTCAGGTCCTTCGCCTTGCAGGTGCGCCCGGAGTACTGGCAGGTGTAGTTGTCGCGCTCGAACACGTTCTGCCGGTTGAACTTCACCTCCGAGACCGGCAACCGGTCGAATTCGCGCAGAAGCAGGATCTTCGGCAGGATAATATGCATGCGGATCGTGCGCACATACTCCGCCTTCGGCGGCGGCGGATTGCTGCCCATGGAATACTCCAGCCACTCCGGCGCCGTGTGCACGGTGTAGTCACCCGTGAAGGTGTTGATGACGCGCGCATGGTCCTGCCAGAGCAGCGAAAACGCCCGGCGCAGGCCCACAATGTTGACCGCCTGCCAGTTGCGGTTGAGCACGAGAACACGGCGGTTGGGCGTGCGGGCGCCTTCGCCTCCGCACTTTTCCCCAAACCTCTGCCGGAATGTACCCATGACCGAGGCCGAGTATGGTGGAGACCGACCCCGCCCTGTCAACCCGCTTTTCCCACCTATCGCGGGTTCATTACGGGCAACCCGGTACCTTCGGTGGCGCGCCGCCGCTCACAACTTCTTATACACGTCCTCCAATGACAGCCCGCGGGCCAGCAGCAGGACCTGCGTATGGTAGAGCAATTGCGACACCTCCTCGGCAAGACGCTCGTCGCTCTCGTGCTCCGCCGCAATCCACACCTCGCCGGCTTCCTCCAGAACCTTCTTGCCGATTCCGTGAACCCCGCCCCGCAACGCCCGCACCGTGCCCGACGACTCGTCACCGCGCTCCGCCTTCGCCTGCAACTCCGCAAACAATCCTTCAAATGTTTTCACCCCGCCCACAAAGCAGACCCCCGCAACACCCCGCAACCCGTTTCCCGCCTGCGACAAAAATTATCACAAATGGGAAAATTTTTGTCGCGACGCAAAACTTCGCACCTGTTACGAAAAATGTCGCCCGCCGGATCCCGGCCCGGAAGGGAGGCCGCGTGGGCACAACCGGATCGGCGCGGCGGACTGAGGCAGCAGCGCGGAAAGGAAAGCGCACACTCAAACCTTCTCGTTTGCACCCAATCACAACCATGGCCTCCATGCCCCTCACACGCCTTCGAGGTCGGCCTTGCGCACGGGATCCTTGGCGCGGACGAAGTCGATGAGGAAGGCGCGGCTCTGGTACGGGAGGAGGCGCAGTTCGGAAGCGGGCTGGCGCAGGATATCGCGCATCTTCGGAAAGCGCCCGCCCCCGCCGGCGGCATCATAGGAGTTGAGGGCGATGGTGTAGCGGCGCGAGCCGGAGAGATCGGCGCCCGAGGCGTCAATAAGCCGCTCGACCTTGGGGCTGCGCCGCGGCCCGGAGACCTCGGCGGAGATGCCGCCGACGAGACTGCGCAACGTACGCTCGGCGTAGACTTCTTCGAGGACGGTGACCAGTTCGTCGCGCGTGAAGCGCGCCGTGACGATGAAATTTTCGAAGGGGATGATGCCCCAAAGGTCCTCGACCGTTTTCTTTCCGGGCGGGATAGGATCGTCTTGGAAAAGGAGACCGTGCAGGGCGGCGTCCACGGAATACCCGCGCTCGCGCAGCCCGTGTAGAATCGAGGTGCCGATGAGCTTCTCGGAACCGCTCGCCCGCCCGGGAGCATTCTCGATGCCGAGTTCTTCGGCGATGGTGCCGACTTCGGAGGACATCACGCGTTCGGATTCCTCGAGGTCATTCTTGGCGAGACTGAGAATGGCAGGGTCCTGCGGCACCCGGCCGTCGAGATGCGAGATTATCGGCTGCGCGTGCACGAGCTTGCGTGAATCAGCATTGAAAACAAGGTCCAGCCGCCCGACATGGATGCCGAAGTAATTGGCCTGCGTGTAGATTACGCCGTTGATGCGCTCGTTGGGGAGGTTGCGGTGGGTGTGGCCGCCGATAATAGCGTCGATCTCCGGGCAGGCTTCGGTGATGCCGAAGAGGCGGTTGGCCTGATCGTCCTCTGTCATCCGCGGGCGCGTTCCCATGTGGGTGACAAGGATGATCGCGTCCGCGCCGGCGGCCTTCGCTTCGTCGACCGCGCGCCGCACGGCGGGAACCGGGTCGGTGGCCTCAAAGCCGCGCAGGACCTCAGGGAGAAACCAATTGGGCATATTGGGCGTCATCGCTCCGATGAGGGCGATCTTGTAGCCGTTGACCTCTTTGATAAGGAAGGGCCGCGCGACATCGGGGCTGTCACCCGCCTCCCACGCCGATTTGCCGCCAAACGTGGCGTTGGCCGTGAGCACAGGCATGGCGGAGGATCCGATGGCCTCCCGCACGACGGGTTCGCCCCAGTCAAA
Organism: Opitutales bacterium; assembly: GCA_020831525.1. Classification (GTDB taxonomy): domain Bacteria; phylum Verrucomicrobiota; class Verrucomicrobiia; order Opitutales; family Oceanipulchritudinaceae; genus SLLG01. The sequence goes on from JAFIGH010000020.1 coordinate 7,777, forward strand.
CTCGTGGTTGCCAAGGACCCAGGCATCGTAGTCGAGGTGGTTGAAGCAGTCCACCATGATGCGCCCGCGTGTGCGGTAGCCGACCTCCGTGCCTTGGTAAACATCGCCCGCGTCGACGAGGAGCGTGTGCGGATTCATCGCCCGCCACTGCCGGATGCGGCTCGCACACCGCGCCATTCCGCCGACATCGGCGATCCCGTCGTACGTCGATGTGGGAAGGATGTTCCCGTGCAGGTCGGTGGTGTGCAGGATAGAGACTGTTTCCAGCGGCCCGGTAAGCTTGGCGCGCAGAAACGGCGGGACGGCGGACACCGCTACAACCGTGCCCGCCCAACAGAGAAATCGACGACGTGTGAAGATCATAAGCGCAAGACTCCATCCCACGAAATTTTGCGTCCACGGCAAGTCCGGGCGGAACAAAAAAGGAATTTGCGGCGCGGCGGCAATGGCACAGGTTGAGCGGCAGGGTTCTTTTTCAAAATGACACACGCCGCCGAGACAGACTCCCCGTCCCGCCTATGAACAGTATCGACACTGCTTTCGCGAGTCACCTCAAGCTGCCGGATCTTTGGCAGCAGGCTGCCATCCGCGCCCTGCGCGACGGGCGCGACGTCATCGTACACGCCCCCACGGGAGCGGGAAAAACCTTCATCTTCGAAACCCTTGTCGAAACCGGACTGCGCAAAAACGTCGTCTACACCGTCCCCACCCGTGCGCTCGCCAACGACAAACGCCTTGAATGGGCGGCGCAGCGGTGGGACGTGGGCATCGTCACAGGCGACCTTGCCGAAAACACGGAGGCACCGGTCATCGTCGCCACCCTCGAGACACAGAAACACCGATTCCTTGCGGGCGGGGGTCCGGGCCTTCTCGTCGTCGATGAATACCAGATGCTCGGCGACCCCTCGCGGGGTGTGAACTACGAACTCGCCCTCGCCCTTGCCCCGCCCGACACCCAGCTTCTCCTCCTCAGCGGCTCCGTCGGCAACCCCGAGTCCGTCGCCGACTGGCTGCGCCGCCTCGGGCGCGACGTCGAGTTGATCGAGCACTACGAGCGCCCCGTTCCCCTCGACGAAGTCAATGTCGAAGCGCTCCCCGAGCGCTCCGTCCCGGCGTCCGTCCGCGGTCTCTGGCCCCGTGCCATCGGCAAAGCCCTCGCCGCTGGAATGGCCCCGCTCCTCGCCTTCGCCCCCCGCCGGCGCGCCGCCGAGACGCTCGCCATGCAACTCGCCCGCGCCCTCCCCGAGGAAGATCCGCTCATCCTCACACCCGAACAGGAGCGCCTCGCCGGAGACACCCTCACCAAGCTCCTCAAGGCACGCATCGCCTTTCACCACAGCGGCCTCAGCTACCGCCAGCGCGCCGGTCTCGTCGAGCCCCTCGCCAAAGCCGGGCAACTGCGCGTCGTCGTCGCCACCATGGGTCTCGCCGCCGGGATCAACTTTTCCATGCGCAGCGTCCTCGTCACCGACCGCGAATACCGCGCCGGAGACCACAGCCATCTCGTGCGGCCCGACGAACTCCTCCAGATGTTCGGGCGGGCGGGACGGCGCGGCCTCGACAAAAAGGGCTACATTCTCGTCGCGCCGGGCAAACCGAGGCTCAACGAAAGCCGCCCCCTCTCCCTCCGCCGCACAAACCAGATCGACTGGCCCAGCCTCATCGCCGTCATGCACGCCGCCGCCGTGCGCGGACGCGATCCCGCCGAAGCCGCGCGCGACCTATCCTCCCGCCTCTTCAGCCCGCGCCGAGTCGTCCTCGGCCTCGCGGGCTTTCATGCCGACGGCCCGCCCCCCGCCGACGAACCCGCCCCCACCCGCATGCAGCAAATCGAGGAATTCCAGACCCCCGACGGCGACTGGGAGCGGCTCCGCAGCCCGCGCCGTGCGCCCCTCGGCGAAGCACTCACAGTTGCGCGGGGACGCTGGACGCCCGCCCTCTCGCAGGCCTTTGCCTTGAGCGGTGTGACAGCGGGCACCCTCTGCAAAATCGATACCGAGGAGGGGAAACTCTACGGACGCGAAGTGCCCCTCGCGCGCATTGGCAAAGACAAAGCCGAGGGCGAGCTTGTCCTCACCCGGTGGACACACGCCGCCCTGCGCGAACTCCACAAAGACACGCCGCCACCCGAAGGCCGCCCGCGCGGCCGCAAACGCTGGACCCTCGACCAGCTCGAAGACCACATCCTTCCGCTCCTGCCCCGCCTCGCGCAAGGGGGTGCCGTCCACGCCCTCGCCGAGCGCGGCGGCATGCTCTACGCGCGCCTCGACTACCGCTGGGCCGAGACATTCGCCGTCATCGACAGCGCCGGCCGCCCCCTCATCAACCCGCCCCGCCGTAAAGTCGCCGTCGAAGTCAACCTCCACTTCGCGGGCACCGCACCGAAAGAACGACCGCGCGGCCGTACTGCCGCCGAGACATGGTACCAACTCGGCCTCATCGACGCCCGGACCCGCCCCACCCGCCGCGGCGTCATCTTCAGCTTTTTCAACCACGGCGAGGGCCTTGCTGTGGCCGCCGCCCTCGAGGACCCTTCCTATCCGCTCGAAGAACTCGCCTACGACATCGCCAACCTGCGCGCGGGCCACCGCTTCGGCGGGCAGAACGACTACTCCACCCGCCTCGGCGACACCTGCCGCCTCGCCTTCCGCAACGCCACCTACCCCGGATACCTCCGCAAGGGCGTACCCGAAACCTATGGCAACGGTGCCTCCGAAACCCTCCAACGCCTTGCCGCCAACCCCGCCCTGCGGGCGCGCGTGCTCGGTGAAGACCTCCTCGCCGGCGACATCGAACGCGCCCGCCTCGAATGGCGCAGCCTCCTCAACCAAATCGCCCACGCCCCCGATCTCGACTGGGAACGCTGGATCGACTTCCGCCACGAAATCCGCCGCCTCCTCTACTCCCTCGCCCCCCAAAGCCCCTACGAGGACCTCCCCGCTCTCACCCCCGTCCAGCAAAAACGCCACCGCTCCTTCCTCTCCTTCGATTGAGCAAATCTTTCGACGTCAGCTAGAGAAAGAGGAAGAGTCCGAACATCATCGAAACGCCAACAAAGAGGAGGGAGTCGGCGAACAAGATAATCAACAAGCGCTGTAATGGATAGAAGAATTGGATACGAACGACTCGGCTATTTTCAATCTCCGCACGGATTTCAATGACCGCCGATACAAATATAAGGAAAACGACCGCATGAAAGAACCAATCCGGTAGATCCGAAGTGCTCTCTGCATCAAGTTTGTGGGCAAACGAAGCACCACTGCGGGCGTGCGGGGGCGTGCCTCAATAGGCGGCGTCAATGGCCGCCTGGATCACCCGTGGCGCTTCGGTGGTCAGATTCTTGGGTATTTCGAGCACGACCTTACCGCGTGTCGGCTCGTCGAGCTTGGAACGGAGAAGGCCGAGAAAGCTGGGCTCGGCAACGAGAACGAGGCGCTCCAGCGAGCCGCGGCTACGGGCTTTTTTCAGTTCGGCGGCGATTTCGCGGGCAAACTTCTCGGCCTCGCGCCGTTTGGAGTCGGATGCCTCGCCCATGGAGTCCTCCGAGGGATTGGCGGACTGGAAAACCTGTCCGGGCGCGTCGCGGTCGAGGTCGCGGCCGTGCATACGAGATTCCGGGTGGAGGCGTGTCTCCAGTTCAAGGAGAGGGCTGAACTTCTTTTCGCGCGCGAAAAAGCGCGCATGACCGGCGTTGGCCGCCACGACTAGAATTTGTCCCGCCTGAATAGCTCTTTGTGTCTGCGTTGTCATAGCTCCTTTCAATTTACAATAACGGTGGTTTCTAAACCGGTGTCTATCGTAACACCGGATACACGGCGAAGCAACCTCAGCCCGCACCGAGGATTTTCACGATGAAGAGCGTGCTGAGGCCGAGGTAGATGGTGACTCCGGTAATGTCGGTGATGGTCGTGAGGACCGGGCCGGTCATCATGGCGGGATCCTTGCCCATTTTTTTGATAAAGAAGGGCAGCGTGCCGCCGACAATACCGGCGAGGAACACATTGCACGCAAGGGCAATGCCTGCGACGAGGCCCATCCACGCGTTGCCCTGCAAGACGTAGGCAACAACGGCGAAGAGCACCCCGAGTGCCGCGCCGTTGACGAGGCCGATGAGGATTTCCTTGCGCGTGGCCTTCCAGAATTCGTTCAGCCGCGCCTCGCCGAGGGCGATGCTGCGGATCGAGACGGAGAGCGCCTGGATGCCGACATTGCCCCCCATGTCCGTGATCATGGGGAGAAAGGCGGCGAGAATGGCCACCTGCGCGATGGTATCCTCGAAGCCGGAGATGATGAAGACGGCGCCGAGGTTGAGAAAGATGTTGGCGGCCATCCACGGCAGGCGCATTCGCACGGACCCCATCGGGGGAGTGAAGAAGCTCTCCTCCTTCGAGGCCGCGTTGAGAGCGGTGAACTGGTCGGCAAGGCTGCGGTTGAGGGCGCGGGCGGCATCGTCGAGAGTGATGATACCGATCATGGCGTTATTCGTGTCGATGACCGGGAGCGAGAGCTGGCGGCGGTTGAGGAGCATGCGCGCGGCCTCCTCGGCGGGGTGGCGGTCGGGCACGACGGCGAGGCGCCGGTTCATCACCGTGCCCACGGGGACCGTCGTCTCCTGGGAAAGCAGCTCGCGCAGGGTAATCATCCCGACAGGCGTCCCCGCGCTGTCGATGACGTAGATGTCGGAACGCTGCTCATGGTGCACGGGCAGGCTCTCGACCGCCGCGATCACTTCGCCCACCGGTGTCTTTTCGTCGACGGCGAAGAAGTCCGTCGTCATGAGCGCGCCGGCTTCCTCGGCAGTGTAGCGTTCGAGGCTTTCGATCTCCCCGCGGTCCTCCTCGCTGAGCTGGCCGATATAGGCCGTGCGCCGCTGTTCGGCGAGCAGGGGCGTGATATCCGCGACGCGGTCGACCGGCACATGCTTTAGCAGGGCAAAGGCTGTCTTGGCTTTGGCGGCGGAGAGCACGTCGGCGACGAGTCGCGTGGGCATGCGCGCAATGATTTCGCCCGCGCGGTCGGGCTTCATCTTGCGCAGGCACGGCACAATATGCTCGCGCGGTGCCTGGGCCAGCATGTCGGCGGCGCGCCCGACCGAGATGCGGGCCGCGAGTGAGGCGGCTTCTTCGGCACGCCCTTCGGCGAGGGCCCCGGCCATTTCCAGCCGCAGTTCTTTGAGTTTTTCAGGTACGAGAATCATGTCGGGTCCGTGGTTTCGGTGAAGAGGAGACAAGGGCACCAAGAAAACGGGTTCAGGGGGAACCGGCGTCCGTTTGGTCCGGCCCGGAGAATCAAACCGCCCGCCGGAAGGCAGGGAAAGCAAAAAAAGGTTTTGCGGGGCGGAGCCGTCTGGTGTGCGATGCGCGGTCCCATGCGGAAAGCTTTGTATCCAGGGACGTTCGACCCTTTCACAAACGGCCATCTCGACATTCTGCGGCGGGCCTGCCGGATCTTCGACGAAGTGATCATCGCGGTGGCTCCCAATCCACGGAAGGAGCCGCTGTTCTCCGCCGAGGAGCGGATGGAAATGATCAACGGAAACATCGTGGGCCTGAACGCGCGGGTGACGGGTTTCGGCGGTCTTGTCGTCGATTTCGCCGAATCCTGCGGCGCCATCGCGCTCATCCGCGGCCTGCGCGCCGTGTCCGACTTCGAGTTCGAGTTCCAAATGACGCAGATGAACCGCGACCTCAACGACAAGATTGAAACGATTTTCCTCATGCCGGGTTCGCGCTACTTTTTCACGAGTTCGACGCTCATGAAGCAGGTCTCGTATTATGACACGGCGCGGATCGCGAAGTTTGTTCCGCCCAACGTCGCGGCGGCCCTGCAGGCGCGCTTCGCCAAAAACCCGGAGGCGGGCGAAGCATGAGCAAGCGCACGCCTTCCGGCACCGGCGCGGGCCGACAAAAGGCAGGGCGCTCCTCCCTCGGGGCGATCCTCCTCGTCGTCCTCATCGACTTGATCGGCTTTTCGATTATATTTCCACTTTTCCCCGCCATGCTCGAGCACTACCTTGGGCAAGAGGGGCCGGACAGTCTCATCGGGCGGCTCGCGGGATTCCTCGAAGGCCTCGCGCCGGTGCACAACAGCGCGTTCGTCACGGCGGTGCTCTTCGGCGGCGTCCTCGGCAGTATTTACAGCTTTCTTCAGTTTATCGCCGCCCCGCTCTGGGGCCGCCTCTCCGACCGTGTGGGGCGGCGCCGCGTGCTCCTCTTCACCGTCGGAGGGACTGCCCTGAGCTACCTGCTCTGGGCCTTCAGCGGCAGTTTTCTGCTCCTTGTCCTTGCCCGCGCTCTCGGCGGGATCATGGCGGGGAATATCGCCGTCGCAACCGCCGCCGTGGCCGACGTCACGACAGGCCGCGAGCGCACCCGCGCCATGGCACTTGTGGGAGTCGCTTTCGGCGTCGGGTTCGTCATAGGCCCGGCGATCGGCGGGCTGGCCTCGTTTGTCGACTTCACGCGGGTCTATCCCGGGGCCGCGCCGCTCGGCATCAATCCCTTCTCCTTCCCCGCCCTCTGCGCACTCTTTCTCGCCACGGCCAACTTTTTCTGGGTGCTTCTGAGTTTCCGCGAAACCCTCCCCGAAAGCGGTGATGCCGAGGGCGGGGTGCGGGCCGATCCGCGCCTCATCGGCAGCGTCGCCAACCCCGCCGCGCGCCTCGCCTGCCGCGTGTATTTCGTGCTCATGATCGCGTTTGCGGGGATGGAGTTCACGCTCACGTTCCTCGCTGTGGAACGGTTGTTTTACCACCCGCCCGACATGATCTGGATGTTTATCTTCATCGGATTCATGCTTGCGCTCACACAGGGCTTTGTCGTGCGGCGGTTCGTCCGACGCACGGGCGAGATCCCCATGGCCGTGGCCGGAATACTCCTTGCCTTCCTCGGACTCGTCGCCCTCGCCTCCTCCCATGAAACGGTGCCGTTCTACACCGGCCTCGGTCTGCTCGCCGCCGGCATCGGCCTCACAAGCCCGACACTCAGCGCACTCGTCTCGCTCTACTCCGGAAAAGGCGAGCAAGGCCGCCACCTCGGCGCTTTCCGCGCCTACGGTGCTCTCGCCCGCGCCGTCGGCCCCTTTCTCGCCGCCATCCTCTTCTGGCAGTTCGGGTCGACCACCGCCTACCTCGCCGCCGCCGGTGTGATGCTTGTCGCCGTGCTCGGAGCCGTGCTCCTACCCAAGCCCTTCATTCCGGACGACGCTGAACCAGCGACCGGAAAAAAGGCGGAGCCCAGGCCGTTGCCCGACCTGCCTGGCTGAACCGGAATACCGTTGTCATTCGCGGCCCGGCGGGATCGAATGGCACCCAACAATGAGCACGCGTCCCGATACGGCCCGCGAGGTCGCCGACTTACTCCGCGACCTGCGCCCCGGCAATCCCTTCGAGCGCGCCGCCCGCATCGGCGTTGTTGGCGGAAGCCGGGCAGGCAAATCCGTATTTCTCACTTCGCTCCTCGATCACCTGCGCCACTTTGACGCGCGGCGCTTCCGGCTCACGGACAACGGCCTCTTCCTGAAAACCGCCCTCGACCTGCGCGACTTCACCGAAGAACCGCTGCCGGAGCCCCCGGCGCGCTTTCCCTACGAAGCCTTCCGCGCCCAGTTGTCGGAGGCCGCCGCGTGGCCGCGCAAAACCCGCGACGCCTACCAGATCCGTGTGCGCATGAGCGTCAACGCCGGCCCCTTCGGCCTGCGCGTTCCACTGCTGCTTACCTTTCTCGACTTCCCGGGCGAACGGTTTGCCGACGCCGCCATGGCCGGACGCTCCTTCGGGGAGTGGTCCGACACAATGGAGCGCACCCTCCTCGCCAGCGCCGCGCACGGCGAGGCGGTTGCCGCATACCGCAAAACACGCATGGCTCCTGAGGCCACGGCGGAGAGTGTGGCCCTCGCCTATAAGCGGCTTCTCGCCGTCATGATCGCGGACTACCGCGTTCTCATCTCGCCCTCCGCCTTCGCCCTCGGCCCGGAGGGCGACTCCCCGCCGCGCGACGCCGACCCCGAGACACTCGCCGCGCAACGGTTGTGCGGTCTCGACGCAGAGCGCCCCTTCGCCCCGCTCGACAGCGTGGAACAGCGCCGCCACCCGGAAATCGCCCGTGTGTATTCGGAGAACTACGACGCCTACCGCCGCGAACTTGTCGAGCCCCTCTTCGCCGCCCTCAAGCGGTGCGACCGTATCGCCTTTCTCGCGAATATCCCCGAAATCCTGCAGAGCGGCGTAGGCGCGCTCAACGACACCTCCGATCTCCTGCAAAACGTTCTCGCCGGGTGTTTTGCCGATTCCAATCTCCTCACCCGCTCCGCCCGTGCCCTCGGCAACCGAGTCCTCCCGCTCCTTCTGCGCGAGGACTGGCGACCGGGCGGCGTCAACCGTGTTGCCCTTGCCGCTACCCAGGCCGACCGTATCCACCCCGCCGATACCGACAGGCTGAAGCACCTTCTGCGCGAACTGGCCGCGCCCGTCCTGCGCAACGCGGGGGCGTCCGCGCATATCGAACTCTTTACCTGCGCCGCCGTGCGCGCCACGGAATCGCACGCCGACCGTCTCCGCGGCGTTCCCGCGCGCGAGGCGGGAGCCAGCCCGGAGGAGCGGCACCCCCACGACTACGACGTCTCCCGCCTTCCCCCCGCATGGCCGGACGACTGGGATCCCGCCGCCTACAGCTTCGAGGACGTCCTCCCACGCCTCTCGCCCAACCGCCGCCGCCCGCCCGCCCAGGCAGGCCTCGACACACTCTTCCAGTTTCTCCTCCCATGACGAAGCCAACCGCGCCCCGCGAAGACGACACCGGCTACAACAATCCCACGCGCCCAAGCCGGTCCTCCCGGCCTCTCGGCGCGGAGGAGCGCGCCGCCTTTCATGCCGCCGAAGTCGAGCCCCTCGATCCCGATGAAATCCGCGGCGAACTCACCGAAACAGAGGACAATCTCCATGGTGCCTTCCGCCGGGCGCTGCGGTGGGGCCGGGGCGCCATCCTCCTTGTCGCCCTCCTCGTCCTCTTCACCGGCCTCATGGCGTATGTCGTAGCCGTCGACATCTACCTCCGCCTCGAAACCCTGCCCCTTGCCCTGCAAGTTCCCTTCTGGATCCTTCTCGCGCTCTTTTCCGTCCTCCTCCTGCGCGTCGTTTTCCAAGGCATGAGGCTCTGGTGGCGGCTGCGCTCCCTGCCCCAAATCTCACTCCCCGCGCCGCTCGCGGAAGCGAATCCGCCCTCCGACACCGAGGCCGCAAAAGCCCGTGAAGCACTCCTGCCCTACGTCAGGGGCCTCCACGAAGACCGCGCCCGCCTCGATGCGGAGTGGTCGGCTTTCTGGCCCGCCAAAGCGCCGCAACAGCCCGCCGCCGTCCTCCGGGCCGCCCGCGCCCTCACCGACCCGGCGCCCGTGGAGTCCTCACTCTGGCTCGAAGACCTCCAGAGCGGCGTCCTGCGACCCCTCGACGCCGTCGCCAATGAGCGTATCTGGCACTACACCAAGATTATCGGCCTCAAAACCGCCATCTCGCCCTTCCCCCTCATCGACGCACTCGCCGTTCTCTACAACACTGGGCGCATGCTCCACGACCTCGCCCTGCTCTACAACCGGCGCATCCACCGCGCGCAGATCGCCCTCCTTCTCGGTCTTGTCATCTTCCAGACCTACGTCGCCAGCCAGGCTCAGGAGGTCCTCGAAAGCGGCGCCGAGGAGATGTCCGGCTTCCTCTCCAACAACCTCGCCCGCGCCTCCGGCAAACTCATCGGCGCGCGCATCGCCGAGGGCACCGTCAACGGCCTCGTCGCCCGCCGTCTCGGGCGCCGCGCCCTCCGCTACCTCCGTCCCGTCACAAAATAATCCACCTCTTCCTCTTCACCGTCGTTTTGGACCGCGAGTGGGTGCGAGACCTCGTGCACCAGACCGCCGCCGCAATCGTTCTCCGTCAACCGCGCAGGCCAAGGCCGGAACGGCAGACCGACCGACGACAATCGCGGAATGTGCGGCTCTTCGTAGTCGGCGGACCTTGGCTGGCCCCCGACCGAATCGGGACGGTTGCTCTGGGATCGCCCGTGAAGGGCGCACCGGCCCTATCTCGCGTCGGCTCACCCCTTCACATACCAAGCAAGCACGATCAACGGCAGGAGAAGAAAGACAAAGGCGGCGAGAACGATCAGGGCATGGTCGCGCCGTGCGCGGCGGAGCGTTTCTTCGTCCGGCGGCGGCTCCGACGGGTCGCCCGGCGAGTGCTCAGGCGTCGTCATCGGCGGCGAAGACTGCGGCCTCGTCAACAATGGGTCGGGGCGTTGTCTCCATATCGACGACGAAGCGGAAACCGATAATACGGGTGCGGTCGTTGCGCCCGTGGTACTCCACCGGCATGCGGTTGAGGCGCAACGGGTTGTCCCGCACGGAACCGCCCACGACAATGCCTTCCGACGGATCGACGGGATTGGTCTCGCCGGTCCACTCGGCGACGTTGCCGAGGAGGTCGTGGAAGCCGTGGTCGTTCATTTCGCGGGTGCCCACCGGCTGCGTCTCGCGGTCGGAATTCTGGCTGTTCCATGCTATACGGTCGACGTCGACACCGCGCATCGAACCGACGGCGGCCTCGAACTCATCGCGGGAAGGAAGGCGCACCGGCCGCGCAAGGATCCAGCCCAGCCGGTCGCAAAACTCCATCGCCTCACGCTGAGTCACAGTTTCCACCGGCAGTTGGTCGCCGCGGCGCGTCGAAGGATTGGAGCCCATGACCCGCGCATACAGGCCCTGCGGCACTTCGACGGAGAGCATGCGCAAGTGCGGATAGTCCGGAATCTCCACAAGACGCGCGTAGACACTGTCCTGTATAGCCGAAAAGTCCTCGCGCATGGAATTAAGGTAGCGCGCCTTCAGCAGCATCTCTTCGCTCACCAGCTGGCTGCGCGGGAAGTTCTCGTGCAGTGCGCGCACGTCCCGGAATACCGCCGGTGCCTGTGACGAGGCACTGTTTACCCGGCGCGAGCGTAGGTCCGCGTCGACCTGGGCCTGGGCGCGGGTGACACGCCGGGCGCTTTCCGCGCTGGCCGCCGTCTGCACAAGGACGATGAGGTCTTCCTCGGCACGACGGGAGGCGTAGGTGCTCGCGGGAAAAGATTCGTTGAGCGTGCGCTGCCGGTCATGGGCCTCGCGGAATCTCCGGTGCGCGGCGTCGAAATTGTCTTCCGCGAGGTGTTCGCGCCCCATGGCGACCATTTCCTCCACATCCGCGGCAAAACCGCGCGCCTCGAAGTCACTCATTTCGCGTTCGAGATCCTGCACATGGCCAAGGCTTGCATAGCGAGTGTCCCGGTGTTCACGGTTGAGGCGTTGCTGCCCTTCGACGGCTCGGCGCATTGCCTCTTTCGCTCCCTCGATATCGCCTTCGTCGGCAAGCGCGCGCGCGCGCTCAGCGAATTCCTCGATCTCCTCCACAAGCGGAAGCACCTCCATGTCCACAAGTGTGTCGCGCAGCGCCGTGAGGCGGCCCGTGGAACGACGCGGACTGCGCGCATGCCGCATGTTGATCTCTTCCTGCAGTCGCACGGCCTCCTTGTAGTAAGCTACTGTCGCCTCCGTATCACCGCGTTCGTATGCGCTTTCAGCGGCCTCCTCAGCCTCGACCGAGGCGGCGTAGAGGCGCTCGCCGAAGTGCTCGTCACGGAGGGAGCGCAGACTGTCGAGCCGCTGGGAGTCTTCGTTGCGGGGCACGGTGAGTGCCTCCAGCGTGATGATGCGCCGCTGCAGGTCGACGGCACGTTCCACGTCTTCAAGCACCGCTTCGTCGATCTCGCCGCTGTCAACCGCCTCGTCAATACGGGCCGCGATGACCTCCAACTCCGACCGCAGCGGCGCGACTTCCGCCGGATCGCCGCGGCGCACGGTTTCTTCGTCCGCCACGGGGCGCGGCCCGAGAAGCGTAAGCACGTACAGCCCGCCCGCAAAAAGCGCGAGGGCAAAGACGATGGCGGAAACACCGAGGAGTTTCTTACGGAACTGTTTCCGCGCGTAATAGTCGACTGAACTTCGTTTGGCCATGAATCAAGGTGTAGGGACGAGGACGAAAAGAACTTGAACCCCCAAACCATGCGCATGACTTTCGTCCCTTCAAGCTTCATCCGACCCGCCGTGAGCCCGCCCTTCGACAATCTTGCCATCCTCGCGCCCGGACTCCTCGGCGCCTCCCTCGCCATGGCCGTGCGCGAACGAGGTCTCGCGCGCCGGATAACTGTGTGGGCCCGCCGCCCTGAAGTGCGGCAGGCATGCGCGGAAAGCAAATGGTGCGACGCCGCCTGCACCGAGCCCGAGGAAGCTGCCCGCGATACCGATTTCGTCGTCGTCTGTACGCCCGTCTCCATGATCGCGGCGCTTGCCGCGCGCGTCGCCCCCGCCTGCCGGGATGGCGCAATCCTCACCGATGTCGGCAGCACAAAGAGCCTCATTTGCCGCGAGGCTACTGCCGCGATGCCGGACGGACGGACCTTTGTCGGCTCACATCCCATGGCGGGCTCCGAAAAAACCGGCATGGACCACGCACGCGCCGACCTCTTCGCCGGGCGCAACTGCTTTGTCACCCCGCTCGACGATACGCAGACAAACGCCGTCGACCGCGCCGTCCGCTTCTGGCGCGACACGGGCATGGACGTCGCCACGGTCAGCCCGGAAGAGCACGACGAAATCGTCGCCCACATCAGCCATCTCCCGCACATCCTCGCCTCTGTCCTTAGCTCGCAACTCGCCGGCAAACCCGCCGATTGGCCGCACTACGCCGGCAACGGCCTGCGCGACACCACCCGCGTCGCCGCCGGCGGCCCCGGTCTCTGGCGCGACATCCTCGAGCAAAACCGCGAGGAATCCCTGCGCGCCATTGAGGGATTCGAAGACGAACTGCACCGCCTCAAAGCAGCGCTCCACAACCGGCACTTCGCCACCGTAAAGAGCATTCTGCAACGCGGCAAAGAATTCCGCGACCGCCTTAGCTGAAGACCCCCTCATGCCTCCGCCTCCGTCCGCCCCCGCCTCTCCCGAATCCGCCCGCGCCGACAACTTCAGCGCTTTTCTCAAGGCCATGGACGCATCGGAGCGCAACCGGCTCCTGCGCCTCGACGAGCCTACACGGCGGCTCTTTGCCACCGACGCCTCCGAGTACCAGGAAATGCCGCTGGGCGCGGCCTTTCCCCGCACGGAAGGAGACGTCGCCCGCATTGTATCGCTCGCCCACCGCTTCCGCGTGCCCCTCATCCCGCGCGCGGCGGGCACCTCCCTCGCCGGTCAATGTGTCGGCAACGGACTCGTCGTGGATGTCTCACGACACCTCACGGAAATTCTCGAAATAGATACCGCAACCCGCCGCGTGCGCGTGCAGCCGGGTGTCATCCGCAACGAACTCAACCAAGCCCTCGCCCCGCACGGCATACATTTCGGCCCGGAAACGTCGACCGCCAACCGCGCCACCATCGGCGGGATGGTCGGCAATAACTCCTGCGGCTCCAACTCCATCGTCTACGGCAGCATCCGCGACCACCTCGTCTCCGCGCGCGGCTACCTTGCCGATGGTTCGGCAGTCACCTTCGAAGCCCTCGACCGCGCCGCCTTTGAGGCAAAATGCGCCGGTCCCCCGGACTCCCTCGAGGCGCGTATCTACCGCGCGGTGCGCGATCTCCTCGCCGATCCCGGCAACCGCCGGGCCATCCGCGAAAACTATCCCCGTCCCTCCATACCTCGCCGTAACACCGGCTACTGCCTGGACCTCCTCATGGACGCGGAAGTATTCGACCCCGCTTCCGACAAACCCTTCAACCTCTGCAAGCTCATAGCCGGTTCCGAAGGCACGCTGTTTTTCGGCGTCGAATTCACCCTCGCCTGTGATCCGCTCCCGCCGCCGCACGCCGGTCTGCTCTGTGCCCATTTCGAGACGATCGACGAATCCCTCCGCGCCACGCTCGCCGCCCTCCCGCACAATCCGTCGGCCTGCGAACTGATCGACCGCCACATCCTCGAATGCACCCGCAACAGCCCGGAGCAGTCGCGCAACCGCGACTTCGTCGAAGGCGACCCCGGTGCCGTCCTCGTCGTGGAAATCCGCCGCGGCTCGGCCGAGGAACGCGACGCCGTCCTCAAGGCCGTCACGGAAGATCTGCGGGCCGCCGGCCTCGGATACGCGTACCCGATTCTTTGCGACGAGGAGAGCAACAAAGTGTGGGAACTTCGCCGCGCCGGCCAAGGACTGATGAGCAATATCAAGGGCGACGCAAAGCCGCGCGAAGTCGTCGAGGACACCGCCGTGGATGTGCGCGATCTGCCCGCTTACATCCGCGAGTTCGACGCCCTCCTCCAGTCGAAGTACAAAATCAATACCGTCTATTACGCGCATGCGGGCTCCGGAGAACTCCACACGCGGCCCCTCTTCAACCTCAAGACCGAAGAGGGGCTGCGCACATTCCGCGGCGTCGCCGCCGATATCGCCGCCCTCGTGAAAAAATACCGCGGCTCCCTCAGCGGTGAACACGGCGACGGCCGCCTCCGCGGGGAATTCATCCCGTTCATGGTCGGCGGACGCTGCTACGAAATGATGCGCTCCGTAAAGGAAGCCTTCGATCCGCAACACATTTTCAATCCCGGTAAGATCATCGACACCCCGCCCATGGACACCCACCTGCGCTACCTCGTGGGTCAGGCGGAGCCCGAACTACCCACGGTGTTCGACTGGTCGGAGACCGGCGGCATGCTCGCCGCCGCCGAGAAGTGCAACGGCTCGGGTGACTGCCGGAAGACCGAGAGAGCGGGCGGCACCATGTGCCCCAGCTTCATGGCCACCCGCGAAGAGCGCGACACCACCCGCGCCCGCGCCAACCTACTCCGCCACCTCATCACCGAGGGCGGCGCCGACGCCTTCGCCTCCGACGATCTTAAGGACGTCCTCGACCTCTGCCTTTCCTGCAAAGGCTGCAAAGCCGAGTGTCCCTCCACCGTCGACATGGCCAACCTCAAAGCGGAGTTCCTCCAAGGCTACTACGACCGCAACGGCGTTCCCCTGCGCTCCCGCATGGTCGCTGGTTTCGCCCGCTTGTCCCGCCTCGCCTCCACTGCACCGTGGGCGTGGAACGCTCTCTTCGGCACCCCAATCCTGCGCCGCGTCCTCAACCGCCTCGCCGGATTCCATCCCGACCGCACGATCCCCCCGCTGTCACAGACCACCCTGCGCCGCTGGTTCCGCAAACACCGGCCCCACGCCAACGCCGGCACACGCGGCAGCGTCTGGCTTTTTGCCGACGAGTTCACCGACGCCCAGGACGCCGCCGTCGGCATCAAGACAGTCGAACTGCTCGAAGCCCTCGGCTACGCCGTCGAGATCCCACCCCACCGGGAAAGCGGACGCGCCGCCCTCTCCAAGGGCCTCCTCCGCCGCGCCCGCGGCCTCGCCGCCGCCAATGTCGCCGCCCTCGCCCCGCTCGTTTCCGCCGACCGCCCTCTCGTCGGTATCGAGCCCTCCGCCCTCCTCTGCTTCCGTGACGAATACCCCGTCCTCCTCCGCAGCCAAGCACAAGACCAAGCCCGCGACCTCGCCTCGAACTGCCTCCTCGTCGACGAGTTCATCGTCCGCGAGCACGACGCCGGTCGGCTTCCCCGCGATGCCTTCACCCCCGCCGAACGCATCATCCGCCTCCACGGACACTGCCAGCAAAAGGCCCTCATCGGTCTCGTCCCCGCGAAGCGCGCACTCGAGTTGCCGCGCGGCCACAAAGTCCGGCTCATCCCCTCCGGCTGCTGCGGCATGGCCGGAAGCTTCGGCTACGAGAAAGAACACTACGACCTCTCCATGCGCATCGGCGAACTCGTCCTCTTCCCCGCCGTGCGCGATACCCCCGCCGGCCACACCCTCTGCGCCCCCGGCACCTCCTGCCGCCACCAGATCCACGACGGCACCGGCCGCCGCGCCCTCCACCCCGCCGAAATCCTCCACGCCGTCCTCGCCCCCTGACCCCACTTGCCGCCGAGCCAGCCCCGCTTTGGTTAATTGCCTAGTATTGTTTTCTTGGCGCCTAAAAAGCACTACATATCTTCCCTGTATCCCTCCGTGTCTTGCTCCGTGGTAAAAGTATGCGGCGAAAAAGCCTCTGCTTCCTCTGCAGCCTCCTGTTCAATCCCGGTTGGAAAGTTGTTGCGGTGTGTTTTCAAGGACGCGGAGAGCGCAGAGGCTCGCCAAACGGATCCGAATCAAAATCTTCGCGTTCTTGAGCGAAGCCTGTCCGCCGAAGCCTTGGCGAAGGCGGGGCGGGCGGGGGCGAGGCTCAGTCGCTACCGATACGGATGGAGTGCCGATTCGAGCACGGCCAACCGCAGATCCTAACGGCGGGCGCGGCGGCGGAGAAGGAGGGCAAGGCCGGTTGCGCCGAAAACAGCCGCATAGGCCGACGGTTCGGGGATCGCCACGATGTCGCTAATGCGAACACCGTAAGTGTCCGTGATGAACATGTTGCCGGAGAACGATTGGGTGACCCCGGGATTGAATCCGGATGTCGCGGCAATGGTGTAGTTGCCCGCCAAGAGGGTAACGGTGCCTCCACTGCTTACGGAACCAACGGAATAAGGAAAAATATAGATAAAGCCATCGTTCGGCCCTATGTCGCTTGTGTTCGTGGCATAGTTGTCGTACAGGACCGCACTCAAACTCGTGTCCGGCCCGCCGTTGATGGAAATGGCCAGTTGTGGATCCAGTTGTGCCGAGCGTTGCATGTCATCGGAAGTGACCCAGTCCTGGAAGACGATCGTCAGCATGTCCCCATCCTGGGTAATGGGAAAGTGAACATCCTGGGTCACCTGGAGGGTGCCGGGATCGTCAGTCGTCGGGGCAACCAAGAGGATGGCCGCGTGCAGACTGGAGCCGGGGGAGGCCAGGCAGATTACAGTACAGCCAATGCAGTAATCCCGGGGAGGGTTCGAATGGTCATAGATATCTTTTTTCGGGCTATTCTTTTAGGTATAAAACCCCATTGTTTCACTGGTGGATAGGGTTTAGCAATGCGCATTAGCGTGACCCCGTCGCTATAAAAGAAAAGGCACCCTTACCGTCATCTTCGTATTAGGAGCACTGATCGGAAAACAAGAGCCGGTTCGGGAAAACCTCCCCGGAGCAGGTATTCGCGGAAATGCGCGGTGCGCGCGGGCCTGGCGGAGCGGGCAGAGGGTTCCCATTCCGGGAGTGGCATCAACCAAGGCGCTCCCCCCGGCGCTACCCTGCCCCGCCGGAAGCCTCAGAGAAGCACGAGGGAGTTGCGGTGGACGGCTTCGGTGCGCTTGCAACCGGGCAGGCGGGCGCGGATTGCATCAGAATCGAGACCGGCAATGGCGCGCATTTCGTCGGCACCGAACTGCGCGATGCCACGGGCGAGGACAGAGCCGTCCGGACCGGCAATGGTGACAACCGCACCATGGTCGAATTCGCCTTCGACGCACTTCATGCCTTTGGCGAGGAGGCTGCCGCCGCCGTGTCTGAGGGCCTCGGCGGCACCGGCGTCGATGTGCAGCGTGCCGCCGGGCGACTCGAAAAAGGCGACCCAGCGCCGCTTGGCGTCGAGGGACAGCGAAGCGGGGACAAAAAACGTGCCGCGTGAGCGACCGCTGACGAGGTGGAGGAGGATTTGCGGATCGCTGCCGTCGCCGATGTAGACAGCGGTGCCGGAGCGCGTGGCCACCTTGGCGGCGGCGATTTTGCTGACCATGCCGCCGGTTGCGAGGGGATTGTCGGAACCGCCAGCCATGGCCTCGATCTCCGGGGTAATCTCCTCGACGACCGGCACCAGCGATCCGTCGCCGGTGCGGTTGAGGAGCCCCGGAATGGTGGATAGGATGACGAGGAGATCGGCGCGGGTAAGGCTCGCTGTAAGCGCGCTGAGCATATCGTTGTCGCCAAACTTGATCTCCCGCGCGCTGACGGTGTCGTTTTCATTGACGACGGGCACCACCCCGAGCTGAAGGAGGCGTTCGAGCGTGTTGCGGCAGTTGAGGTGGCGATTGCGGCTGCGGACGTCGTCGTGCGTGAGAAGGACCTGCGCCACACCGATGCCATGCTTGTGGAAGCCCTCGCGCCATGTCTGCATGAGGATCGTCTGTCCGATGGCGGCGCACGCCTGGAGCGAGGCCAGATCGGAAGGACGGCGCGGGAGTGCCAGGTTTCCCACACCCAGCCCGATGGCACCTGAACTGACGATGACGACCTCAATACCGCGCTCGCGGAGCCCGGCGATTTGTGCGCACAGACCGCGAATCCGTTCTTCGTTGAGCGTGCCGTCCGCGTGGGTGAGCGTGTGCGTGCCCAGCTTGACGACGATCCGCCGGGCGTTGTGCCGGAGAAAGTCCATACGCGCGGAGAGCGTCTCCGCTGCGGAACCGCCGCCCTGTCCAAAACCGTCAGCGGAAGGACGTGCTTTCAAACCTGCAGAAGTTCCTTTTCCTTGGCCTCGAAGGCCTCGTTGATACGACCGACATACTTGTCAGTGAGGGCCTGGATCTCCTTCTCGAACATCTTGATGTTGTCCTCTGACTCATGGCCGTCCGCCTTGATTTTCTTGATGGCTTCCATCGCCTGGTGGCGGGCCTGGCGGATGCTCACGCGACCGTCCTCGGCATGGGCGGAACAGATCTTGGCGAGGTCGCGGCGGCGGTCGCCAGAGAGTTCCGGGACGGGAACGATGATATTCGTGCCGCGCACGACGGGATTGAGCCCGAGGTTGGCGTTACGGATGGCTTTCTCGATCGGTTTCGACGTCGACTTGTCCCACGGCTGCACGGACAGCGTGCGGGTGTCCGGCGTCGTGATGGCAGCGATCTCGCGCAGGGCCATGCTTGTCCCGTAGGCCTCGACGGGCACCTGTAGATTTTCGATCATTGCGGGAGTCGCCTTGCCGGTATGCAGGTTCGCGAACTCGTGCAAGGTGTGGTTGAGCGCCTTTTCCATGCTCTCCTCGGCCTCGAGGTTGATTTCGTCAAAGTCCATAGTCGTGTCCTTTCCGTTCGGTTCGGGAATTGTGAAAGAGTCACTGAGAAAAGGAGGCGTTTGCCCGACTGGCAAGATTGTTTCGGAACGGCGCCCGTCCGATTGCGGTTGTCCTTTGCGTCCGCCGTGCTATCTTTTCGAGAATACCTACAACCCCATCAACTATGAAGCCGGTTATCCTACTACTCCCGCTACTTTTCGCCCTTGTGGCGTCGTACGCCGCCGGACCCGCTGGTGTTCCGGTTGCGCAAGCCGGTGAACCCGGGATACCCGGTATACGCGGCATCGCGGGCGCGGGGTTTGATCCGCCGGGGCTGTTTCTCACGTGGGAGGAGGATCCCACGCGGTCGATGGTCATCGACTGGCACACGCACAACACCGCGGCAACCCCGGACCTTCAATACCGCCGCCGCGGCCACGGGGACTGGATCACCGCCACAAAAACCAGCCTTGCCTTTCCGTTCACCGACCACTGGATCCACCGAGCCCGGCTCAGGGGACTGCGCCAAGGGACGGAGTACGAGTTTCGCTGGGGTTCGGGCAGCTCCGTCTATCGATTCCGGACGATGCCCGCGCACGCGACCGATTCGCCGGTGCGCGCCGTAATCGGAGGCGACACAATGCACCATCGCCATTTGATGGACGCAATGAACCGGGTCGCCGCCGCGACGGAGCCGGACTTCATCGTTTGGGGCGGAGATCTCGCCTACGCCGACGGTCGTTCCGACCTCGCCTACCGTTGGATCAACTGGTTCGACTCCATAAAGAAGACCCTTATAACGCCGGACCGGCGGGTCATCCCGATAATCGTCGGTATCGGCAACCATGAAGTGCGCGGTGGATACGTTAGCGCACACGGGAGCTACCGCCAGGAGAACGATCTCCGCCTCGACATGGCCCCCTATTTCTACCGCCTCTTCGCTTTTCCCGGGCAGCCCGGATTCGGATACCTGGACTTCGGTGACTACCTGAGGCTGATCATACTCGATTCGGGCCACACGAACCCCGTGGAAGGCTTGCAGACGGAATGGCTCCGCGCGCGCTTGGGCGAACCGCGAAGTCCCCGGCATGTCGTCCCGGTCTATCACGTGCCGGCCTACCCTTCGGTCCGCACCTTTTCCTACCCGTTGTCCGAAGACGTCCGGCGCCACTGGGTTCCGCTCTTCGAAAACCACGGAGTACGGGTGGTCTTTGAGAACCACGACCACGCCTACAAACGCACCTTTCCGATCCGCCGGGGCATGGTTGATTTCGACGGGATCGTCTACCTCGGCGACGGATCGTGGGGCGTGGAGACACGGACGCCGAGCGCGCCGAGGCACCGTTGGTACCTCGTTGAGACGGCGGCTCTACACCATGGAATCATTGCCGATATCGACGAAAATGAAATAGAGATCACCGTGCTCGGAACAGACAATGCGGTAATCGATTCCTACGGTATCCCTCCGACGGATGACGACATCTACACGGCAGTAAACCAGATTTTCCCACGCGCGTACCCGGTCGGGGCGGGTTTCTGGTTCTCGGATTGGTTCGGACTCTTCAACATGAACCGCTTTCCGTGGATCCACCACGACGAGCATGGCTGGCTCTTCGTGCGCGGACGCGATGCGCAGGGAATCTGGTTCCACGATCCCGGCAACGGCTACGGATGGTTTTGGACAAACTCACGCACCTATCCCAACCTCTTCCGCATGAGCCGCCGCGACTGGGTCCGCCTTGACCCCGAATCCGGACAAATGGTCCGCGGCCTGTGGTTCTTCGGTTTCAGCGACAACGTCGGTTGGCTGGCCAACCCACGTCCGGAACCGGAGTTCTAACTACCGCAGGCGAGCCGGGCCGGAAGTTCAGAAAACCCAAATCAACACGAGGGCGGCGGCAGTCCCTAACGCAAGGGCAGGGACGGACCACAAGTGGAATTCCCTCCACAGACCCGGTTCACGGGCCAGACGCAGAGCGATGAGATTCGCGAGCGAACCGACGGCAAAACCGAATCCGCCGACGGTCGCACCCCACGCCAGTGCCCGCCAGTCGTCCGTAAACTCCGCGAGAAAGAGTGTGGCGGGCACGTTGGAAATCCCCTGCGAGAGCAGGGCAGCCGCCCCGAAGACGCCGCCGGGCCACGTGTCCACACCGGCAAAGAGGGTCGCCACACACCCGAATCCGGCGACGATCCCAAGGTTGAGGAACATAAGAACGAACACCGCGAGGAGAAACCAGTCGGTGCCGGCGACGACCCGGCGGTCGATGCAAAGATAGAGTGCCACCAGCGCGAGCGCCGTCGTCACGGGCCAGCCTTTGTCGGCGAGGACAATAAAAACCGGATACAGCGGAAGCGTCGCCATGAGCAGGCGCGGGCGCGAACGCACCTCTCCCGCAGGCGGCCGCACGGCAATCGCGCGCCTCGGAAATCCGATAGGCACGGCAATCAGGAGCAACACTGTGAGCGCGACCGCCAACGGGGCCATCATCATGGTAAACTCAAGAAATCCCATACCCGACACCTGCCAGAGAAAGAGATTCTGCGGATTGCCGATCGGACTGACGGCCGAACCCGCGTTGACCGCCAATGCTTGAAAGACGACGAGTCGCCCGAGCGGAATGTCCGCCGCCACCCGCATGCCGACGGTGAGCGGGACAACAATAAAGAGCGCCACGTCGTTCGTCACAAAAGCAGACAGGACGGCGGCGAAAGCGACGAGACACAGCGCAAGCGTACGCTCTCCCGTGATTTTCGACAACAGCGCGCGACCGAGGCGCTCGAGGTATCCGCTGTCCTCCAGCGCGCGGCTCAGCAGCATGAGCCCGGCGAGGGCACCGATGGTATTCCAGTCGACCAGCGCAGGCAGGTTCGACCACTCCCCCGGGCGCAGGGCAAGCAGGATGACGAAGGCGGCAGCGAGGACCAGCAACAAACGCTCACGCGCAAACCGCGCGCAAACCGCGCGGGCGGTCCGGGCGAACAGAATCGTCAATCCGCCCATGGCCTCCCCCATTCCTCAGCGCAAGAGAGAGGGTAGCTCCGGATTGCGCCGGTAGAGCAGCCCCGTCTTTCCCGTGCGCCCGACGACCTCCGCGCCGAGGCGGTCGGCGAGTCCGTCAAGCATGCGCGCACGCTCCGCGCGGTCGTCGATGAGCAGACGCACCTTTACGAGCTGCTCCCGTTTGAGGAGGTTGTCTACATTGGATACAAAGCCGTCGGCGAGACCGCCCTTGCCGAGCGTGGCGCCGTCGCCGCGGCGCATGGCGAGGCCGCGCAACTTCGACCGGTCGGCGCCCTTCAATACGGGAGTGTCTTCCATGGAACGTCAGGCTTTGCCCTTGAGGCGCTTGTGGTAGTGCTGGATGGGACGGACATTAAGCTTGTGCTGCCGCAGGGAGCGGAGGGCAAGCGCGGTCGTGCGCGCCCCGCTGAGCGTCGTCATGATGGGAATACCGTGCTTCATGGCCTCCGCGCGGATCGTATTTTCGTTCAGGCGGGGAATCATACCGCTGGGCGTATTGACAATCATGTGCACGTCGCCGTTTTTGATGAGGTCGACGACGTTGGGACGGCCTTCATTGATCTTGTGCACGTGCTTCGCGGGAACGTGGTTGGCCTTCAAGATTTCGAGCGTGCCCGACGTCGAAATGATCGTGAAACCGAGTGCGACGAATCGCCGCGCGATATCGACGGCACACGCCTTGTCGGCGTCCTTCACGGAAAGGAAAATCGAACCGCTTTCGGGCAGCGACGGCCCGACCGCCATCTGCGTCTTGGCAAAGGCGATGCCGAGGTCGTCGTCAATGCCCATAACCTCACCGGTCGAGCGCATCTCGGGGCTGAGCGTGATGGGCGAACCGGGAAAGCGCACAAACGGGAAGACCGACTCCTTGACCGACCAATAGTCGGGGACGATCTCGCGCGTGAAGCCAAGATCCTTTAGGGTCGACCCGGCCATCACCTGCGCGGCGAGCTTGGCGAGAGGCACGCCGATAGCCTTGGAGACAAACGGCACCGTGCGGCTGGCGCGCGGATTGACCTCGAGGATATAGAGGTCGCTGTCCTTCACCGCATACTGGATGTTCATGAGACCGACGACCTTCAACTCCCGGGCGAGCGCATATGTGGCCTCGCGCACGTCATTGAGGAGCTTGCGGCCGAGGGTGTGCGGGGGCATGACCATGGCGGCGTCGCCCGAGTGGACACCCGCGAACTCGATGTGTTCGAGCATACCGCCGATAACCGTGGTCTCGCCGTCGGAGACGGCGTCGACATCCAGTTCGATGGCGTCTTCGAGGAACTTGTCGAGAAGGACCGGCTTTCCGGGCGCGACATCAAAAGCCTCGCGCACGACGCGCTTCATCTCCTCCTCGCTGTAGAGGATGAACATGCCTCGTCCGCCGAGGACAAAACTCGGGCGCAGGAGAATCGGAAAACCAATACGCTTGGCCTCTTCCATAGCCTCCTCGACCGTGCGGGCGATGCTGTTGACCGGCTGTTTGAGTCCGATCTTGTCGAGAATGTCCTTGAAGAGGCGGCGGTCCTCCGCCGTATCGATCATCTCGGGAGAAGTGCCTATAATGTTGACGCCCGCCTCCTTGAGCTGCGTGGCGAGGTTGAGGGGCGTCTGCCCGCCGAACTGCACGATGGCACCCTCGCAGCCTTCCTGTCGGTAGATTTCAAGGACGTCTTCGAGCGTGAGCGGCTCGAAGTAGAGCCGGTCGGAGGTATCGTAGTCGGTCGACACCGTCTCGGGGTTGCTGTTGACCATGACCGTCTCGAAGCCGGCCTCGCGCAGGGCGAAACTCGCGTGCACGCAGCAGTAGTCAAACTCGATGCCTTGGCCGATGCGGTTGGGACCGCCGCCGAGAATCATAATCTTGCGCCTGTCACCGGGGCGGACCTCGTTTTCGTCACCGTATGTGGAATAATAATACGGCGTAAAGGCCTCGAACTCCGCCGCGCAGGTGTCGACGAGCCGGTAGACCGTCTCGATCTTGTGCTCACGCCGCAAGTCGCGCACGACCTCCTGGGAGAGCTTCGTAACGTTAGCGATCTGGACATCGGTGTAACCCGCCTCTTTGGCGCGGCGAAGAAGCCCACCGTCGAGCGAGGTGCCGACGGCTTCGAGGCGGCGCTCCATCTCGACAAGCTGGTGCAATTGCACGAGGAACCACCGGTCGATCTGTGTAAGCGTGAAGACCTCATCGACGGACATTCCCGCGCGGAAAGCGTAGCGGATGAAGTACGGACGCATGCAGGTCGGGCGGGAAAGGCCGACCTTGATTTCGTCGACAAGGGTGATTTCGTCGCCGCCCCACTTGCCGCCGCCCCCGAAACCGAGTGATCCGACTTCGAGCGAACGGAGCGCCTTTTGGAAGGATTCTTTGAAGGTCCGGCCGATGGCCATGGCCTCGCCCACCGACTTCATCGAGGAAGTGAGGGTGTCGTCGGTGTTGGGAAACTTCTCAAAGGTAAAGCGCGGAATTTTGACGACCACATAGTCGATGGACGGCTCGAAACTCGCCGGGGTCTCGCGCGTGATGTCGTTCTGCAGTTCGTCGAGGGTGTAGCCGACGGCGAGCTTGGCGGCGATCTTCGCGATGGGAAACCCCGTCGCCTTGGAGGCCAGCGCGGAGGAGCGGCTCACACGCGGATTCATCTCGATGACGACCAGGCGCCCGTTCTCCGGGTTGACGGAAAACTGGATGTTCGAGCCCCCTGTCTCCACCCCGACCTCGCGGATGCAGGCGAACGAAGCGTCGCGCATGAGCTGGTATTCCTTGTCCGTGAGCGTCATGGCGGGTGCCACCGTGATGGAGTCGCCGGTGTGAACGCCCATGGGGTCGAAATTCTCGATGGAGCAAATGACGACGCACTGGTCCTTGCAGTCGCGCATGACCTCCATCTCGTACTCTTTCCATCCGAGGAGGCACTCCTCGATCATGACCTCGTGCACCGGACTGGCGTCGAGCCCGCGCTGGATCAGTTCTTCGAAATCCTCCTTGTTGTAAGCCACGCCGCCGCCGGTACCGCCAAGAGTGAAGCTCGGGCGGCTGATGACGGGGAAGCTGCCGATCTCTTCGATGGCCTCGCGCGCCTCCTCCATGGAGCCGACCACCGAACTGCGGGCGACATCGAGCCCTATCTTCTGCATGGCCTCCTTGAAAAGCTCGCGATCCTCCCCTTTCTGGATGGCGTCGTACTTCGCTCCGATCATCTCGACGCCGTGCTTCTCGAGGATGCCCTCTTCGTAGAGCTTGCAGGCGAGGTTGAGGGCGGTCTGCCCGCCGAGGGTGGGCAAAAGGGCGTCGGGCTTCTCGCGCTCGATGATCCGCTCGATGACGGGAATCGTAAGCGGCTCGATGTAGGTCACATCGGAAAAATCCGGGTCCGTCATGATCGTCGCCGGATTGCTGTTTACGAGCACGACGCGGTAGCCTTCCTCCCGCAGAGCTTTACAAGCTTGTGTCCCGCTATAGTCGAACTCACACGCCTGTCCGATGACAATCGGGCCCGAGCCAATAATCAGAATCGTTTCAATGTCCGTTCGTTTGGGCATTGAAGGGAGGAATAAGCGTCCCGCTTTCGCCTCAAGCAAGGTATTTTTCGCATTGTTCCGATTCCGGCGGCCGACGGACCGGCGATCGACGGTCGACGGGCCGAGCGTACAGTTGCAAAAATAACACCTGTGCGCGTGCGGAATCGATCGATCGTCCTATGCTGCTTCGTAGACGCATGGATAGCCGCACAGAAAACGGACCGCTTCTTGAGGCGGAGGACCTCTCCAAGAGCTACGCGGATGTCCCCATCCTCGACAGGGTGACCCTGCGCGTGGACCGGGGCGAACGCGTCGCGCTCATGGGGCCGTCGGGCTCGGGCAAGACCACGTTTCTCAATCTTGCTGGCGGCATCGACACGCCCGACAGCGGTTCGCTGCGCTTTGAGGGGCGCGAACTGAGCGAAATGACCTCCGACGAGCGCGCCGGACTCCGCCGCACCGCCGTCGGCACCGTGTTCCAGTTTTTCCATTTGCTCCCGACAATGACGGCGGCGGAAAACGTGGAGGTTCCGTTGCGCCTCCTCGGCGTTCCCCGCGCCGAACGCCGCCGCCGCGTAAGCGAACTTCTCGACGAAACCGGCGTCGCCCGCCGCGCCGATGCCCTTCCCTCCGAAATGAGCGGCGGGGAAATGCAGCGGGTGGCCATCGCCCGTGCTCTCGCGCCGGCACCGCGCCTGCTCCTCGCCGACGAACCGACCGGCAACCTCGACTCGGTGACCGGCGAGCGCATCCTCGATCTCATCGAATCCGTCTGCCGCCGCCACAACACCGCCCTGCTCATGGTCACGCACAATCCCGACGCCACCCGCGTCTGCCACCGCGTTCTCCAAATGCGCGACGGGCGCATCACCGGCGCAAGTGAAAGCGCCACCCCGGAGCGAGACGCGGAGGACCGCCCATGAACGGGCCGTCGGGCGCCCTCCCCTTCCTGCTCGCGCGGACGACGCTGCGCCACTGGCGCCGCTCACCGTGGCAAACCACCGCCTACATCGCCATCCTCGCGCTCGGCGTCGCCGCCTTTCTCTCCATCCGCATCGCCAACCGCGAGGCGACGGCAAGCTTCAGCGGGTTCACCGTAGCGGCCACCGGCGGCACCGACTGGACCCTCCGCCCCATGGCCGGACGCTTCGACGAATCCGTGCTCTTCGAGGTGCGCGGCCTCCTCGACGAAATCGACGTGCATATCCTGCCCGTGCTGGAGGCGACTGTCACACCGGTCCGCGGCACCGACACCGGAGTCCGGGGACAGGAATATCCCCTCTCCAGCGGGCCCCGGCGGAGCACGGACGACATCCTCCCTGTGCGTGCGCTGCGCATCCTCGGTCTCGACCTGCTGGGGTTGGGCAACCTCTTTCCCGACGACCGGGGGCGGCGCGTCCTCTCGGCGGCGGCGGACGCCGTCGGCGTCGACGATATCTGGGAACTCCTGCGCGATCCCCGCGCGGTGTATGTGAGCCCCGCCCTCGCGCGGCAGGCGGAGCTCGGCGTGGGCGACGCGCTGCCCGTCCTCATCGACGACCATAGAGTGACGCTGCGCGTGCGCGGCGTCCTGCCCGTCCTGCCGGGGTCCGGACCGCCCCCGCCCGGCCTGGCCGTGATGGATATCGCGGCCCTGCAGGCACTCCTCGGTGCCGAACGGCGCGTGGGAAGGATCGAGTTCATCGTGCCGGACGGCCCGATGCGAGAAACCGGTCTCGCGGCCCTGCGGGCGCGACTCACCGGAGGCGAAGGCACACGCTGGCTCAGCCAACCGCCCGAGGACGAGGCGGAAACCGCCGCCCGCATGACAGCCGCTTTCCGGCTCAACCTCGCCGTCCTCGGGCTCATCGCCCTGCTCGTCGGGCTCTACCTCATCGCCCAGGGGATGGACGCCGCCGTTGTCCGCCGCCGCCATGAAATCGCCATCCTCCGGTCCCTCGGATTGACGGAGGGAGGTGTCGCACGGCTCTGGCTGGGCGAGTTGCTGCTGCTCGGCCTCCTCGCCGGATCCTTCGGATCGTTCCTCGGCTACGCTCTTGCCCATGCCGCCGTCGGCGCGATGGGCGAGACGGTGTCGGCGCTCTACCGCGTCTCCGATCCCGGGCGGCCCCGCTTTTCCGGCACCGACCTCGCACTTGGCATGGCACTCGGCCTCGGCGGGAGCCTGATCGGCGGATGGCTGCCTGTGCGCGATGCCGCGCGCACGCCCCCGGCGCAAGTGCTCGCACGCGGCAACTTCAGCCCCGGCTTCGGGTTCTTCCGCCGCCACGGCCTCGGATGGGGTGCGGTCGCCCTCGGAGCCGTCCTCGCATTTCTCCCGCCTGTGACGCTCGACGGCGGGGCACGCTTCCCGCTGGCAGGCTATACTGCCGCCTTTCTCTGGCTCATCGGCGGTACCATTCTTGCCGCCGGGCTCCTCGCTCCCGGCGCCCGCGCCCTCTCCCCGCTGCCCGTCGGCAGCGCCCCTTGGGCCGTCGCGCTCTCCCGCCTGCGGCGGCCCGGCAGCCGCCACCGGCTCGCCGTCGCCGGACTCTATATCGCCGTCGGCATGGCCGCCGCGATGAACATCCTCGTCGGCAGCTTCGAGCACACGATGGAGCGTTGGATTGAAACGCGCTTCCGGGCCGATGTCTACGTGAGCCCCCTCGGCCGCGCCGGGGCCGACGCCGGCGGCGTCCTGCGCGAAGACACATGGCGCGCCATCGCCGCGATGCCCGAAGTCAAGGCCCATGATCCCTTCCGCACCGAACGGATCAGGCTCGACGGCATCGACACCTTCCTCTCCGGCAGCGACTTCGCCCTCCTCGGCACGCGCCAGCGCCTGCTCTGGATCGCCGGTCCCCTGCCCGAAGAACGCATCCCGACCGGTGCCGACGCCCCCGCCATTGCTTCGGAGAGTTTTGTCCGGCGCTTCGGCGCCGCCGTCGGCGACACCGTCACCGTCCCGACGCCGTCGGGACCGCGGCGGCTTTTCATTCAGGGCGTGCAGGCCGACTTCGGCAACGAACGCGGTTCGCTCCTCATTGACTTCGAACGGTTCGCGGAGTGGTGGGGCGATTCCGGTCTTACCAACCTCACCCTCTTCCTTCGCGAAGGTACCGACGCGGGCGCCTTCGCGCGCCGCATCGAAGAAACCTACCCGGTTCTCAACGCACGCGACAACGCCAGCCTGCGCGCCGCCATCCTCACCGTTTTCCGGCAGACCTTCGCCACCACCCATGCCCTGCGCATCATCGCCGTGGTCGTCGCCCTCGCCGGTCTCGTTCTTGCCCTCGCCACACTTCTGCGCGAGGATGCCCGCGGACTCGCCACCCTCCGCGCGCTTGGTTTCACCCGCCGCGAAATCGCCCGCTGTACCCTCTTCGAAGGGCTCGGCATCACCCTTGCCGGTCTTCTCGGCGGGTTGCTTCTCAGCGGCGCGCTCGGAGCCCTTCTCGTCTACGTCATCAACCGCCAGTCCTTTGGCTGGACCCTCCTCTTCCGCATCCCGGCCGGCGACCTCTTTCAACTCGCGCTCGCCCTCACCGCCACCGCCGCCCTCGCCGCCTACCTCACAGGCCTCCGCGCGGCGGGCGGACGATAACGGTGCCGACCGGCCGGCGACATTCTACCCCGATCAACCGCTTGCCCTCGGCGGCGCTTTCTCACAAGATTGATGCCATGCAAACGCGGCGCATGGAAAAATCTTGACCCGCCTTTGGCGCAGAACATACCAACCAGTCTGTATGCAAACGGAGGACCGAAAAAGGGGAAAGCAGGGCAAGCGTGGAACCGGCTCGCGGCGGCGGGCACCGGAGGCGACCCGGCTCGCGCTGGTCGAAGCCGCCGTCGACCTTGTGCGCGCGTCGGGGG
Source organism: Opitutales bacterium (assembly GCA_020831525.1). Lineage (GTDB taxonomy): Bacteria > Verrucomicrobiota > Verrucomicrobiia > Opitutales > Oceanipulchritudinaceae > SLLG01. The sequence goes on from JAFIGH010000020.1 coordinate 37,144, forward strand.
TGCATGCGACGACGGTGGATCAGATCTGCGCCGCGGCCGGAGCCACGAAGGGGGCGTTCTTTCATCACTTCCGTTCCAAGGAGGCCATTCTGGAGGCGGCGGTTGAACATTGGTGCCGGGGACGGGCGGAGTTGTACGGGCGTGATCTGGGAGGAGTAACCGATGATCCGCTGGAACGCCTGGACCGGATGCTCAACGGGCTGGCGGCGAGCGTGCGGGCACCGGGCGAAAGAACAGCCTGCCTCCTCGGGATGGTTGCCCAGGAGCTGGCGGGCTCCAACCACCGCGTGCGGGCACTCTGCGAACAGATGCTGCAAGGGTGGACGGACCTTGTCGCCGGTCTGCTGGCGGATGCGAAGCGCCGGCATCCGCCCGCGACCGATTTTGACGCGCACGGAATGGCGTGGTTGCTCAACAGTCTCTGGCAGGGGTCGCTGCTGGCGGCCAAGACCCGCCGTGATCCGGAACTGGTGGCGGCCAATCTCGAGCACGCGCGGCGCTACATCCTTGCCCACTTTTCCGCAACCAACCCTCAACCACCGTCTCAAAAATGCCCATAGCCCGTATACCCACCGAAGAAGAACTCAGGAACCACCCGGCGGTCTCGCCGGAGGTATGGCTGGCCGCCCGCCGCGAACTGCTCGCAGCGGAGAAAGAAGTCACCCGGATGAACGACCAATTGAGTGAAATGCGGCGCGCCCTGCCATGGGTGAAGGTCGAAAAGGAGTATGTTTTCGATACAACCGGGGGAAAGAAGCCCCTCGCCGGTCTCTTCGGCGGGCGGAGCCAGTTGATCGTCTATCACTTCATGTTCGGGCCGGACTGGGAGGAAGGCTGCGACGGTTGCTCCTTCTTGTCCGACCATTTCGACGGGGCGAATCTCCACCTGCCCCACCACGACGTGACCCTGCTGGCGGTCTCCCGGGCACCGCTGGCGGAGATTCGGAAGTTCAAGCAAAGGATGGGCTGGCGCTTCGAGTGGGTTTCCTCGTACGACAGCGATTTCAATTACGACTTCCATGCATCCACGCCTCCGGGCGTAAAGAAAGTTCTCTACAATTTCGAGGAAATCGACGCCGCCGATGCCGGTGAAGAGCACCATGGCATCAGTGTCTTGTATAAGAGTGAAAACGGAGAGATTTTCCACACCTACTCGGCCTACGCCCGCGGGGTCGACATTTTGTGCGGCACCCACAACCTGCTCGACCTGACGCCGAAAGGACGCAACGAGCGGAGCACCATGGATTGGGTGCGGCTCCACGACCAATATGAACAACCGGAAGCCGGCGGAGAGTCCTGCTGTTCAACATGAACCTCCGGAATCATCCAAGGCATCGCCCCGTCCAACCATGGATAGGGACATCGAAGGCCCAGCCGCCGGTAAAGGAGGACCTGCAATATCGCGAGTTCGCACCGCCAACCGGAGTAGAGGACATTCTTCTCGTGGTTTGGACCCTTACCGGCCAAAGTGCCGGCGCTGCCCCTTTCTCCTACCATGTCGTTCCCGACGGCTGCTCGGATTTGATCTTCGACCACGAGTCCGGGGAAGGGTTCATCTTCGGCACCGCCTCCAACGCCAAAACGGTTGAGATGAGCGGCCGGGTGTCCATTGTCGGCGTGAGGTTGCAGCCGCACCTGCTCCCAGCCTTCACTGGAATTCCGGCTTGCGCCGTGCGGAATAGCGAACCGTCGTTCGACGAGGTCTCCATGGACGCTATGAATGACCTTTTCGCGCGTCACACCGCCGCGGAAAACGATCGCTTCGATGTCCCCGAAGCAAACGCCCTGGCCCATGCCGTTGCAGCGAGACTCCGCCCGGAACGAATCAATCCGCGCGCCCAATGGTTGATCTCCGCCCTCCTGCACGGCGGTGGATCGGTGGACTGCGCGGCGCGGGCCACCGGCTTCTCCGTCCGTCAATTGCAGCGCATCGCTCAACGCGAGCTGGGTCTCTCCCCGAAACGGATGGGCCGCATCCTGCGGCTCCACCAAGCCTTTCCACAGGTGCTGGGCAGCAACGAAAGCCATGCCCTCATCGCCGCCGACCACGGTTACGCGGATCAAGCGCACATGATCCGCGAGTTCACCTCCCTTACCGGATACTCCCCCGGGTTCTGGCACTCCCGAAGAATGTCCGATTTATCCAATCCTAACGAAGCGGGAAAAGGTAATGTCTTTCCGTGAAATCAATCAGCAAGATTTCCAAACACAAAATACCCAAACAAAACGAAAATACCATGAACAAAGTAAACCCCATTCCCAAAGGTTATCACAACGTCACTCCCTACCTGACCGTGCGTAGCGCCGACAAGTTGATTGAATTCCTCAAAGAGGTGTTCGATGCCGAACTGGTGGAGCGCCATGACCAACCCGACGGAAAAATCATGCACGCGGAAGTCCGTATCGGCGATTCCATGCTGATGATCAGCGAGGCCTGCGAACAGATGGGCGCGATGCCTTCACATCTGTACTTCTATGTCGAGGACACCGACAGCACGTACCGGAAAGCCTTGGCTGCCGGATCGGAAACCGTCATGGCGCCGGAGAATCAGTTCTGGGGCGACCGCATGGGCGGGGTGAAGGACCCATGGGGCAACCTTCTTTGGATCGGCACGCATTTCGAGGACGTTTCAAAGGAAGACTTGGAGAAACGCGCCGCCGCTTTCGCTGCTTCGATGAAGTAACCGGACGTTTGAGATTCGGCAACCTTTATTGTAAGTCGCCTAAGCACAACCGACACATCGACCCCGTCGTACAAAAACACTGAAGATGCCCAGGAATCATATATTTGAGATGGCCTTTGCAAAGGTTTATCCGCTATATGTCAAGAAGGCGGAAAACAAGAATCGCACCAAAGAGGAAGTGGATAAGATTATTTGCTGGTTGACGGGCTACAATCAGTCTGAATTGCAGCAACAGATCGAACGCGGAAACGATCTTAAAACCTTCTTTGCGCAGGCACCCGAAATCAATCCAAATAGCTCGCTTATCAAAGGCGTAGTGTGCGGCGTCCGTGTAGAAGAAATCGAGGATCCTCTCATGCAGAAGATCCGTTATCTGGACAAGCTCATTGATGAGCTGGCGAAAGGAAAGGATTTGGAGAAGATCCTTCGGGAGTGATTCCGGCAGCGTGCTGATCACCCGCTATACGCGCGCCGGCGAGGTGCGCGCCGGAGCGTTCGAACCCATTGAATCGAAAAAGTAAAACAACTACCCATACAAAAGACAAATCCATGAAACCCATCACCCCCTGTCTCTGGTTCGCAGGCGACGCCGAGGAAGCTGCGAACTTCTATGTCTCCCTGGTGCCGAACTCCCGCATCGACACCGTTTTCCGCTCCCCTGCGGATACCCCGAGCGGGGCCGCCGGCACCGTGCTCACCGTCGAGTTCACCCTCAACGGCAGCCCCTTTCTCGCCTTGAACGGCGACGAAAAGGCGGAGTACAACCACGCCGTGTCCTTCCAGATCCATACCCGCGACCAAGCCGAAACCGACCGCGTGTGGGCGGCCATCCTCGACAACGGCGGCAAGGAAATCCAATGCGGCTGGATCACCGACCGCTGGGGCCTCTCCTGGCAGATCGTTCCGGAACGCCTCACCGAACTGATAAAGGATCCCGATTCCGACCGCGCGCGCCGCGCCATGGAAGCGATGATGACCATGGTCAAAATCGACGTGTCCGCACTGGAGAAAGCCGCAAAATGAGCCGTCCCCCGTTCCATCCACTCCATGCCGTCAGTCCGAATGGTGCGGTTGCGCCCGTACACGGTTCGGGCGAAGCCCGCCATGGACTGCGGTGATCCTTCACCGCCTTCGCCCCCTGCCGCGGTGTTGCATCTGCAACGACCGAAGTTCCGCGCAAACATGAGCCATCGTGACCGCCTCACCAACACCACATATCCGCCAACTCACTACGGCTGACACCAGCCTCATGGAGTCGATGCTCGATATGTTCGCGGAGGCCTTCCGCGAGCCGGAAACCTATCGTGCAAAAAGGCCGAATCAGGCTTACCTTACGCAACTGCTCGCCCGGGACCACTTTATCGCCCTAGCGGCCGTCAAGAGCGAAACGGTGGTCGGCGGGCTCGCCGCTTACGAACTCCCGAAATTCGAGCAGGCCCGCAGCGAGATCTACATCTACGACCTCGCCGTGGCCGCTTCTCACCGCCGCCAGGGCATCGCCACCGCCTTGATCCACGAACTCCAGCACATCGCCGCAGATCGCGGCGCATGGGTGCTCTTCATTCAGGCTGACCGGGGTGACGCCCCGGCCACCGCCCTCTACGAAAAACTCGGGACCCGCGAAGAAGTGCTGCACTTCGACATTCCGGTGGCGCCCAAACCCAGACCTTAAAACCAACCAATCCGTCACCAACCAACACCCGTCACAATGATGACCAAAGTCCTCAACCTCTTCGCCATCGTTGCAATCGCCCTGAACCTTGCCGGTTGCGGCGGCAACGACCCCGCTTCTACCGAGTCCGCGGCCAACGACGCTCCGCCGCCGGCGGATCAATCCGAAGGCGTAGTCCGGGCGGACACCGGGCGCATCGCCGCCGAACTGATCGCCACCCCCGGCAAAATCCAACCGGATGGACGGGTCCGGATTAATGTCGTCAACCACGGAGCCAGGGCTCTGGAGTTCGGGCGATCCTTCACCGTTGAAAAGTGGGACGGTGAGTCCTGGGTGGAAACAAGAGAATCCCTCAACGCCATGTGGACGATGGACCTTCTCTTCGTGGAACCCGGCACCACCGGCGAGGAACAGACATGGCCCTTTCTGCCCGGCCAACGACCGGATCCCGGTTGGTACCGCATTTCCCAAAGGGTTTCAGCAGATCCTCCCGACCCCGACGGGAACCCAATCTCGCTGACGATCCGCACCCGCGTCGAAGTCCGGGAATGAATCCATCACTTTTGGCGAAGGCGACGAGATCGACTGGCTGGAGTATGACCTCGCGGGCCAGACCCTCGCGCTCGCCAAAGCCTCCGACTTATGGCAACCCAATCCCAATGGCGGCGGCGCATGCCTTGAACTCCACGACCTCGACGCGGCGGTCGCCAACCTCAAGTCCAAGGACGTTAAGGTCGTCATGGACATTCAGGAATTCCCCTACTGCCGCATGGCCCTCATCGCCGACCCCGACGGCAACACCCTCGCCCTCCACCAGCGCAAGGCCAACCATCCGGAAGGGACGTGAAAAACCCGCAAAACACCTCCAGCCCAGCCTTGGAATGCCACCCCTTGGTTCCGAAGCATTGATCCAATTGGACCACGCCCTCAAGGCGGCGGCTGATCCGGCGCACCGGGCGACAGTGCGGGATCACTTCGGCTCCAATGTGGAGCGGTTTTACGGCGCGAGGATTCCGCGGATCCGGCAGATCACTGAGTCCTCAGTCCCGGGGAGGGAACTGTCGCTTGCGCAACGATGGAAATATTGCGACGAGCTGGCCGCCACGGGTACTTTCGAACACAAAATCGCGGCCTTCCACCTCGCCTCGCTGGCGCGAAGGGAGTGGACGGGAACCGAAATGCCGCGCTTTGCCCGCTGGCTGCACCGGTCCGTCGATGATTGGATGGACACCGACGATCTCTGCATCCGCGTGATCGGGGAGTTTTTTCTTCGCTTCCCGGAGCAGGCGGCCGCCTCGTTCGAGTGGAGCAAGATGCCGGGCACTTGGTCGCGCCGGGGCGCAGCGGTTGCGCTGATCCCCAGTGCCCGCAAGGGCGGGCTGTGGGATCTTGCGCACGCCGTCTGCAACAAGCTCATGAACGATCCCGAGCCGCTGGTCGCAAAAGCCTGCGGTTGGCTGCTCAAGGTGTCCTCACGTCCACACCCGGAACGAGTCCGCCAGTTCGTAGAGCAGGCCGGGAACCGCATGTCGCCTCTTGTGCGCCGTATCGCTACAGAAAAACTATGCGCACCATGAATTACCAAACCCTCACTCCGGCTCCGGCGCTGTCGGCGGCGGTGGAATCGATCTGGATCTACTCCGGCTACCGTCCGCCCCATCTCCTCGAGCGGGTGCTGCCTTCGGGGACCGTGGAGATGATCGTGCAGTTGGAAGGTTCGCCGTTCCGTTGTTACGACCCGGTATCTTTTGCCCTCAAGCAGGTCATGCACGGACCGCTGATCGTCGGTGCCCGCACCGAAGTCCAGGTCATCGACACTGAACAACAGCTCGATGTGATGGGCGTTCATTTCAAGCCGGGCGGAATCAGAAGCCTCTTTGCCATGCCGGCAAACGAGTTCTCCGGCATGGATGTCCCCGTGGATGCCGTCTGGAACGGGTTCGGCGAGGAGATCGCGGTGCGGCTGTCGCAAGCCCCGTCGCCAGTCCGCAAGCTGAAGGAAATGGAGCGCATGCTCCTAAGCCGGCTTGACGCCGCCCGTCAGCCACACCCCGCCGTTCCCGCGGCACTCCACCGGATCGAGCAGGCGGAAGTGCCGATTTCCGTCGGCGCTCTAGCCGAGGATCTCGGGCTCAGCTTCCGTCGATTTATCGAGGTTTTCACCTCCCATGTCGGACTCACCCCGAAATCGTATTCCCGTATCCGGCGCTTTCAACGGGCGCTCCGCATCATCCACAACCGTCGGCAGCGATCATGGGCCGATCTCGCTTTCGATTGCGGATGGTGTGACCAAGCCCATATGATCCGGGATTTCAAAACCTTCTCAGGCCTGACTCCGCGGGAATACGAGTCGCTGAACGTTGAGTTTATGTTGCATGTGCCGGTAGAGGAGAGGGGTCAAATTTGTCCAATACCACACGCCCAATCCATGGTAGGATTGCCCCGATGAATCACCCGACTTACAAACCCGAAAGCTACAACTCCGTCTCGCCTTACCTCGTTGTCACCGACGCGGCGGCGACGATCCGATTCCTTGAATCGGTCTTTGGCGCGACCGAAATCCGCCGCTTTCCCGCAGCCGACGGAAACGGCATCATGCATGCCGAAGTCCGCCTTGATGATACGGTAATCATGCTCGGCGATTGCGCCGAAGGATGGCCCGCCACTCCCTCGCACGTTCATGTGTATGTGCCCGATGTGGATGCCACCTTCCGCAAGGCCCTTGAGCACGGGGCAACCCCGCTGCAGGAGCCGGTGAGGAAGGACGATGACGACAAGCGGGGCGGATTCAAAGACGCCTCGGGGACGAGCTGGTGGATCGGAACCAAAGAAATCTAAACGCCATGATCGCCCTCACCACACCCACTGGAAACATCGGTTCGAAGGTGCTCCGCCTTCTCGCGAAGTCCACCGACCAGCCGATCCGCGTTTTGGCCCGTCATCCCGACAAGATTCCGGCGCCGCTCCGGGCGCGGGTGCAGGTCGTGGAGGGATCCATGGAGGATCCCGGCGCCCTTCGCCGATTGCTTGACCAAGCTGACGCGCTCTTCTGGTGCCAGCCGGACCCGGCGGGCGCAGATGATTATATCGGTGCCTACGAAGCTCTTGCGCAACTGGGTGCCGAGGCCATCCGGTCCACCGGCGTGGCGCGTGTGGTGGCCGTCTCTGCGACGGGCGAACCGGGCGATGTACCGGCCGGTCCCATCACGGGCCTCCACCGGATGGAGTCGATTCTTTCCCGCACCGATGCCTCCGTCCGCTTTCTGCGCTGCGGTTCATTCTACGAAAACCTGCTCTGGCAGTGGGAGCCCATCACCAAGGAAGGGTTTTTCACCGATCCGGTTTCCGGGGATGTGCCCGGTCCGCAGGTAGCCTCAGCCGATATCGCCCGGGTCGCGGCGGATTGGCTGCGAAGCGCCAACTGGGACGGGCGGGAATCCATTGCCCTGGTGGGCCCGGAAGACCTGACCTACGATGAAATGGCGTCGATGTTGTCCGCGTCATTGGGCAAGCCGGTACGCTTCCAGGCATCACCGCCGCAGGCCTACGTCACTGCCCTCCAGTCCGTCGGACACAGCGAACGTGCCGCCCAAGGGCTGGTCGATATGTTTGCCTATCTGACCAACCACTACCGGTCCCCCGCCGACGCCGACCGCAGCCTCACGCCCACATCGTTTTCCGATTGGCTGGAAAGCCAACCCTGGAGATAAGAGGATCTGGCTCGTCCCGCGTTCTCCAGCGGATTCATTTGCATCCACTCCGCGCCTGAAGTTTCTCTCGAAGCGTCGCAGCAATGCTCACCATAGAATCGCTACGCCTGCGGCAGGTCCGTGGGCGTGCATTTCTTTATCGGCGGTGACAACGGTCAGACCGTGAAGTATGGCGGCGGCGAAGATGGCGCGGTCGGCGCCATCGTTTTTCGTGTCGGCCCCGGCGGCGCGCCACCTTTGCCACGGCGCCTTACCCCCGGTTCACCGATCTTGCGGATTTGACCCCGGCCCTTGCCCTATTCTATTTTTGGCCCTAAATGAACTTTGTCCGTATCTTCATTTTGGCTACCTTGGTCCTATTCTCGCTCGCCACGCTTCGGGGACAAAACCTGGAGTTTGTCATCCAGCCCCACGGCACACTCGACATCGCGGCAGACGCGCTTTGGTACATCCCGCTCGATACCGCCGAATCCGGCTACCTCGCCAATGGCTCCATAGCCCGCGTGAGTTCGAACAAAATCGCGGTTTATCCATGGGGCGACCCGGCCAATTTCGCCCCCGACACCACCAACTGGTCCATCAACCGCATCTGGTCGCACGAGTTTTTGCGGGTCACCGCAACCACCGGAACCCTCGGCACCCAAATCGTGATTCCCTACCGCCGCGTCCCCACCGACGCCGATTCCTTCATCACCGTCACGGTGGCCGACCCGCCCGCCGTCTCCTCCATCGATTTTCTGGATTTCAACCCGGTGACCCACTTCGATCCGGTTTCCTGGAAAATCATCTTCGACGAGCCCGTGTCCGGGGTAACGGAGGCCAATTTCGACTTGGCGGGAAACCTTGAGGGCGAGGTCGGCATCACCGAGGTGGTGCCGGTGGAGGGAGAGAACAACCGGGTTTGGCGGGTGACCGCTTCGACCGGGGAAGGCACCGGGCTGTTGAGACTGGATTGGGCGGGAACCGCCGCGGAGTCGCCCCAGGTGCCGGTCCCTTTCACCGGGCCGAGCTATGATTTCGCCGGGCTGCCCGTCTTTCTGGAAAACCCCGAGGGAGGCATGTTCATCGTCCATCCCGACCAACCCGGCATTCCCCTCTCCGGTCTGGCGCAAACACGGGCCACCGACACCCTCTACTATCAGTGGTACAGGCACGACCGCGCGGACCACACCGACGGCTCCCCGGAACGACTGGACGGGGAAACCACGCCCGAATTTACCGTCACCGGCGACGATTTGTTGGCCGACAAGGATTCAACCTGGTTCATCCTCATCGCCTCAACCAACGCGTTTCCCTCCGACCCCGGAACCTTCCCTCCCAACCGCGCCTCGACGGCCGCGGAGATCCAACGGGTCGAACCTCCGGAACTGGGCGACATCTCTCCCGATGCGGTCATTCCCCAGGGAGCGGATTACCAGATCCACGCCTTCCCCGCGGGCGGCACCGAGCCGCTTGTCTTCGAATGGTTTGCCGGGAAATCCGGCGACACCTCCCAGCCCCTGTCCGGCGTAAACGCCCCCTTCCTTCACCTCACCAACCTGACGGACACAAAACGGTTTTGGATGCGCCTCAGCAACGCGGCCGGGCTGGAACACGCCGCTCACTCGCCCACCATCACCGTCCATGTCTTCAGCGGGGTGCGGGCCGAACCGACAACCGTCCACACCCTCCCCGGCCGCGTCATCGACCCGGGCCCCCGCTTCACCTTGGTGGATTCCGCGGATCAACCGGTTCCCTGGCCCGGCCAAATGCCTTTGCATCTCCGGTTGGTTCCCGGCAGCGGCGGCGCCGGGGCCGTCTTCCAGGAGAGCGGCGGCACCCAAATCGCGTGGCAACCGGAAGGAACGGGACCGATGGAGATCCCCGCCATGGTGGCCAACGAAACCACCGGCTCCCACACCCTGCGCTTCGCCCTCCCCAATCAGTTTGAACAGAGCGTGACCCTCTGGAATCTGGAGGCGCGGCAACTCTGGCGGAACCTGCACTACGGACGGCGGGACAACGCGGGCGACGCAGCCGACATAGCCGCGCCCCTCGGCGACGGCATTGCCAACTTGCTGAAATACGCATTGGCCATCGATCCCAAGGATCCCTCCCGTCCGACCGTCCGTTTGGACGACCCGGCCGGGGGCCTCCCCCTCGTTTACCGGGAGGAGGGACGGCTCCACGTGGTTTTCACCCGTTTGCGGGAGGCCCATGCGGATGTCACCTACCGGGTCACCTTTTCCACCGACTTGGTCACGTGGGAGGAGGCCCCGGACTTGGAACTGGTGGCCGAAGAAGACGCCCTGCTTCCCGGCGGTGGTCCGCTGGCGGATTTGTATAAACGAGTCCACTACCGCGGGCCGGACGACAGCGCCGACCCGCGGCAATTCGCGCGGGTGGAAGTGAGTACCCCATAAGGCAACCGCGCCGGATTCGATTCTCCGGCGCTAGTTGGGCAAACTCCGGACCATTTCTCTCCGCAACAGCCCTTGACCCAATGTCGTCGATAGGGTCTGAATGAAGGGTCGGCCATTGCACACGGGTGTTGGCAAGCGGCGACGTTAAAGCAATGTTGGATAGTCAGAAGATTCGATTGGCGGTCATGAGCCTGGGATGGGACAATCCCGCAGGCGGTGACCTGATTCCGTTTCTGAAGGAAGCGCGGGAGGCCGGTTACGAGGGCGTCAGCGGGTTCGCCGATACGGCGTGGAATGATTACATCGCCGATCCCGGAGAATTTCGGCGTGTGCTTGAGGGCGAAGGGCTTTCCCTTGCCAGCATGGACGTTCAGAGCGGGACCCCCTGGCCGAGGTAGAGCGGATCTGTGCCTTCATGGCCGCGCTGGATTGCCGTCACCTCATTTGTCTCGGGGGCGTGGGCACGGTCGCGGCGAACTACGAAGAGCTGGGCCCGGTCCTGAGCCGCATCGGTCGCGTCGCGCGCAAATTCGGGATTCGGGCGGCCTACCACAACGGGCGCACCCGCGAGACGATCGCCGATATGAAAACGGCCCTCGATCATGCGGACCCGGAGGTGGTTTTTGCGGCCTGCGACACCGGGCACGCCACGCGCGATTTCATCGAGTTTCCGTACCCGGAACGGGCGGTCCGTTTCATGGAGCGGGAGTGGGACCGGATCGACTTTATCGAGTTCAAGGACTGGAGCCCGTCGACAGAGCTGAACACCCCGGTCGGGGAGGGTTTGTGCGACTGGCCGGCTGTGTTTGAGCGCGTCGTGACGGGAGGGTATGGCGGTTGGATCGTCGTTGAGCAAAACGGCCACCCCGGTCTGAGCAAGGGGCGGACGCCCTTCGAGTGCGCGCGCCTGAGCCGGGAATTTATTCGCAAAGGAATGAGTGTATGAGTGAACGGATTCTGAAAATCGGCCTGCTGGGATGCGGCAACAATGGCCAAACACACGCGGAGGCCGCCGCCAACAGCCCCTTCGTTGAGATCGTGGCCTGTGCCGATCTCGACCTTGTGCGGGCAAAGGCCTTCGCGGACCGGTTCCACATTCCGCAGTGCTTCGATTCGTTGAGGTCGATGGTGGAGGGCGGTGGCTGCGACATGCTGTTGTTTTCGACCTATCCGGCCCATCACCTGGCGCAGATCCGCGAAGCCTGTGAACTCGGTGCACGGGCGATCCTCTGTGAGAAAGCGCTGACGATGACAGTCGACGAGGCCGAGGAGGTCCAGCGCATTGCGGAGTCGCACGGAGCGCTGGTCTGTGAAGGCCTCATGTATCGGCATCATCCACAGATCCAAAAGGGACTGGAGCTGGTGCGCGGCGGGGCGATCGGCGATGTGTGCTATATCCATGGATACTTTTCGGCCCCCTCCCAACCCGATCCTTCCAACTGGCGACACCGAAAAGAGGATGGCGGCGGAGCGATGGCCGCCAAGGGATGTTACATGATCGATGCCCTTTGTCAGTTTGCCGGAAAGCCCGCGCTGAGCGTCTACAGCAAGGAGACGGTGCATCCGGAAACCGGCGTCGAGATCGGTCACACGGGAACCCTTTGTTTTGAGGGTGCCCTCACGGGGCAATTTGAATCCAATCACCGCTCCGTCTGGCGGGAGGAACTGCACATCATGGGCACCGCCGGAACCCTCTGCATTCCACATGCGGTGGTCACGAAATCGCAACCGCGGCACATTGATCTGCAACTGGGTGGAGCCTTCGAGCACCAACCGCGGCAAACCAAACGTTTTGATTTCGAGGTAGCGAACAGTTACCAACTCCAGCTCGAAAACATGCGCGCCTGCATCTTCGGTCACGGAGAGCCGGTCGTGCCCATGCATGAAAGCGTGCGCAATATGCGCGTCACCAGTGCGCTGCGCAAGTCCGCCGAGACGGGCCGGGAAGAGCTGGTTTCGTGAGGATTTCTATCGCGGAGTCAATCCCGCAGAATTTCATCGAGGCACAACCGCACCCAGGCTCGACCAAGCTGACTTCTGCTGATTGACGGAGAATTCGGCTTCGGTCGCGGTTGGCAAAGAATGCCGTCACAAACATGCCGCCCGCGGCCACGCCCTACACTACCAAATGGACAACCGAACCCGAGATAAAATTCTGCTCAGTCGCCGTCGGGTTTCACGGCGAGGGGGCGGAGGGTGAACTGATCATCGCCGTCGCGACTGTATTCGTGCAGTTGTGTTCGCTGCACGTCGGCGAGGGCGAAGAGCTTGGGCAGCGCTTTGGCGTCCACCCCGTGAAGGACGAGTATCGGTTCGTCGTTGGCCAACTCAACGCGGGTATGGAGTGAATCGATGCCTAGACTGGCAGCGAGGTAGCCGCCCAACCGCTCGGCCAGTTCCTGCAACTGCGGGCTGCGCGGGTCGACTTTGGCTTTGTCGACCAAGGAATAGAGCGGCAGGGCGTAGCTGCGCGTCGGCATCAGACAGAGCGCAGAACGAGGGAGGCGTTGGTGCCGCCGAAACCGAAATTGTTGGTCAGGACGGTGCGCGGGGACGCCTCCCGCACTTCACGTACGATGGGATAGCCCTCAGCCGACGGATCGAGTTCCGCGATGTGGGCGCTGGCGGCGAGAAAGCCGTGCTTCATCATGAGCAGGCAGTAAATGACCTCCTGCACTCCGGTCGCCCCGAGGCTGTGCCCCGTGAGGGATTTCGTCGAGGACACCGGCGGCACCTCCTGTCCGAAGACCTCGCGCAGGGCCTTGAGTTCAACAATGTCACCGGCAGGGGTGCTTGTGCCGTGCGCGTTCACGTAGTCGACCGGGGTGTCCACCGTCTCCGTGGCCATGCGCATGCAGCGCACGGCACCCTCGCCGCTGGGAGCGACCATATCGGCACCGTCAGAGTTGGCACCGTAGCCCACGATTTCGGCGAGGATGTTGGCACCGCGCGCTATGGCGCGCTCGTATTCCTCGAGCACCACCATGCCGCCGCCGCCGCCCGCGACAAAGCCGTCGCGGTTGACGTCAAAGGGGCGACTCGCCGTCGCCGGGGTGTCGTTGAAGGCGCTCGAAAGCGCGCCCATGGCATCAAAGAAAAGCGTGAGTTCTGTCGTTTCTTCCTCTCCTCCCCCGGCGAAGATGATGTCCTGCTTGCCCCATGCAATCTGTTCGTAGGCCGCGCCGATGCAATGCGTGCTCGTGGAGCAGGCGCTCGTCACAGTGTAGTTGAGGCCCTTGATGTGATAGGCTGTGGCGAGATTGGCCGCGACCGTACTCGACATGATACGCGGCACGCGGAAGGCACCGACACGCCGGATCCCTTTTTCACGGAGAAGGTCGATCCCTTCCCGCTGGTTGAGTGGCGAACCGCCGCCGCTGCCCGCAATAATCCCGGTGCGCGGGTTGGATATATCGTCCTCACCGAGACCGCTCTCCTCAATGGCCTCGCGCATGGCAACGTAGGCCCACATGGCGGCGTCGCCCATGAAACGGGCGAGCTTTCGGTCGATGGACTGGATGAGGGCGTCGCGGTCGCGCACGCTGCCCGCCACCTGGCTGCGCAGCCCGCGCTCGACATAGTCCTCGTTGCGGATGATGCCCGAGCGGGTGTCGCGCAGCGAATCGAGGACCGCCTCCTTGGAATTGCCGAGGCAGGAAACGACGCCCGCCCCGGTGATTACGACTCGTCTAGGATTCATGGAAATGGAATGAGTGGAAGTTTGCGTGCGCCGCCTAGGGCGGAGTCTTCAGTTGAACAGACCGACCCGCAGCCCGGAGGCCGTGTAGATTTCTTTGTCGTCGGCGAGGACGCGCCCGTCCGCGATCGCCATCTTCAATCGGCCCGTGAGCACGCGCTTGATGTCGAGCTGATAGGTGACCCGTTTGTTCTCCGGTAGAATCTGCCCGACGAACTTCACTTCCCCGACACCGAGGGCGCGGCCCTTGCCGAGATGGCCCGACCACGTGAGGAAAAAGCCGACCAGCTGCCACAATGCATCGAGCCCGAGGCAACCGGGCATCACAGGATCGTCCTGGAAATGACATTGGAAGAACCAGAGGTCGGGCCGCACCTCCAGCTCGGCGGCAACCGAGCCCTTGCCGTGGGCACCGTCGTCGCCCGCGATATAGCTGATGCGGTCGAACATCAGCATATTCGGCAAGGGAAGCCGCGCATGGCCCGGCTCAAAGAGTTTACCCTCGCCGCAAAGGATGAGTTCGTTGCGCTCGTAACTGGATTTTCGTTCGATCATTGGATTGCTACGGTTGCCGCACGGCTCCCCGCCTCCGGGCGGAGGCTGACCACCGCAGAGAGACTGCTGCTCCCGCAGAGCTGGAAAGTGTGCGAAGCCGCAAGGCAACGGAACACAGCCGCACCCTACAAGGATTTTCTCGCCTTTCCGCAGAGCCGCCGCGCCCGGACGATCAGAACCGGATGCCGAACCCGGCGTTGACGTATATCTGCGTGTCGAGGTCGACCTCCACAGTCCGCTCGTCCTGACCCCGGTGGGTGTGGTCGCCCCCCGCGCCCTGATACTGCACAGAACTGAAGAAGCGCACACGCTCATTGATACGGTAGGAAGCACCGGCATCAACATAGCCCGCGTAGAAGAAATCCCTGTCTGCTGTTACCACCAACTCGCGTTGCGGAACAAAAAGCACACTGTCGATCTCCATGGTCTCAAAGACCGAGAACTTCGAAGAATAGAGGCCGGCGGCAATCCCCGCCCCGAAATTGAGGCTCATCCGCCCGAATAGGTCCATGTCGTAGGTCGGCCCCATGCGCAGCGAAACAATCGACGAGCGGAAGTCCACCGAGCTACGCACGGTTGCATCGTCTTCGACAACAAACTCGCGGGATTCCCCTTCCTCCGGCGACCAGTGGATAAGGAGCGAATCATCCCCGCGTATACGCGTGCCGTTATATGCCTGACCCTCCTCGGGGAAATCCGGCAAGCTGCCAATGAGCCGGAAAATGTCCTCCGCTACCCGCAGATCCGCCTGGATCGACTCGTCAAACGAGGAATCAAAGCCATTGAAACCGAAGCCGACCTGCATCGCGAACCGCGTGGACGTGTCGATGAACCTTCGGTACCGCATCTCCCAACCCATCGCACCGCTACTGCCGACTTCATGGGCGAACTGCGGATCGGACGGGCTCGCCGCGAAGCGACTGAAGGCCACGCCGGTCTCACCGTCCCCCAGATCGCGGATCTGTCCTTCACGCTGGAAAGCGAAGTTTGCGGAGAACTCATCCGTCGTCGGAACCGACTCGAGCTGCCCGTCCCCCCCGACTACCTCGCGGCCCTGATAGTCCTGCCGGATGACACCGTCGTCATACTGCCGCCGCCGCTCCACACCGATGACGAGATTCGTCTCCGTTTGTTCCACCACGTTGAAGGGAATCTCTCCCAGCCCGCGCACGGAAATATCCGGCGAAAGCAGGTAGCGCGTCCCGATCTCGATCTCGTTCATCCGCGGCGGCGGAGGCGGACGCTCGAAGCGCACCGGGCGCGACGGCTCGTCGGCTTCGCCCGGCGTCATGGGCAAATACGTGCCGAAAAGTACAACCATACCGAGGGCGGCGCGCCGCGCCGAAACACTCCCACGTCCCCGAAATATTCGCGGTAACCGGATCATCGCCGTCATGCAACGTCCCGCGGAGACCGCTGTCAAATCATCGCTGCACCTGCTCCCTCCTGTTTTTCCACGAGCCCCGTCGACCCCGGAATATTCATATCTCTTGGATATATTTTTTGGCAGGAAGTTTCTATCGCAGATGTTATAATACTTGACATGATTAGGACCCCGAGTTAAAATTTATTGACAGCATGGCACAGCGAAAGTTCCCGCTTGCCACGGTTGCGCGGTCGTGGGACGAATGCCGGGTTGATCCGGACTGCGGCGCGGGCCATGCCGTGCTGCAATCCGGGGCGACCGCACCGCACCCATGAGTTTGCACAAAGAAATCGCGCGCCGCCGTACGTTTGCCATCATCTCGCACCCCGACGCGGGCAAGACGACGCTCACCGAGAAGTTCCTCCTCTACGGCGGGGCGCTCAACCTCGCGGGCGGTGTGCGCGACCGCAAAAACCAGCGCGCCACAGCCTCCGACTGGATGGAGTTGGAAAAGCAGCGCGGCATATCCGTCTCCTCCACCGTCCTCCAGTTCGAATACCGTGGCTACGCGGTGAACCTTCTCGACACTCCCGGTCACCAGGATTTTTCGGAAGACACCTACCGTGTGCTTACTGCCGTGGACGCGGCCGTCATGGTGCTGGACGCGGCGAAGGGCATTGAGCCGCAGACGCTCAAGCTCTTCCAGGTGTGCCGCCAGCGCAACGTCCCCATCTTCACCTTTGTGAACAAGTGCGACCGCCCCGGCCGCGAGCCGCTTGCAATCCTTGATGAGATCCACGAGACGCTCGGCCTGCAGCCTTTTGCCGTGACGTGGCCGGTGGGCGAAGGGGCGGATTTTCGGGGCGTCTTCGACCGCCTTGAGAGCCGTGTGCATTGGTTTGAGAAAACCGCCGGCGGCCGCCACCGCGCATCCGTGGAGGTTGGCGGGATTGACGATCCCGCCTTCGCCGGGAAGCTCCCCGCACCCCTCCTCGACAAGGTGCGCGACGAGCTGGAACTCCTCGAAGGCGCGGGCACGGACTTCGACCGGAGCGCCGTCCTCGCCGGAGAGCAGACGCCGGTCTACTTTGGCAGCGCCATCAACAACTTCGGGATCGAACGCCTCCTGAACGGCTTTCTCGACCTCGCTCCGCCGCCCGCGCCGCGGGCCGCCAACGACCGGGAGGTACCGCCCGAAGCGCCTTATTTCTCAGCCTTCATCTTCAAGATTCAGGCAAATCTCGACGCCCGCCACCGCGACCGCCTCGCCTTCCTGCGCGTCTGCTCGGGCAAGTTCACGCGCGACATGCAGGTTTACCATGCGCAGACCGGCAAGAAAATCCGCCTCGCCTTCTCGCACCAGCTCTTCGGCAACGAGCGCGACACGCGCGATGAAGCCTGGCCGGGCGATATCCTCGGCATCACCGGCCAGAGCGGTTTCGGGATCGGCGACACCCTCACGGAGGACCCGAAGGTGCGCTACGACGCCATCCCCACCTTCGCCCCGGAGTGTTTCGCATATTTCCACAATCCCAACACCGGCAACTACAAGCGCTTCCGTGCCGGGCTCGAACAACTCCTGCAGGAGCGCGTCGTGCAACGCTTCCATCCGCTCGATTCCGCTTCCCAGGTGCCCCTTCTCGGAGCCGTCGGCGCGCTGCAGTTCGATGTCGTCGCCTATCGTCTTGAGAACGAATACAACGCCCCCGCCCGCGTCGAGCGCGCCCCGTGGACCGTCACGCGCTGGCTCGACCCGGCTTTCGACGAATCCCATCTCGCCGACCTCTATCTCGGCGGGGCCACCCTCGTGCGTGACGACGAAGGCGATTTAGTGCTCCTCTTTCCCGGCGAATGGGAATTCACCTACTTTGAGCGCAAGAACCCGGACCTCACGCTTCACGCCACACGCCGCCGCGACCGCTTCAACACCACCGCCGCCGATGCCGTGCGCGCAGCCTCCTCCGTCTGAACCTCCCGCCTTTCCGCCATGTTTGAATTCAAACGACCCAACCGCGATTACGCGGGCTACATCTTCGATTGCGACGGCACCCTCGCCGATTCCATGCCTCTGCACTTCCGCGCATGGAACCACGGCCTCGAAAGAGGCGGTGCGAGCCACCGCCTCGATCCCCATGGTTTCATGAGCGTGGCGGGCATGGCCCTCGCCCAGACTGTCGAACACTGGACGCACGAATACGGTGAGAAAATCAACCTTGAAGCCGTCATTGCTGCAAAAAACAGCTACTTTGAGACGAATCGCGGGGAAGTCGCTCCAATCGAACCCATCATCGCCTTTGCCACCGACCTCAAGGCCGCGGGCAAACCCATCGCCGTCGCTTCCGGCGGACGCCGCGACGACGTCCTCTGGACACTCCGGCATATCGGGGCCGGCGACCTGTTTGACATAGTCGTCACCGCCGACGACGTCGCTTCCGCCAAGCCCGCGCCGGATCTCTTTCTGCTCGCCGCCAAGCGTATGGGTGTCGACCCGGCGCAGTGTTACGTCATCGAAGACTCCGACCTTGGCATCGAAGCCGCCGACCGCGCCGGCATGGCCTCCGTGCGAATCCCCTCCTTCGCCGATCTGGCGGAACCTCGGTAAGGCCTCGCGGCCGTGTAGCTGCGCCCGCCAGAGCGCGGGACGGCAGGCTTACTCGACGTTTTGCACTTGTTCGCGGATGCGTTCGATTTCGTTTTTCGCTTCGATGACGAAGCGGCTCACGTCGACATTGTTGGCCTTGGCCCCGATGGTGTTGAACTCGCGGTTGATCTCCTGGAGGATAAACTCCAGCTTGCGGCCGACAGCGTTATCCGCGGCCGCCTTGAGCGTCTCGGCGAATTGAGCGAGATGGCTGTCGAGACGCGTGACCTCCTCGGTGGTGTCGCAACGGTCGGCGAAGATAGCGATTTCCTTGAGCACGCGCTCGTCGTCGAGATCAAGATCCAGCCCGGCGGACTTGAGCCGTTGCGTGAGGAGTTCGCGGTAGCGGCCGGTGGTTCCCGCCGTGTTCGCACGGATGTCGGCGAGGAGCGTACGCAGGCGGCCGAGGCGCCCGCCGAGATCGGCGGCGAGGTGCGCACCCTCGCGTGCGCGCATCTCATTCAACCGCGCAAGGGCGGCACGCGTCGCTTCCGCGAGGGCTTCGCGGACATCGTCCGCCGTCGGAAGATCGGAATCGGTGCGGTGCAGCGCGATGATGTCGACGAGCCCGGCGCCGTCCGGCGGCCATGCGATGCCGCGCGACTCCGCGAGCACACCGGCTTTGTCGAGGAAGGCCTCCACGCCCGCGCGGTCCCATGAAAACGCTCCCGCCCCGGAGGCGCGGTCAGCGCGCACGGTGGCGTGGACCTTGCCACGCCCCACCCCGCCGCGGACGATTTCCGCGATGTCGCGCTCAAGCGACTGCCACTCGCGCGGGAGGGAAAAGGAGGTCTCGAGGTTGCGCCGGTTGACAGCGTTCAGCTCGACGGCGAGGGTGAGGTCGGCGGCGGTCTTTTCGCCGCGCCCGAATCCGGTCATGGACATCATTTCGCGGCTTCCTCCATCATTTTGGCAACCTGGCTCACATCCTTATCGCCGCGCCCGGAAAGGTTGAGGCAGAGGATCTGATCGCTCCCCATTTGGGGCGCCCGCTTGGCGGCGTAGGCGATGGCATGGGTCGACTCCAGGGCCGGAAGAATACCCTCCGTCTCACAGAGAAGGCGGAATGCGCCGAGGACATCGTCGTCGCAGGCGTAGCCGTACTCGATGCGTCCGGCATCGCGGTAGTAGGCGTGCTCCGGACCGACAGCCGCATAATCGAGCCCCGCGGAGACGGAGTGGGTCAGCTCAATCTGCCCGTCATCGTTTTGCAGGATGTAGGTGCGGCAACCCTGAAGGACACCCATCTTGCCCCCCTCAAAGCGGGCCGCGTGCTCCCCGCGGGCAATCCCGCGTCCACCCGCTTCCACGCCGACGAGCCGCACGGAGGGGTCGCCGAGAAACTCGAAGAAGAACCCGATGGCATTGCTGCCGCCGCCCACGCAAGCCGCCATCTCGTCCGGCAGGCGGCCTTCCAGCGAGAGGATTTGCTCCCGTGTCTCGCGGCCGATAACACGGTGAAAATCGCGCACCATCATGGGGAAGGGGTGCGCCCCGAGAGCGGAACCGAGGATGTAGTGAGTATTTCGCGACGAGGCAACCCAGTCACGCATGGCTTCGTTGACGGCGTCTTTGAGGGTCTTCTGGCCCGAATCCACGCCGCGCACCTCCGCCCCGCAAAGGCGCATGCGGAAGACGTTGAGCGCCTGCCGCTCCATGTCCACGGCACCCATGTAGATGACACACTCCAGCCCGAATTTGGCGCAGGCGGCAGCCGTCGCCACACCGTGCTGGCCGGCGCCCGTTTCGGCGATGATGCGCTTCTTCCCGAGCCGCTTGGCGAGGAGGATCTGCCCGATGACGTTGTTAATCTTGTGCGCGCCGGTATGCAGCAGGTCCTCGCGCTTGAGGTAGATTTTCGCGCCGCCGAGTCGCTCCGTCAGTTGCTCGGCGAAATAGAGCTCCGTGGGCCGCCCGGCGTAGTGGCGCAAAAACCAGTCCAGCTCGCGCCTGTATTCCGGATCCTCCCGCGCCTCGCGGTAGGCCGCCTCGAGATCGAGGAGGGTCGTCATGAGCGTCTCCGGCACGTAGCGGCCGCCGTAGGGGCCGAAGTGCCCGGAGACATCGGGCAGAGTTGCGGGGTCGTTCAAGGTCGCTGTATTCATGGTCCTGAGGCGGCTCCGGACGCGGTCCCGGCCCGCCGCGGACCACGGATCGCCCCGTCCGGATACCAAACAAAGCCGCCAACATCCGCCCCAACCGGCGCGACCGCAAACCCAAATGTGACGCCACCCGGCGCCCGTGGCGTGCCTCCGGCGGCTCCGCGGCGGATTAATGGCTGTGCGTGGGAGCGTAGCGCCGGGCGGTCCACCGCGTGAGCGCCACCCATGCTTTCCAATTGGCGCGGATTTCCCGCCGCAGGCGGCGGATTTCGATGCGCAGGAGAGCGCGCTTCTCCTTGGAGGCTTCACGGAACTCGGCGAGACTGCCGGAGAGCGCAGCGACGTTTCCGTCGAAGGTGTCGGCGAGGTGCTCCAGTTTCCGGCTGAGCTCCATTGCCAGTTCGTCAACCTCAGCGGAAAGTCGGTCGAGAAGGAGGCGTTTGTCCTTGGACACAAGCGCCTTCTGCACTCGCACGGTCTGAATGACGCGCAGGTGCGACGTGAGCCCAACGAGCGATGCGGCGCGCACAAGCCACTTTGTGGGATCAAAGTGGTACCAACGCACTCCGTTGCGGTAGTCGGAGGCAAAGGCATGGTGGTAGTTATGGTAGCCTTCGCCGAAAGTGAGGAACGCGAGCACCGCGTTGTCGACGGCACTCAACTCCCGCGCATAGGTGCGCGAACCCCAGACATGGGCAAGCGAATTGATGAACCATGTGCAGTGGTGGACCGCGAAAATCCGCAGCAAAATCACCGCCCAGAACGCGGCGAGCGGAGGCATGAAGAGACACGCCAGCCCCAGCACGGCCGCATTTACCCCGATGGTCAGCGCAAGGTAATACCTGTCCTGAAAAACCACGCGGGGATTACGCAGAAGATCCGCCACGAGCGCCCGGTCGAACTTCCGCCGGTAAGTGAAGAGCCAAAGCATGTGTGCGTGCCAAAACCCCTTCTTCACTGAATAGGGATCTTTGTCCGTATCGACATGGTTGTGGTGCAGGCGGTGGTCGTGCGACCAAACGAGAGCCGACCACTGGAACGCCAGCGTAGACCCGAGGAGGACAGCCCACTCGAACACAGGACGGGCTTCATACGCCTTGTGCGCATACAGCCGGTGGTAGCCCGCCGTGATCGTCAGTCCGCCGACAACGAAAGTGATAAGGAAACCGGTCCATGCACTCCACGATAATACCCCGAACGCGAACGGCGCCATGCCGACGAGAAGGAGGTGATACGAGACGACGAAAACAAGGGTCGTCCAATTGATCTTTTGATGGCGCATGCGATATGCCGGGCCGCTTCCACAGAACCGGAAGCCAACCGACACCATCACTCAATCAGCATAACGGCTCCGGTGCAAGCATGTCCGCTACACTTCCGACCGCACATACCGCGGCCATGCCCGCATGGAACACCGGCTCGCCGCATGAACGCCGGTCTGGAACGCCAAAATGACACCGCGACCACGGTCCGCTGCCCGCCCGGACCGGAGTGGAGTGTCGATGGGAGAGGAAGAGGGAGAGTGGGCGGAGGTCAGTCGCCGCCACTTTCCTTCGCCGGAGGGACGCGGTGGAGATGCACATCGCGCTGCGGGAAGGGAATCTCCACGCCGTGCTCCTTGAAGAGATCCCAGATGCGGAAGAGCACCGCGCTGCGGACATTGGTGATGCCGTTGTAGGCGTCGTCGACCCAAATGCGCAGTTCAAAGTCGACGGAGCTGTCGCCGAAGGCAAGGAGCAGGCAGTTCGGCGCGGGATCCTTGAGCACCCGCTTTTCCTCGGCGGCGGCACGGAGAAGCAACTCGCGCACTTGGTGGACGTCGGACTTGTAGGAGACACCCACCGGGATCTTGAGCCGCACCTTTTCGTCGGAGTACGACCAGTTGACGACCCGCTGCGTGATGAGGTCTTCGTTGGGGATGAGGTGCTCTTTCCCGTCGCGTGTGAGGACGGAGACGTGCCGCGCCCGCAGGTTGTTGATCCAGCCGTAGCTGTCTTCCACCTCGATGACATCACCCGGCTTGATGGAGCGGTCGGCCAGAAGGATGAATCCGCAGACAAGGTTGGAAACCACCTTCTGCAAGCCGAAGCCAAGGCCGAGACCAAGACCGCCGCCGAGAAACTTCAGCAGCGTGAGGTCGATACCGATCACCTCGAAAGCGGCGAGGAGGGCGACGATGATCAACACGATCCGCGCGATCTTGCCGAGCAGCACACGGAGCGACGGGGTCAAGTTGCTCGCCGATTCGAGCTTGTCCTCGATAAAGCGCGCCAGCCCCATTCCGACATAGAGCGCGAAGGAGAGGATGACGACCCCCTTGAGAATACCCGCGACCGAGAAGCTCGTATCCCCGAAATGAAACTGAATTCCCGAGAGAAAGTCGAGCAGTTCGCGCATTTCCGGCAGGAGCACAACCGCCGTGCCGAGGTAAAGCGCCAGCGCCAGCGCCCGCTCCCAATAGCGCTCCGGCACCAATGCGGCAACACGCGCCACAACCATCCAGAGAATGATAAGGAGCGCGAAGCGTGCCACCAGCCAGAGGTCCTGCCCCATAGCAAACCCGACACCCGCCACCCCGCCGAGGACAAAGGCCAGCAACCCAAAGAATGTCACCGAGCGCCGCCAGTCATCCCGCCCGCGCTGACGAAAGAGGCGCGGCCCGACAAACACCCAGAACACCCACAGGACAAGGATCGCGGCGAGAATCAGACTTCCCTCGAATACCGTCGGATTAGTAAATACCGCACTCCAGTCCATAGCACCATAACGCCGTCCGCCGCTGAATTGTCAATCCCGCGGATGTCCCCGGAAACGGTTACCCCAATCGTTAGCGACGGTCTTGGGCAGGGATCGGCCGACGGTTTTGCGGC
>JAFIGH010000127.1 GCA_020831525.1 Opitutales bacterium
TTTTTTTTTTTTTTGGGGCGGGGGGGGGGGGGTTCCACACGCCCGCCGCTATCCAAACTAAACGGCCCCGACCGCCGTCCCGGCGGTCGGTCGATGATGCGTGAAGGCCCGAAGCCATGACATCTCCCGCCAAAACGACCGTCGGCAACAAGCGCACCGCCCGTCGTCCTCAATTACAGTCGCCCAAGTAAATGCACGGCACCTCAATGCCGTCGGCCGTGAAAAACGGCTTGATGACCTCCGGATAGAAGCGGATCGCCGCCATTGCCTCCAGCGCCAGCCAGTTCACGCCCACCTGGTGGTTGTCACAGTTGCCGCCGGGCACGACCGCGTGCGGGTCCAGCACGCGGCAGCGGAAGACATGCTCCAACTGGTGAAACCGCGCGTGCCGGTCCGAGAATGTGTGGTTCTTGCCGATGTACTCGCGCACGTAGAGCAGTTCCTGGACCTCTACCTCCACGCCGCACTCCTCCATGCACTCGCGCACCACCGCCTCGCGCAGGGTTTCGCCCGGCTGCTGCCCGCCCCCCGGCAGGATGTAATACACCCCTTGGCGGTCGCGCATCTTCGCCGCCAGCAGCTTGCCGTCGTGGATGACAATAGCCCGCGCGGCCGGCCGGATGGCCCGTATGGTGGTCACAGTCTCGCTCACAACCTCCCATACCAACGCCCCCGCCCCCGCCGCGCAAGACAAGGTTGCGGGGAGGCGACTTCGCTTTACATATATACCGTCGGCTTTGATTGACTCTACTCACACGGCATGAAGACTCCACATCATCCATGCACTTGCACTCTATTCGGATACCACCGTCTGTCACCATGACCAACTCCGCTTCAGGACGCCCCTCTCTCCCATGTAGTTTCGTCAAGAACCGGCCCTACACCGCCACATCAATGGTCATGTGGATCCTATGCCTACTCTCCACAATAGTCACGCTTTCGCATGCAGCCGCCGATGACACCGCTTTCCCCCATGTTCCTGACCGCGCGCTGGACGCTTACCCCTTCATATTTTCCACTAGAATCTACGCAACGTCGGCTAGCGACATAACCATCCGTGGGTTAGGTTTCCATGTCTATGACCGAGCCGTTCTCACTGCTGCACACGTCGTCTTCGACACTGAGAGTTTGGCATGGAACACAAACGTCAAAGTAACCCGACGCCTTCCGAGCACTTTAGGGTTCGGAGAGCTCGCTTACGCAAACTCGATCTCACTCACCGGCTACGCCGAACGTTGGGCGGCAAAGTCGTTTCCGCACGGGTTTCCCACAAGCAATACATTCAACGCGGACATAGCAGCATTGTATTTTACCGACGCACAAGATGCCTGGATGGGAGCCGGTATGACTTATGAAGACAACCCCGAGTCCAATGTCCTGACGACATCTGCGCGGAAATACTACCCGGACGATAGTTTCGTTGTAAATGTCCAGGAAACTGAGTCTCCGTTTGCACGTCATCCTACCGGCAGGGACGGCAATGGATGGCGATACCACCTTTTTCGCTCTTCCGCAATAAAGGGTCAACCCGGCGAAAGTGGAGCCCCCCTCTACGCCGACGTCGACGGTCGTCCCCAACCGGTCGCCCTTCATGTCGGCGGTACGATCTCAGGTGAAATCTCCATTTTCCGGGCATTTGACAGTTCGGTATGGGAACTAGCAGGCATTGCAAACGGAACACTGGCAGGAAGCCACGGGAACATTGCAAACGCGGGTTTCCCGTCCATTAAGCTCTCCGACGAAAATGAGATCGCTATTCCGTATAAAGATAGTGGCCACCTCCCCGTCGTGATCGACTCAGGAAATTCCCCCTTCATCAAAGCCATCGCGTATCCGAGACACATCCATAGCAGCGCCGATATGAAGACATTCCTGACATGGTCGTTCTCCGATGGTGCGGGCGACATGCTGAACTTCCCTTGGTTTGACCGATCTCGCACGGATCGGATCTACTACCGACTAGCCGTTTACAACGGAGTCACCACGGTTCTCGGTCCTGCCGTTCTGTATGAGAAACGGTTTGCTCCGGAATTCATCGACGTGCCAGGTCCGGTTTGGGTTCCGTATTCCGGAAGCGCCTACATTGAGTTTGCTGTCATCGGTTCCGAAGGGAGCGAGATTGCTCTACAATGGTACAAGGACGGAGTTCCCCTCGACGGCGAAAACGAGAGGAGACTCAGGATAGTCAGGTCCGATTCTCCGTTTGATCGCACTGGCAGATACCGACTCCGCGCGACCAACGATTTCGGTTCCACTCTGTCCCCTGAAGTTGTCGCATGGCATATTGAGGATGTGCGTGACCTGATATTCCGTCCAACAGTGGGATTTGGAACAAGAATTGAGATTGAGGTGCCTAAGATTGAATCCTTTCCGAAAATTACCTCGTTCGAATGGAAAGATGAAAACGGCATTTCAGTTCAGCAATCGGGACCTAACTTGGTTATCGATCGCGCTGAATCCACCGAATATGAATTCTATCTTCACCTCGACAACGGATTCGGCAAACAAGTCATATACGTTGGTATCATACCGGATTATATCTTTGGAGAGAAATCAAAGCACGGACTGACAGCGGTCCTCAAAGAAAGGAGCTATTGGTCGGACCCCGATACTTTGTCCTACAATGGACAATTCGCTCTCAACACGAACGGATCCGTCACGCATTATCCGTCATCGCTCGCAACACCGGTTGCTTCGGCAATTTTCGTCAACCTTGCTTCCATTTCATCCGAGAACACTGCGATGTTGACCTCAATCGGTACACTCCTTCATGGGAGCGGCACGTCCAGTTCGCCACAGTTGCAGCATATAGATATTTCGGATATCGAAGGATACCCAGTTGCTATTCGTAGGGGATTTCGCAGGACGCCACGACATCTCCGGAACTCAGACTATTTTACGGCTGTCCTAACCGACAGCGGACGTGTCTACGCACGTTTTCTAGACGAACCACTCGTACAGGTTCCGATCAACGGAATTGTGCAAATCGAAACATTCCCGAACCACATCATCGCCTTGGACAGACACGGGACACTCTTTCACGCGGCATATTCAGCCACATACACGTACATCAACGACGGTCCGGACTACAATCTGGCCGTGGACTGGAACGTAGTAGAGATCAACTCCCCGAAAGGACACGACCTAGAACTTTCCGGCGACGGCATCTCCGTGTTCGCCCGGGACCGCACGGGTACCTTGTTGGGCTTGTTTTTCATGGAAGGAGGTCAATTGAGTGAACCTCAGATTGGAACATGGACAGTTTTGGACCCGACCCTCTGGCAACTTATCGATTTCAGGCTAGTAAATACTCCTAGGCATCAATATTATATGGCTTTTCCGGAACCTTTCTCAGAGCTGCAGGAGGCACCTGAAGGGATGTGGGGATTCGCTATTCTCGAAGACGGCGTTGTCGCCGTTGTCGTCATTGAACCCTTGACGATTCATCCTCTTTCCTGGATTCCGAGAGCGAGTCGATTTGGAATGGTTGAAGACACCTCCTATCGGAATCCACGAATTCTCGTTCAAACCCACGAAGCGCCTCCCCACGTCTTCCCTATCGTCCCGAACCGTGCCGAACCTGTGGCCTACGGCGAAGACTGGTATATGCGCGTCTACGCCTACGGCGCGGGCCGGTTGGAGTATCAATGGTTCCGGGATGATTCGCCGATTCCGGGAGCAAACCGGTCGTGGCTACTTATCGAGGAGACAACCGAAGCGGACGCCGGAATCTACAAGGTTCGGGTGCGCGACATCAACGGAGAAGCTTGGAGCCCTCCGCACGATATGCCCGGTCGTTCCACCCGCAGCGCGGAGGTCGCGGACTTTTTCGGAGACCGTGCCCGGCGGTTTATCGACGACCTTTGGTATGCCGGCGCATCCGTCGAGACGTGGCTTGCTCCAGACGGGGAGGATCGACCGCAATTCGGTTGGTTCAGTTCTTCCGGGTATCCGTGGATCTTCCATCATCGGCTTGGTTGGATCTATCTCGGTGAAGGAACGCTGGACTCCTTTTGGTTCTACGACACGGAAAAGGGTTGGTGCTGGTCGGGAGACGATGTGCTTCCATTTTTCTATGAACACTCCGGGGACCGCTGGCACAGATTCGAAACCCGGTGGGGGTTTCGCAATTTGTTCCGTGTCGAACCCTGAACCAAGACCACGCCCCTGCCGCGCAAGACAAGGTTAAACATCGATTTCAAAAAGCCTCAATCCACGCCACCCGGAGTGCTTGCAGGCGGGTTCTCCTCAGGCGTACTGCTGTCTGTCGCCGATTCGTCCCCGCCGTTGTCGTCTTCCGCGACGACATGGGCTTCTTCATCGCCGTCGGTGGGCAGGCCCATGTCGGCGGCGTCGGGGGCGCTGTCAGGCATGGTCGCCTTGCGGATCCACTCAGTGATCTGGCTGGGACTGAGGACGTCGCTGGCGGGGAGTTCTTCGAGGCTGCGGATACCGCAGAACTCGAGAAATGCGTCTGTCGTGGCGTATTGGAGGGGGCGTCCGGGAAGGTCGGCGCGCCCGACGATGTGGACGAGTTCTTTCTCAATGAGGCGGTTGACGCCGCTGTCGGAGGAAACCCCGCGCACAGCTTCGATTTCGGATCGGGTGACGGGTTGGCGGTAGGCGATGACAGCGAGAGTCTCAAGAGCGGCGGCGGAGAGGCGGCGCGGGCGCGGCTCGTCGCGCAGGAGCCGCACCCAGTCGGCGTACTGGGGGGCGACGGCGAGCCGGTAGCCGCTGGGCCCCTCAACGACGCGCCAGACATCATTGGCGTCCTCCAGCTCTTGGCTGATCTCCGCGAAAGCATCGCGGATCTGCGCGGTGGTGAGAAGCGACGGCACCTGCGCGAGGAGGTCGCGCATGACGCCCTGTCCGCCGTCCACGGGGGATTCCTCCGCCCCGCCGGAATCCTCTTCGTCTTCCTCGCTCTGTGCGTGGAAACGGGTGATGACGGCCTGCACGTCCTTCGTCGAGAGCGCGTCGCCGGAGGAGAAAAGGAGGGCCTTGAGGATCTTTTTGAGGTTGAATTCCATGCGCGGGAAAAACCGCCCATGCAAGCGACTTTCCCGGCGGGCGCAAGACCGGGAGACTTGCGATTTGCGCGCGGTGCCTCCAAAACCGCCTGCATCCCTACGGAACCCCCTTTGCATTCATGCACCTCTGTAACATTCACTGGAAAAGCGCGGTCCTCGGTAAGAAGACCGCCATGAACGTCCTGCTCCCCGAGACCGGCGAGCCGCCCTTCCCGGTTTTCTACCTGCTGCACGGCCGTGGCGACGACCACACGGCATGGCTCGTGAACACGCGGATCGGGAGCTACGCGGGCAAGTATCCGCTGATCGTCGTCATGCCCGACGGCTGCCTCAGCTTCTACACGGACATCGAGGGCGGCCCGGCCTACGCGCGGCACATCGGCGAAGAACTGGTCAACCTCGTGGACCGCACCTTCCCGACCCGCGCCACGCGCACGGGCCGCGCCATCGGCGGGCTCTCCATGGGCGGCTACGGCGCCCTGCGCGTGGGGTTGGGCTACCGCGACCGGTTCTGTAGCATCCACAGCCACAGCGGCGCACTCATGCACGGCAGCCGCCCCATGGTCGCCGGGCGCGAACATGACTTTCCGGAGGTCTTCGGCGATGATCCGCGCGGCACGCGGCACGATCTCCGGCGCTTGGCGGAAGAAGCGGCGAAAGCCGGCGACGCCCCCGCTCTACGCGTTGACTGCGGCGTGGACGACTTTCTGATCGAGGACAACCGGGCCTTCCGCGACTCGCTCCGCGGTTCCGGCCTCCCCCACACCTACGAGGAACACGAAGGCGCCCACAGCTGGGACTACTGGGAGCGCCACATTCCCGACGCCCTCGCCTTTCATGCCCGCAACCTCGGGATCGCGAAGCGCACCGATTGATCCGCGGCGGCAGGACCGATCTTTTGGCTTGCTTTGGAAGCAATGTTTTCTAGGTATAACCGCCTAGATTCTCTGGATTCCTTCCTTATGCGTTATCTTTCCGGGCTCAACGGTCGCCTTCGGCGCGTCCACGTGCTTTGCTGCACGCTGGCTGCCGCGTGCGCGGCGGACGGCGCCGTAATCGAGGGCATCGTCGCTCTGGAGGAAACCAACCGGTGGCGTCTCCGGGCGCGCCACACTCACAGGCGACGCCCTCTGGCGGGATGTCCTCTACGGCACGGTGAAGTACCGCTACGACGACGGTGTGCACCCCGGCGTGGCACGGTTCTACGGCGGAGCGCCGCAATACCGCTGGGATAAATTTTTTCTCCGCCTTCAAGGCGAAGCCGGTGCATGGAACGTGCAGATCGGCCGCTTCACGCCGGTCTTCGGCGCATTCATCGGCGGGCACGACATATGGGAAAACCCCTTCGTCAATTATCCCCTCGCCTACGAACACGTCGCCTGGCGTGCCCGATCTCGACATCGCACCCGACCGCGACGCCTTCCTCGCCGACCGCACGCCGGAAACGCATGGGTCACCAGCTACTGGGCCGACGTCCGCCGCCAGCTGACGCCCCGGCTCTACAGCGCGCTGCGCTGGAACCACCAAAAATACGACCGCCTGCCCGGCGGCGACGGCAAGCGCTGGGACAACGATGCGTGGCGCATCGACACCGCCCTCGGCTTCCGCCCCGCCCGCGCGCTCCCTCAGTCAGCAACCTCCAGAATCATCTGGATCTCCACGGTGGAGTCCTTCGGCAGACCCGAGACCGCCACCGCCGCGCGGGCGTGGCGTCCGCGGTCGCCGAAAATCTCCACAAGGAGGTCGCTCGCTCCGTTGACCACCGCCGGACTGTCGGCAAACCCCTCGACGGCGTTCACATACCCGCACACGTAGAGGACCTGCGTGATGTTGTCCAAGGTGCCCGCAGCCGCCTTCGCCGCCGCGAGCGCATTGAGCACGCACACCTTGGCCGCCGCGTAGGCGGATTCGACAGTCTGCGCCGCGCCCGCCTTGCCGGTGTGGGTCATCTTCCCCGCCTCCATGCAGATCGCACCGGCGAGGTAGAGCGTGTTGCCGCTGCGGCGGTAGGGCAGGTAGTTGCCCGCCGGTGACGGCGGAGCGGGCAGGACAAGACCGAGGGATTCAATGCGTTTCTCTATAGCACTCATGGCGGAACAAATTGGAATTCACCGACGCGCAACGGCGGATCCGTCGCACAACAAACACCGATACCGGCTCACCCGCCTTTGGCAATCCTGCCGTTCCTTAGACCCAGCCGAGATAGAGAAAATACCCGTAGGCCCCGATAAATCCCGCCGCCAGCCAGCGCGGGGTACCCCGGAAGAGCAGCAGACACAGGACATGCAATCCCGACGCCGCCGCGATCAAAAGCAGCGCCGGTCCCGCCCACTCCGGCACGGTGATCGGCTGAAAACACGCAAAAAGGCCTATACACAGCGGAATGCAGATGTGCCCGTCCCCCACCTGTGAAGTGTAGACGACGTGCGGCTGACGGCGCGCGGCGTAGTAGAGCGCCAGCACAGCGTTGGGCAGGACCATGAGCCACCCCGTGAGCCAGCCGATGTTTTCCCGCGAGACGAACCCGGACTCACGCTCAAGCAGCGCGTCGACCACGATATCCACCGACCCGAACACGACGATCCCGCACAGCACCACCGCAATCCCGTCGACGATGAGCCACGGCGAGAGGCTGCGGTTCGTCACAATGTTCGTCTTCAACACGTCGAAGACCTGGAACGCCTGCCAAAAAAGAAACACCCCGACGAGCACAAGCCCCTCCGCCAACCCGATCGTTCCGTTGAGCCCAAGCGCCCAGAGAACGGCCGTAAAAAAGACGCCTGCCGCGAGCGTAAGCTGCACAGAGAGGCGGTTGAGCTTCCAATCCCGCACCTCCCGCTTATTCGGGCGGCCGCGCGACACCAGCCGCAGCCCCCAAAACAGTGCTGGCAGGCCGAGAAAGAGCGTGAGGTTGGTCGCGTTGTTGACCACGCAGTTGATCAGCACCTCGCCGCCGTCGCCCCCGCGGCGCAACATCGTGTAGACGAAAAACAGGTTTCCCGCGCCCGAGGCATAAGGCATCACCACCGTGCCGATGACCGTCCCCTCCAGCCCGCGCGCCGCCATGCACTCCAGCCGCCACACCATCAGCACCGAAGAGACGACAAAAAGAAGCGCCCCGCCGTAGGGGCCGATCATGCCGGGCAATGCGTCCAACCATTCCACCCGCAATACCAGTTGCGGAATCCCCGCGCCCGTCAATGGGAAAGCCCGCCCCGCCGACAACGCTCCGAACAATACCGCACCTCCGCCCACACGCGCCGCCAGCGCCGCCGCCACGCGAACGGTCGCCCGCACACCGGGCAGATTTTTGACGGCAAATTCGCTTTTCGCCTCATCCGTACACCAGACGGCCCGCCGAAGCGGGCCGCTGGATGCTAATCAGGTCTCTCTTAACGCTCTCTTGGAATCGCGCGAAAGGTCTCACGCCGGCGGCACACGGGCGACACCGAATCCGGCGGCGGTCGATTTCGCGGGACAAACGGACATAATCGGCGGCGAACGGATCCGGCGCGGTGCGGCGCCGAGGCAATTCGGGTTTGCGCGGAGTCCGCCGCTTGCATTCCCTCCCACCATGCAAACCGAGGAGAGCCTGCCCCCGGCCCTGTATGTCGTGGGCACCCCCATAGGCAACCGCGCCGAACTCTCTCCGCGCGCCGCCGACATCCTCTCCCGCGTCGACACCATCGCCTGTGAAGACACGCGCCACACCCGGCGTATTCTTCCGGTCGATGCAAAAGCACCGCTCATCCCCTGCCACGAGCACAACGAGACCGCCGTCGCCCCCGCCCTCGCCGAACGCGTCGCACGGGGCGAACGGGTCGCACTCGTCACCGACGCCGGCATGCCCGCCGTAAGCGACCCCGGCTTCCGCGTCGTGCGCGCCTGCCGCGCGCGCGGACTCACCGTCACCCCCGTCTCGGGGCCGTGCGCTCTTGTCAACGCGCTCGCCGTCTCCGGGCTGCCCACCGACGCCTTCCTCTTTCTCGGCTTCCTCCCGCCGAAGTCCACCGCCCGCCGCCGCATCTTCGCCGAACACGCCGACGCCCCCCACACCCTCGTCTTCTACGAATCCACCCACCGCATCCTCAAAACCCTCGCAGACATCGAAGAAACGCTCGGCAAAGACAGATATATCTGCGTCGCCCGCGAACTCACCAAGCGGCACGAGACAATTGTCACCGCACCTGCCGCGGAAGCGCGCGAAGCCGTCGCCCGCGGAAGCCAGAAGGGCGAGTTCGTCGTCCTCATTGCCAAAAGGGATTATGTCCTCTGAGCGCTTTCGTTTCCGGTCGTTTTCGCTTACGCTGATTGCATGAAATCACCGATCCCGCCCCAATTCGCCCTCTCAGTTCTCTTCGCCCTGCTCGCAGTCGCACTCTTCTCCGCGTGCGGGCCGGACCGCGATACCGCCGAAATCGACGGCCAACCGCTCGCCGGAAGCAACTGGCGCCTCGTCGAGGCACCGGGACTTGACGTTCCGGAATCAGCAATATCACCCGAACTGCGCTTCGGCGACGAACCCGGCCACCTCTCCGGAAGCTCCGGCGTGAACCGCGTGACCGGCCCCTATACGATGGAAGGCAGCCAGCTGACGTTCGGCGAACTCGCCACTACCCGCATGGGCGGTCCGCCCGAAGCCATGGAGTTTGAGTCGCGCTACCTCGAATCGCTCCGCTCCGTCGATACATGGCGCATGCGCGGCGGATACCTCGAACTCGTCCGCGGCGGCACCGTTGTCGCCGTCTTCCGGCGGGTTTCAGAAAACGAAGCCGACGAATCATAGCCGATCAGACTCCGTCGGCGCGGGGCGCACGCCTACGGGGTGGCCCGCCGCGTCTCCACGGTCCGGCCTGCCGATAACGCAAACCGGCTCGTGTCCACTGCATCTAACACCGACCGGCATTTCCGCGCAGCGTCAATTTGCTCGGCAGGAATGCCGGCCAAGGTAGCGGCGACAGCATCATCCGACACCTCCCGAAGAAGCGGTCCCAGGAGATCCGCCCGCAGCCGGACGCGCAGCGCAGCCGAGCCAAACCTAAAGTCGGTGCCCGAAACCGACCGAAGCGCCGCCTCCACGTCGCCCGCCGCCACCGGGCCGCCCCGTCCAGCAAGTGCCACCGCATCCAGAACGGCGGCCAACTCGTTGTAGTTTCCCGGCCAACCGTAGGCCAACAGTGCCGCCGCCGCTTCGGCGCCAGGTTCCGCTCCGGCCACCGCACAATGCACCGCCAAATAGTGTGCCACCGCCTCCGGCCGCTCCCGCAGGGGCGGCAAC
Source organism: Opitutales bacterium (assembly GCA_020831525.1). GTDB lineage: Bacteria > Verrucomicrobiota > Verrucomicrobiia > Opitutales > Oceanipulchritudinaceae > SLLG01. The sequence goes on from JAFIGH010000127.1 coordinate 10,312, forward strand.
ACGCACGAAGCCAACCCGCCTTCGAAGAAACCGCCGCTTCCCGCCGCGGCGGGCGCTTCCGTTTCGAGGATATAGCCAACCGCCGGTCCACCCGGAGCGGCGGAACCGGAAACTTCAGCCAGCTTTTCCGCGCTGCGAAACACGCCGACGTAGAGCGTCGGACGCCGTTCAGCGTCCGCCGCCGCCTCCGCGAAATCCGAGGCTGTGCCATCGAGAAAAACGATCTCCGTCACATTCGGCCGCAGGACCGGCACGAGTTCGCGGAGAAGAGGAACGAAATCCGAGCCCGTCGGACCGGACAGAGCAATCGTCCCGCCCGTCTCCCATCCGTGCAGCACCGAGCAAATGAGATTGCGGTCACCCGGCGTGCGCGCGGGGGCTCCCTCGAACCGCTTCCACGGAATCCCCGCAAGACAGGCACCGCGGTTCGATGCCTCGTCCACCCGGATCAGCGCGCGCCAGTGGTCGCGCCACTCCTCCCATTCCGCCCGGCGCGCAAGGGCACGGCCGGGCCCGAGCCCCAGCGACTCAAGCGTCTCAAACAAAGCCTCCGCGCGGGCCGGCTTCTGCAAAAACCGGCACAACCCGAGGTTCACCATCTCCGTAAGGCGCGTTTCATCCACAAATCCGGACACCAGCACAGTCGGAATCGTAATCCCGCGGCGCCGGGCTTTTTCAAAAAACTGCCGCCCGTTCAGATTCGGCATCCGGTAGTCGAGCAAAAGGCCGTCGAACCGCTCCAGCGTCAGCGCACGCAATGCTCGCATCGGACAGTTGTAAATCTCCACATCGTAACCGCGCGCGTCGAGCAAATCGCTCAGCGCTTCCGCTACCGAAGGCTCATCCTCCACAATCGCAATACGTATCGGAAAAACCGCGACTTCGTTCATCATCGCCGGGTCTGTTGTATCCACATTCGCCATTTCCGTGCCTCAAATGATTTTCGCCGCCGCCTCCGGGCGCGCCGCAATGCGAGCGAGCGCGTCTTCCGCCAACGCGGCGCGTGCCTCCACCTCGTCCTCCGCCCAGAAACAGTTGTGCGGCACCTTCGCAAAAACTCCGATGTGGCCCGCTAGCGTGCGCAGCTCTTCATCGCCGGGCCACTCGCCCGCACTTAGCCGGGCGGCCAGCCAATGGGCGAACGCCTCAAGCTCCGTCAGGTCAGCCGACAGGGTCATCCCGTCAAACAGGTCGTTCGGCACCACCGCGCGTGAGCGCTCCGCCGCATCGAGCGAAGCCGCCAGCTCCCGCACCCGGAACTCAAGCAACCGCTCCCAGTCACCCGCAAAAGCATCGCCGCCCGGCAGCGTTACCGCCGCCTCCCGCAGAAACGCCTCCGCGCTGGAGTCGACCCGACCCGCTGCCACCATTTCGCCAAGCGGACAACGCGATCCAAGGGCTAGACGGATCAGAGTGTCTTCCGTCGCCCCCTCCAATCCGAGGTCTTTCAAAAAGAAATCAAGCAACGCCTTGCGCGGCGGCTCCGGCGCGAACATCGCCGCCACCGGCGGCCGACGCCACTGCCCGTGCTCGATCTCCGCCACCACACCAGCGCGCACCACCGCCTCCGGCCCGTCCAGAAATACAAGGTGCGCGTCTTTCAAGCGCCGCCGCAGCTTCTCTACGAAATACCGGAAAACCAAGCCGGACGGCGACTCCACAAACAGCATTGGCGGCACATCCTCCAAGTTCAGGATAAGGTTCGCCGTCCGCCGCCAAGCTTCGCTTGTCAACTCCTGCGTCCCAAGCGCCAGCGCACCGGCCCCACCCGTTTTCGCCCCGGTCCCGGCCGTATCCTCGCCGCCTCCTCCGAGATCTTCCTTAAGCTTCTGGATGATCGCCAACGGACGCAACGGGCGCTTGAAGATGCCGTTGACCCCCATCTGCAGGAGCTTCGCGATCTCCTCCCGCGAATACCCCTCACCCAGCAAATACACGCGCGGGGCGCGCCCCGCCCCACGCCACTCCGAAAACGCCTTCAGCGACGGCAGCCCGTCGCCCGGAGTCGAGAGCACAACCGCATCCGCGCCCTCACCCCGCGACCCTCCCTCGAGACTCGAAAACGTGCGCACCGTAAAGTCGTTCTGCGAAAGGAACAACTCCATGCTCTCCCGCTCCACGGCGTTTTCCGATATGATCCAAATCGTATGCATTGAAGAATGACAACCGACCTTACGGACCCCTTCCGCCAATGCAACTGCAACAATTCCTACCCCAAAATTTAAAGATCATATCTAAAAGTATCTTGACGGATGTTGGGTTGTTTGCAGGCTCGGTTTCATGTCAAACGAACGGGTCAAGGCGGACGGGCCGGGTGTTTATCATATTACCTCGAGTGTGGTGCAGAAGCGGCGTTTGCTGGGGGAGAACCAGCGGGACGTATGGGTGCG
>JAFIGH010000021.1 GCA_020831525.1 Opitutales bacterium
GGGCTACGGCGGATCTGCGGGCGGAGGCGCGGGGTTACCGGAAGTTGTTGTATGGCGAGGCTGCGCGGACGCGGCGCGGGGCGGGCGCGGCGGTGAAACTGGAGGAAGCGTGGGCGGTGGAGCGCGAGGGCGGGAAGCTGTCGCTGGCGGAGCTGCTGCGCTGCCGGGTGCGTTATTTGACGGACGGAGCGGTGATCGGAGGCAAGGCGTGGATGGAGGCCTGGCTGCGGGCGAACGCGGAGACCTACGGGAAGCGCAAGACGCCGCCGAAGCGGATGCGCTTCGCGGACTGGGGCGGGCTGTGCAGCCTGCGCGACTTGAAGAAGGATGTAATCGGGTAGCGGCGGAGGCACGAGCACCGGTGCGAGCGACTGGCGCGGGGTGCGGACACAAGGTCTCTCTTGCCTTTGACTACCGGGAGTGGGTGGCATCGCTCGGTTTCGGGAAGACTACAAACAAGGTAAATAACCATTCCAAGTACATAACCATTCCGACGCGCCGTGCGCTGTCGGTGGTGGGGGCGTATATTGATTTGAATCCGGTGCGGGCGGGGCTTGTGGAGGTTACCGTTTAAGCGGCTACGGTGAGACGGTGGCGCGGCGGACGGCGGCGGGGGAGCGGCAGCGGACGTAGGCGGGGGCCATCCTGGCCCCCGGAACGGTGCGGAGGGAACGGGCGAGGAGGAACCGGGTTCCGGGACAACCCGGAGGGCGGCTTGAAGGTAGACGACCCATCTCGCGTGACCAATCCGGCGGGCGCTCCCTGGGCGCGGCCTGCTTGCCAGATCCGCCTGCGCGGAGCCAACGACACCCAGCTGGATGCCGATAACCGGGGGTCGACGATCCTTCAGTACGGGGGCGGGACCGTCCCGGAGGGCGAATACGAATACCTCCACGACTTCGGTTGGTGGGTGCCCGGATTCAACGCTTCCGCTCTGGGCAAAGGCAATCATCCCAGTGGAAACGTCACTCCGCCTGGCGAGATGAGCCTGCCCTCGACCGAAGAGGCCCCTGAAATCGCGCGCCTTTGGGGCTATTACAACTACTTCGAACGTCTCGAAGGCCTGCGCCTGTCGTGGCGGGCGACATCATTGCCCCGCGACCAAGTCATCGTCGACTTTGTGCGCGTTGAGGTCGAGAACTTCGAAACGCCCTTTGCGTATTGGATACGTCAATACTTTGACGCCGCTGTTGTGGAGGACCCTGCCGCGATGAACCGCTTCGCGCCCGAGGGTGATGCCAGCGGCGACGGTCTGCGCAACCAAGCCGCCTATTTTTTCGGCCTCGAACCCGATAGACGGCACGATGCCGGGGCCGCCGTCCACGTTGAATTCGGGGACGATGAGGTCGTTGTTCAGTATCCGCGGTCCTGGTACGCCCACGGGCTGGGCGGCGGTGTCGAATGGTCGACCAATCTGACCGACTGGCATCGCCACGGGATCGCCGAGCGCCGCCTTGAAGACACGATTGACCCGGCCGACACCAACGCGGACGTGATCCACCGCGAGACCTACTGCGACCGCCCGGAGGTTGTGCGCGGGGCCTGGACGATGGAGGCAACCCTTCCGCGCCCCGCGGACGGCGCGCCTGTTTTCGTGCGCATTTGGACCGAGGACAGACCGGCGGCGGATTGAGCCCGGGTCTGACGTGATCCGGACACCTCGCAACCCTTGGCACGCAGCCGCGTGGCGATCTTGGATTTGAAAATGCGGGGGAGAACTACGGGTGCGGGGTGCGGAAGCGGGTTCGGACGGCGGCGGTGATCGAGGCCGACGGTTGTGCGGATCAGAAGCGCAGGGTCGCGGTGAAGTTTGCCTTGAAGGGATCGCCTGCGGCGGTGTGGCCTTCGAGGTAGAGTTTGTCCGTGAGGTTCTCGAGGTTCAGGCTGAAGCGCCAGTCCCGCCCGCCGATCTCGCGGCTGTAGGCGATGAGTCCGTCAAAGACTGTGTAGGAGGGATTGACCATGGGGGAGGCACCGTCGCGCGGGTGGTGCCTCGAGGAGTGGCGGACGCCAACGCCGAGTTCAACGCCCGTGAGCGGTCCTTCGATAAAGGTGTATTTATTCCATACCGCGAGCTTATGGCGGGGCGCGTTGCGCAGGCGGCGCACGAATTGAAAGGAGTCGGGCGGCAGGTCGTCGTTGCGGATGAGGTTGGCCTTCCACATCCATGAGTAACTGAAGAGCAGCTGGTAGTTGCGCGTGGGGGTGTAGATCAGCTCCCACTCGGTCCCCTGCGTGCGCTGCAGCCCCGAGGTGGTGTACCAGGTGACGTTGTTGTTGGGGTTGTCGTCGAGATTGCGCGGGTCGTTGGCCGTGCGCTCGGCGTCCTGCGCGCGGATGTTTTGCCGCTCGAGGTTGAAAAAGGTGACCATGCCGGTAAGGCGCTCGTCGAAGAGTTCGCTCTTAAACCCGATATCGAAGCCGCTGCCGGTCTCCGGCGGCAGGGTCGAGCGGTCTTCGTCACGCACTCCCGGGCCTGTGATGTTGGCGCCGCGGTTGGGCATGAAGTTCTCGCTGTAGCTGGCGAAGAAATTGAGCCCTTCGATGACCTGTGCGGTGAAGCCGCCCATATAGGTGGTGCCGTTCACTTCCTGCGTGACAGACCCGAAATCAAACTGGCGGTAGTCTTCGTGCCGTATACCCGCCATCGTATTGACGCGGCCGTTCCACAGCTCGGCCTGGTGTGAAAGATAGTATCCATTGCGGGCGTTGGTCTGTTCCACGCTGGGCGAACCCCAACCGTCGAAAATGTCGCGCGGGCTCGGCTGGGGATCGAAGAAAGGGTAGTGGCGCGAGTACATTTGCCGACCGCTGCGGGCCACGCCGTAGGGGTCGGGCAGTCCCTCGATATTGTCGAAACTGACGCGCATGGGCCAGTCGAAGCGCTTGTCGTCCACGCGCTCATAGCCCACGAGCACACGCTGGAAGACGCCCGCAAGGCGGAACTTGAACAAGGCGTCGGTCTGAAAGGTCGTGGTCTGGTTCCAGCCGCGCCCGCCGAGCGAACGGATGAGGTCGAGCGAGCCATCGGGGTATGGACGGTCGGCGGAGGGAAAGTTCTTTGCCGAGTTGCCGCTCTCATTCCAGTTGCCGCCGAGACGCAGTTCCAGCCAGTCCTGCACGCGCTGGCGCACATCAAGGTTGAAGTCGTGTGTCTTGTAGCGCTGCGTGGCACCAAAACCGTTGCCGTTGAAAGCCCACCCGCTCGGGTGAAGCTCCGGCATGTACTCCGTGTCGATGGGGATTGTCTCGCCGAAGGTCGAACGGTAGTCCTGGCGCCAGCGCTCGATGTTTACCTGCCGCCATGTGCGCTGGAGCAGTTCGAGGTTGTTGTTGTAGCGGGCAAGAATCTCCGGAGGCGGATCTTCATACCACTGCAAGGCGACGGGATTATAGAAGATGTTCGCGTTGGCGTTGTTGAAGCGCCGCTTGCTGTGCTCGTATTCGATCAGAATCGTTGTGTCCCGGAAGGGCCGGTAGAGGACCGACGGGCTCACATAAAAGCCCTTCGTGTATTCGAAGTCGCGCCAGTCCTTGCTGTCCTCCGCGGAAAAGAAGATGCGCGCGGCCAGTTTGCCCTCGACCAGCTCGCGGTTCAGCTCGAAGCGTCCGCGTTTGCGGTCGTAGCTGCCGTAGGTGGCCGAGATCGAACCATGGTCATAGAAGTCCGGTTTCTTCGAAATGATGTTCGTGATCCCGCCCGGGGCGGCCTGTCCGAAGAACACCGATACAGGGCCCTTCACGACTTCAACGCGGTCCACATTCTCCATCGGGATGTTTGTGAAGCGGCGGTAGCCGTTGCGCAGGGTCCATGCCGTGGGAAAACCGCGCACCGTCGTGTTGCCGGAATCGCCCGGTGCCGTCAGCGTGTCTCCCGTGGTGGAACTGATGTAGCGCAGGGCATCGGAAAAGCTCTCAAGGCCGAGGTCGTCGACAAAGTCGCCGGTCACCACCTGAATGCTCAGGGGTGTTTCGCTCAGCGGCACCCCGATCCGCGTCGCCGTCATCGAGTGCGTCGCGCGGTAGCCGTAGTCGCGGCCCACACGCACCTCAAAGGCGGACAGCTCGTAGACGTCCATTTCGTCGGCATCGGCCTGTGCCTCGGCGGGCGGGACGGCGGCGTGATTCAAAAGCAATCCGCAGAGCGGTAGAATGAGGTATCGGTTCATGGATTCGAATCGGTCGGGCGAGGGGTGCCGGGAGTTTCCAGTGTCTGCGCCTATCGACAACCGGGTCGCCTCCGGTTCGCAAGGCACCGCCTGCTCAATCGTTGAGCCGAGCCTTGGCCATCCCTCACGTCCGCGCCGTAACGGTATCCTGCGAATCGCCCCCCATGGCCGGCGTCACCCCGTGCTCCGGGTCGACTTCCACAGGGCAATTACGGCCCGGCATCCATGTTCCCTCGACCGTGAGCGTTTTCTGGAAGGCGGGAACGCCCGTCTCGTTGCGCCGCAGGTGGGCGTCGAGGATATCCATGCCCATAAAGCCGACGGTGCTGCGCTTCTGATCGATCCCGGCGTAGCCGGACATGCTCCCGAGGTAATCGATGTAGGCCCACATAAACGTGCGCCCGGCGGTGCGCGCCGCCTCCGCGCAAGTGCTCTCGTCGATGACGTAATCCGAAAGGACGAAATCGGGCTTCCACTCCTGGACGTAATGAGCGAGCAGGACCGGATTCACGTGATGCGGATCGCTCACGTTCAACATCGGCAGCCGGTCGGCGGGCGGGACCTCCTGGCGGAAAGCGCTGAAGGCCTGCGGATAGCCAAACCGCGCTCCCGGACGCCCTCCGCTGCGGTGGAGATACCCGATCCGTTTCAAGCCCGCCCGCCTCAACTGGTTGAGGATCTTGAATCCCGTGAAAGCGATGTTGCAGCCGACGGTGTGGAGGCGCTGGCCTACCCGCGTCTGATTGAGCATCACGCCGACAAACGAATCCATCGGGAAATCAATATCGCGGTCGATGATCGTATCGAAAATAATCCCGCCAATACCGCGAGCCTCAAGCACCTGCCGCAGGCGCTTCCATGACATGCAGCGGTCCCCCATCCAGAACTCCTCGATCTTGTAGCCCAACTGGTCGGCGCGGTCGCAGAGCCCCTTCCACGTCGCTTCCGGCGGTCCGCCGAAACGATGCATCGCCGGTTTCTCAAACTGGTTCACATAGGCCACGACGGGGCGCGTCCGTCCGCGCGAGGCGGAGCGCAGGTAGCTCATTAGCTTGGAGAGCTGGGCGTCCTGCTGGTATCCTTGCTTGCGCGCGATCGCTTCGATCCGCCTGCGTGTGGCCACGGGTATGCTCGGATGCGCCCGGAGGGCGAGGGAAACGGCCGAGACGGAGACGCCCGCCTCCTTGGCGATGGAAGCTTGGGTGACGGGACGCTTTCGGGAAGGCTTGGCCATGATCAACCGTTGTTTTAAGCAAAGCGGCAGAGGCGACGGGGTCAACGATCAAGTGGACGGCGCCGGCGAAAACGCCGCTTCCCTCTTGAGGTTTCGCTCCCGGACCGCTTCGCTTCTCCCGAATCCGCTTCATCCGCACCCATGCATCCGCTCGAACGCATCCGCGCCCTCCACCCGCAGTGGTCTTCCCCCGGCGGCGAACCGGCCAATAGCCTTCCGGTTGGCAACGGCACCGTGGGAGCGAACCTTTGGACGACCGGCAACGGCGGACTCGGGATCTACATGGCGCGCACGGACGCGTGGGACGACCTCGGCCGCCTCATCAAGCTGGGACGTTTGCATGTCCGGCCCGTCGGTCTCTCCACTCCGACCGACACACCGCACCACGAGGAGCTGTCCGTTGTCGACGCCACCTTTCATGCGCGGCACGGCGGTTTCGACTACACGGCATGGGTCGATGCTTTTTCGCCCGCGCTTCACATCGAGATCCGCCGGCCGCCGGACACGCCGGTCGAGGTCGTTCTCGACGACTGGCGGCCGCCGGGCGCGGGACCCTTGAACCCCGCGGATTGGCACAAGACTGACCTCAAGTGGGCCGACGATCCCGCGGACACTGGCGACACCTGTCTCGAACCCGCGCCCGGGACGCTCTTTCTGCACCGCCGCAACCGGGCTGCCACGGTATGGAGGAAGACGCTCGAAGCGCAATGGGGGAGCGACCTCGCCGACCCGGCGCGCGATCCGCTTGCCCGCAAATCCATGGGTCTCGCCGTGCACGGGCCGGGAGGGCGCGCCGTTTCACCCGCGCTCCTGCGCTTCGAGTCCGGGGTGGAATGTATCCGGATCATCATTCTCGCACCCGCGCCTGTTGACGCTGAGACCGCCGACTGGCGTGGACAATGCGCTGAACAGCTCGGTGCGGTGCTCGCCGTCCCGTTTGAGCGTCGGCGCGCCGACCACAACCGGAACTGGGAGAACCTGTGGGACCGTAGTTGGATATTCATCGACGGCGAGGGCTGGGAGCCCGGTGCCGTGACGCGGGCGTATCTGCTTCAGCGCTACATGAACCTCATCGGCGGGCGCGGTCCTTTTCCCGTCAAATTCAACGGCTCGATCTTCACCGCCGACTTCTCTTTGCCGGGCTTTCCGGAGCATGCCGATTTCCGGCAGTGGGGCGGGGCGTACTGGTTCCAGAACACGCGTCTGACCTACTGGTCGATGCCCGCGGCGGGCGACACCGACCTCATGCCGCCGCTCTTCGATACCTACCTCGCGGCCCTGCCTCTGCGCGAGGCGCACAGTCGACGGCACTTCGGGCACGAAGGCGCCTACTTCCCCGAAACGATGTATTTCTGGGGGGCGTTTCTGATGTCGGACTACGACCGGAACCGCGACACCCTGCCGCCGGGGGTGAACGGCAACCCCTACACCCGCCACTATTGGTGCGCGGGCCTCGAATTGGCCGCCCTTTTGCAGGCGCACATTGACCACTCCGGAGAAACGGAGCGCATTGAAACACAACTGCTGCCTCTCCTCCGCGCACACGCCCTCTTCTACCTCGGGCACTTCACCCGTTCCGCCGACGGCACCCTCGTCGTCGACCCGGCGCAGGCCCTTGAGCAGTTTCACGATGTCCGCGACCCCCTGCCGGATATCGCCGGTTGGGAGGCCGTCCTTGCATGGTGTGAGAAGCGGGGGACATGGTCGGCGGCGGCGGACCGCGACCTCTTCGGCGAACTGCGCAGTGCCCTTCCCCCGCTCCCGACGGGCCGGGATCACGAGGGTACCTACTTCCGTGCCGCCGCCGAAATCCGCGACACGCCGCAGAATACGGAGAACCCTGAGCTGTACTCGATCTTTCCCTACAAATTACACGGCGTCGGACTGCCCGGCCTCGATACCGTCCGGCGCACTTTCCTTCGGCGCATCACCCAGGACTGCGGCGGCTGGCGGCAGGATCCTATTCAGGCGGCCCGCCTCGGTTGGGGGCCGATGGCGGCCTCAATGCTCACCCGCATGGCCAATGCCAACGCGCCCGGCACCCGCTTCCCCGCCTTCTGGGGGCCGAACTTCGACTGGGTGCCCGACCAGGACCACGGCGCCGTCCTCATGACCGCTCTCCAGCAAATGCTCCTCCAGGAAGCCGAGGGTGAATTGATCGCCTTTCCCGCCTGGCCCGAGCACTGGAAAGTTTCCTTCCGCCTGCACGGTTCCGGCGGTGCCATCGTCGAGGGCTGCTTCGATGGAGAGACGCGTGAAGCCCGCGACACCACAACCGGTCGGTCCGTGCGCATCCATCCTGAAGCGGACGGGTGAAGGGAGGCGCAATTGGCTTTAATCAAGGCCTTGAGGGTGTCGCAAGGACTCCGTGGCGGGCTGCGCCTGCGTTTCGGAGTGCGAAGCGGGTTGGACGGCGGCGGGCACCGCTGCCCTGTTGGAGTGGCTCGGTGGGATTTTCTGTTCGATGCGGGTTTGGACACAGACAAGAATGTCTGTGTCACGTTGGGCCGTCGGCACACTACGGCAGGGCGCTGTTAAGCTGCGGTCTTTTCAATTCCCGAGGGCGCGCCGGGCGAAGTTGGCGAGGGGTTTGCGGCTGTCCTGGAGGAACGCTTGCAGCGTCCGTGTTCCTTCATCGGCGCCGCAGCGTGCAAGTGCCCGTGCGATGCGCAGTTCGAGGAAAGCTTTCCGCTCCATGAACCAATCGGCTTGGTGGGGGCCGGTGAAGACACTTTCGTGCCACAGCGGCTGGCGTAGCAGGTGTAGCAAGGCGGGAACGCAGGTTGGGCCGGCCAACACCTCGGCCAGTCGACAGATGGCGTCGACGTAATCAAAAAGTCCCGACTTAGTGCTGCGCAGGTCTTCCTCGGTGGCTTCGACGCGCCTGGCGAAGGCGTCGACCATGGGCAGGGCCTCGCGCGCGCCGCAGCGCGCGAGGGCGTAGAGGTAGCACACGCATTCGGGAAAGTTGCCTTGGTCCGGCGGGGGCTGGGTGTAGCGCACGGCCTTTTCGCTCGGCGGTAGGCCCGTCGTTTCCTTGAGACGACGTTCGAGTTCGCCGAGAAGGACGGAGGCGGCCTCGGCGCGCCGGTGCCATGCGAGGGCGAGGGCCACGGTGACCCGCCGGGGCGAGTCCGCATCGGCCAACTCCTCAAGGAGCAGCGGGATGACGGCTTCGTCCGCGCAGCACAACTCAACAAAGGAAATGGGGCCGTGGTGAACGTCGTTCATGGCCATGTCCTGATAGGCGCGGAGACCTGTCTCGTCATGCAGTTCCGCGATCCACGCACGCAGTTGCTCCGGTGTATGGGCGGTCTCGCTAGGCGGCTCATTCCGTGGAAGAATCCCCTTTTGCAAAAGGTTGTCGCGCAGGGTCCGTGCGTCGAACCGTCGCGGTTCGATACCGCCGCTTGCGCACCGTGCCGCCGCCATGCCGGTGGCGTAGCCGAGGTTTTCAAGGTCGGGCTGCATGCGCACGGCGGGCAGCGCCTCGGCGATGGCGGAGAGGGCCTTGCCCGTGACAAGCAGCCCTTCCACCGCAATTGGGACGAGGGCACGGTAGGGCACCTCAATTTCGAGGTTGGGCGGGATGAGTCCGAAGCGGATCCATTCGCTCTCCGTGTAGCCCTTGACGTCATGGTTGGAGAAGGTCACCGCGACGGCGTCGTCCCAGTGGCGCTGCCGCAACTGATCGGTGAGGGTGAGAACAACCTCTCCGTGAATGTGGCGCGACTCCCGCGTTGAAAGCTGTTGGGCGTGGTCCCATGCGGTGTTGCGGTCGGGTTTGAATTCGCGCCGCCGCCCGGAAAGGATCGCGCGGGTGAGGTCGCGCGGGCAGCGCACGTCGACCCAACTCGTGAATTGGCTACTCGGGTTGCCCGGTTTGCTCACCGGCACGAGGGCGAACCACATCGTCGCGCCGGTGTCCTCCGCTCCGTAGGTGTAGGGGACGCCCGCGGCGGCGGCGAGGTCGCCGTCACCCGTGGCATCGACGGTCACTTTGGCGCACACCTCGATGAGCCCGGCGGGATCGGCAAAGACCGCGCCCGTCACGCGGTTGCCGGAGAGAAGGGGCGAAACCAGTACCGCCTGCGTGAATACAGCCGCCCCCGAAGCGTCCGCCATTCCGGCAAGGAGGCGCGCTTTGCCATCGGGATTCCACTGACGGATATCCTCGGGCTTTTCGGGGGGGCGGGCATCGTAACCACCCTGCCGCGCGAGCGATTGCGACAAGCGCTGATTGTGTCCGCCGCGCCTGCCGAACCAATAGCTGTTGATACCGCCCGCCGTCCCGACGCCGCCTAGACCGGCGTTGGCATCAGCCACGACGACACGCGCGCCCGCCTCTCCCGCGCCCATCGCCGCGCTCGCACCCGAAGTTCCCCCACCGGCGACGAGGACGTCCGTGTCCACACGCCGCAGCGGGAGGCTGCCCGAAGCACCGCCGCGCACGCGGTCTCCGGGAGCGTCTGCCACATCTTTGCCCACACGTTGCCCATGGGCGAAGCGTTCCGCCGGAGAGCAAAGCCTCTCGTCAAGCGAGGCACCATCAATGGCGGAAGCCGTGCCTGCCATCCACACTCCGGGCAAAACCCGGTGGGCGTGGCCTTCGTGACTGCCGAAGCGCCGGGCCGGTTCTCCACACTCGACCGAAGAGAGACCACAGACCTTGGCCTTGGCAAAGGCGCGGTGCTCCGCCTTGAGGCGGTCGCGCACAGCATGCAATAGGGCGGCGGCATCGTGTTCGGCGCGGGCAAAATCCTCTGCCTCTCCACTCCAAGGACGCTCCATCGGCACCACAACAAATCCGTGCCCGCCGTCATACGGACCGTCGATCCAGCGAAAGGCCGTTCCGTCCGGCAGACGGATTGCACTGCCTTCGTCCAAGGCCGCTGTATCGACACGGGCCAGCTCAATGCGCCGGGTGACGTCTCCGCGCGCCGGGCGGACCGGTTCGGCGAAGGCCGAGACGAAGTCGCCGCTCATCGTGGCATCGACAAAGCGGGCCGTCTCGACCATCCATGGGCCGCTTTTGCCCGCGAGTTCGAGCTGAAGTCGTCCGTCGTCCGCGCTCCGCCATGCGACGGGGCGCATGAGGTAGAGCAGATCGACGCCCGCATCAAGGAGCCGGTCTTCGAGGGCGCTCTTTGTGCGGCGCGGGTGGAGCCCTTTGCCGTTGTCGTGCGCGAGCGCGGAGGGTGAGAGACCGATGGCACCGGCCAATTCCTTCAACCGGTCTTCACTGAGACCGTAATCGAGTGTGGCGAAGCAGTCGGCGGCGGGAAAAGTGCGCCCCTCAAGGAGCAAAACCTGCAAGCCGCGCCCGGCGAGGGCGAGAGCGGCCCCGATACCGCCGAGCGTCGCTCCGTGGACGACGACATCCGGCGCCGCACCCGGCAGCGGACGGCTGCCGGGCGCGACGGGAAATGGATTCTCACTCATGAATTGCAACGGGCGGAGGAAGGGCCGCGATCAGAGTTGCTGCCACTCACTCTCGTTCACCGACCACATCCAGCCGACCCATGCCGACTCGATCTGTACCCAGCCGGAGTCCGGTGACCAAAGGATCATCGCGGCATCGTGGCTGCCCCCGGCATGAAACCACCACCCCGTCCCGGCCTGATAGATCCACGGATACTCCGCGAACCAGACGAGACCGAGCCAGTCCATCATCCCCACCTCCGGTGTAAGCACTTCGATGGCACCGAAGACGGGATCGTCCTGCACGCCTGTCGCCCCGCCGTCGAGCGGGTAGGGGTTGTGCGGTGGCGGCTCGTCGTCTTCGCGCAGAAAGACGGCCGTGGCACGCCAGCCGACATTCTGCCCTTGGTTTTCGACGATGACGAAGTCGCCTTCACCGGTCGGGTTGACCTCGATGAAGGATGTGAAGCCGACATTACCGTTTTCATTGCCCGGCCAGTTGAAATAGGTGTTTCCGCTGGCGAGCACCTCACCGTTGGCATTGTAGAGGGTGGCCGTCATGCGCTGGAATTCGTTGAGGCCGTGGTTCCACCAGTGCAGCACGGTGAAGGGCTGCCCGCCTGTTTCGATGCGCCATGTGAACACCGTGTCTCCGGCAATGTCTCCGCCCCATGCCACGCCGAAGTATTCCGATTCGAAGAAACCGTCGAAGGTCTCCCCCGGGTCGGTCGCATCGTCGAAGGAAAAGAAGGTCAGCGGTTGGTTGCGAAGGGTGTTGCTTCCGCTCTGGCCCGGGGTCTCGAAAATGACCGATTGAATGAGATCTGCGCCCGCCTTTTGAAATGCGAGCGCGGGCGGACCGCCGGAAACGTCCGGGACATAGTAGTCGTCGTAATCGGTGAGGAAGACCGGATCGTAAGAGGTGGCGTCCGCCGGCCACCATCCGAAGCCCATGGGGTCGGTCACGACAAAGAGCCGCGCCGGATCGTCGTTTTCCGTTTCGAAGGTGGATCCGCCCGGGAGTTGGCCGGAGGCGGAGGCTCCGAGGAGTGCTCCGGCGAAAAAAAAGAGGATGTGTTTCATGATTGAGTGTATTGGTTTTACGGATTCAGGGTATGCCATGATCCGTCGGAGTAGAGAGCCTCTCCGTCTTCATCGAGGAGGCCCCAGCCTTCGAACGGACCGTCGAAAATAAAGAGCCAGCCGTGGTAATCCGGACCGCGCGCCGTCCATGCGTCGAGCACGGCATCAAAACCGATGGCTATAGTATCGTCGACGGCGGCGAGATAGACCCACGTCTGTCCGTCGTGGAGATAGACCCACGGAAAGGCGGAATCGCTCACCCAGCCCAGCCACGGCACCCATGTGTTGAAGTCCGGGTGGGACTCGGCGCCCGCCAGCCACGGGGCGGACGGATTCCAGTCCAGATACAGGTCGAAGGGCACAGTGATGGAACTCAGCTCGGGGACATTCGTGCGGAAAAAAAGCTCGCCCGCGTAGAGGGCCGGATCGAGGTTGCCGGTGCGCAGAGTACCGGTCCATTCGAAGGAACCCCCGACCGGAATCGTGAAGGCATCGGTATCGGCCATGACAATACCGGAGTAGGGGATGAGAACGGTGCCGCGGTCGCTGACGGCGTAGTCATCGGCGCCAAGTGTTAAGCCCTCGGCGGGATTGTCGCCCTGTAGGCCGACGACGTGGCGGACCGTCGTTTCATTGCTCCTGTAGGCGAAGTGCATCTGCCCGTCGACCGATAGCCGGACCTGCCATGTGGCGCGGCGGCGGGTGGGAATGCCCGGTTGCTGGTAGAGGCCCTCATAGGTGATGACAAAGGTCTCGCTGTCAACCGCCCGCGCGTAGACGGCGGAGTCGCCGTCCATGGCCCAATTGGCCCAGAAGGGCGCGATCATGTTGGGCGTGACGGACGAGCCCTCGGAGGGAAGGTTGACGGGCACGCGGAAGGTGTTCGCCGGATCGACCGGATCTTCAAGAAAGAGAACGCCGTTGCTGTGGATGCGGATGTCGCCGAAGGTCCGCTCGAAGAGGGGAAAATCAAAGCCCAGCGGAAGGGGATCGGTGATCCCGTCGTTGTTGGTGAGTGCCCAGTTGAAGGTAACGCGGTTCGCGCTTTGGGCGATATCGATCCAGGGCAGGTCTCCGTTCGCATAGATCTCATCGTGCTCGAAGAACTCCGCACCGAGAGAATCTAGCGTTACCTCAAGGGGGGTGTCGGCCGGATTGCGGAAGGTCAGCGTGACGGGCATGTGCGGCGAGGCCGCGCTGCGCGACCACCGGAGGGCGTCGGGCTGGAGCGTCTCGGCATCGCGCACGGTGAAAACCGCCTCGGCGGGCGGCGCTGGCGCATAGTTGAGATCCGGATCGCGCTCCACCGTGAGGACGAGCGTTTGCGGCATTTGCAGAGTGCCGTCGGCGAGGATACGCACGGACAGCTCGACCGAAGACGCGCCTGCGGGAATCGTGATCGAGCCCGGCAAGGCCTCGTAATCCACGCCTTCCTCGACATCGCCGTCTATGGCGTAAAACACGGTGACGGGCTCGTCCGTCGCGCCCGTGCGCTCGAAGCGTGCGAGCGGCACGAGGCGGTTGTCCTCGCGCAATTCGGTGCGCAGCGGATGAACGGAGACCAAGGGCAGTCCGGCTGTATCCGGATCGGTGATCGTCAACTCGGCGGTATCCACCGTAGTGAGGAAGCCGCCTTCGCCCAGGCGGACACGGAGTAGCTCCGGTCCCTCCGGAACGCCGTCGGCGATCACCTCGAGGGGCAGATCGACCCATCCGGCCCCGGCCGGAACGGTGACGGATGCGGGCAACTCGCCCACGATGTCTCCGCTGTCGGCAAAGCCTGCGCCCTCCGCCCAGACAAGCGGCACAACCAAATCCTCGCTTCGGTCGAGGGCAATGCGGTGTATGCGGAAGGCCGCCGGTGTGGACTCACCCTCGTCGATACTCTCAACGACCGCCTCCACGCGGACGAGCACCGGATCATCGAGATCGTAGTCCATGACGTGGCGGGAACGGGAATCGACGCGCGGATCGGCGGCGGTGCCGAAAGGATTGTCGGCCACAGCCGCTTTCCACTCGTCGAAGGTGATCAATCCGCCGCCCCGGTTCATAAAGGCGTTGGCGTTCGGGCTGAGGTAGAGATTGTCGTTGTAGGCCACGCTCAGCGTGTCAAAGACCTGCGTCCAACCCGGAAGCTGGCCCGTCTGCGTGAAGAGACGCTGGTTTGATCCGGGCAGAGCTGCGACCACGGAGGCCTTGAGGACGAAATTGCCCGACGGCCCGCGCGTGTTGTATCCAAAACGTAGATTCGCTGTATGGTCGTAAATCAGGTTGTAGCGGCCGAGATAGTTTTCCTGCTCGACGACGAGAAACGCCTGGCCCCCGATCGACTCAATATCGAGCCCCTGTGCCCGTTCGCCGTTGCGGGCAAAGACACAGTTCTCCATGTGTACGGTAACGGTTTCGCCGAGGCCGCTCGTCTGGTTGCGGTTGTTGTTTTCGAGGTAGATGCCGATGCGCAGGTTGTCGTGGACATGCACATGGTCCATCTTCACCCCGCGAATTCCCGTATCCATCCAGACTCCGTGGCTGTAGTTTTCCTTCACGACAATGTTGCGCAGTGTCGAGTCGGCGAGAAAGCCGAATTTCAGCCCGGCGGGCGTCCATCCGGTGTAGCCCGCCGCCGCGCCGCGGCGGTTGCTGCCCGTGACGACGAGATCTTCGAGCAGGCAGTGCAGGGCCGGACCGCCGTTCAGGCCGGAGTTGGTGTTGTCGGCAAGGATGGAGCGGCGCACGGTGATGTAGTTGGCGTCGACCATGACGATGCCCGCGCTGTTGTTGTGGCGCGCGATGATGTCCTCGACGAGGATGTTGGAGGCGTTGTGGATGTGCAGCCCGCCGCGCTGGAAGCCGCCCGAACCTTTTTCAAAGACGATGTTGCGCACGGCGATGTGCTGCCGGTGGACGGCGGTGGAAGCTCCCTTGATCCACATCGGAAAGTTGTTCTGGTCGGGCGTGTTCTGGCGGAACCGGCTGATCTCCACGAGATCCGTTTCCGGCGACGCGCCGGCGGGCGGCTTGAGGTAGATTTTGTTCGCAGCCTCATCGACAAAGATGCGCGCGTCGGGGCCGTCGAGCAACTCGGCGTAGCTCAGCTTGTGGTAGCAGGGGATGTCGTCGACAAAAAGCCACTCGAAGCGCAGGAGTTCGGGCGGGGTGGGGGTCGGGTCGTTGGCAAACGGGTCCGGTTGAAAGCCCCAGTTGTTGGTCCACTCGCGTTCGTAGACGCCGTCGGCGTTGAGGGTCCACCCGTCGATGGGTTCGACGGCGACGATGCGGACGTCCCCGGTGTTTGTTCCTGGTGACCAGCCTGCGCCTTCGATCAAAAGCGGAGCGTCGAAGCGCCCGCCGGGTACGATGATCTCCTCGGCGTAGGTCCCCGCTGCGATGATGACGCGCGTGCCGATGCCCTGTGAAATGCGCTGCGCGGCGATGTCCAGACCGCGCTGTATCGTGCGCACCGGGCTCGCGGAGGAGCCGTCGTTGGCGTTGTCGCCGGTGGTGCCGTCGACAAAAATCTCCGCCGTGACGAGATCCTCGCGGATCGTGGCGCCAAAACCGCCGACGCCTTCCGCAGACCGCACGAAGCGTGGCGTGGCGTCGATGTCGGCCCGCACCGTGACGTGGGCCTCCACGCGCCAATCGATCTTGTGTTCCCAGCCGTCGAAGCGCCAGCCGGGCTCGGGCACGGGACGGATAACCACTTCGGCCCCTTCGGCGTAGCCGGGTTGCGTCGGCTCCACTTCCACCGTGCCGCCTTCCGTCTCCGACCATGTGATCTGGTAGCCTTCGCTCTCGGAAATATAGACCGGTGTGACCTCGGTGTCGCGTGTCATGATAACCGTGAGCGGGTTTTGCGCGCTCTCGATGTCTCCCGTCCAGCGCGAGAAGAGATAGCCGGCGTCGGCCACGGCCTGCACCGTCACGCTTGTTCCGTAGGCGTAACTCTCCGCCTCCGGTGTGACCACGACGGAGCCGCTGTCGCTTTCACCGACGGTGAGGACGGGATTGCCCTCGACGACGGGAAGGACAGCCGCACGGTCCGTGCCAAGACGGAACTCGTCGAACACGGGGCCGTTCCATGAGGTGCCGAGGAGCACCCGTGTGCCGTTGAGACGACCGAAGTCCGTAGCCGCCGTATGAAAATCGGGCTCAGCCTCGGGCTCGTCGAGGCGCGGATTGACCCACACGGAGAGACTGTCGTCGCCGCCACCCCATGCGCCGCCGCCAGCCTCCGCCCGCACTAGGAGAAGGTAGGTTTCCCCGTCATGCATCTCCAGCCCCGTCGACTGCCATGCGAGGGCGGACGGATTCCAGTAGCGCACCACCTTCTGGTCGTCACCGATATCCATCCGGCCGATACGGAAGAGAGCACTGGAGTGGGCATCGGTGTGCGTTTCGTCGCCGATGGCAACAATGCTGTTGAATCGGTTATCGTGATGCAGGAGCACGCTGAAATAGAGAATAGGATCGTTGGGTGTCTCTTCGAGCAGGCGGTAGACCGTGCTCGCGCCCGTTCCGGCGGCGACGAAGAGTGCATTCCCTGAAACCCCGAGGTCCCCGCCGTTGGAGTAGCTGAGGCCCGGCTGGGTGGCAAAGCTATCGCCCCGTACGCCATGGCGCCACGGGCCGTCCCAACCGGAGCCGGTTCCGTTGCCTTCCACTTCCGTGGAAGCCGCCGAGAAGTCGAAACTCTCCTCCGCGATCAGGCCCTCACGCTCGACAGGCAGCGAGGTTACCGCCGCCCACGAGGTCCCCACGCGGATCTCGTCAAAACCGCCCGTGACAACGCCCGAGGTCCTGGTGATGCGCACACTGCCGATTCCGCCCGAGGCGCTTCCGGGGATGGCGACCGCCGCATTGGCGCTCTCGTCGCGGAGGTCTTCCGGGTTGAGCCACACGTGGATGTCGCTCATTGTTCCACTCTCCATCGTGAAGCGGATGATGACGAAGTTGCTTCCGCCCACGCCGGACGCAACGCCTGTCACCGGTGTGTCGCTGCCCAGCCGGTACATCAGGTTGTTTGTGCCGTCTTCCGTGAACCCGACCTCGAGGATGCCCGCCTGCTGCCCCGCCTGGGTCAGACGGAAACGCGTCCGCCCCGTGCCCTCGGCGGTATCGTGCTCAAGGATCGCGCTCACGTAGTACGTGTCGTTGCCGAGCGGCTCGAGCGGGCGCGCCATGTCCCGGAAGGACGCCACCTGAATCGACCCGCCCGAGGCGGCGATCACGTCCTCGCCTGCGCTGTAGCCGAGCGAAGCCCCGCGGATGTTGCCGAAGTTCGCTTCGGTGTTCTGCCCCACCCAGGGCCCGGCCCAGCCGAAACCACCGTTCAGGGGCTGACCGTTGCTGTCGAGGACAGGATTGTTGAGGCCGCCCGTGAGGGACCCTTCCGGGTATGCAAAAGGCTCGTGTGCCAGCAGAATTGCGTCCGCCGCGGTGGCCGCGCTAAACAGGGCGCCCAGTGCGAGGAGCGCCGCGCGCCGCCATCCTGCGCGCCGGTTCTGCTGGTGCGCTTGGCGGTGCCTTCTGTCGGTG
The DNA here is from genome assembly GCA_020831525.1 of Opitutales bacterium. GTDB lineage: Bacteria > Verrucomicrobiota > Verrucomicrobiia > Opitutales > Oceanipulchritudinaceae > SLLG01. Next base: position 17,446 of record JAFIGH010000021.1, read on the forward strand.
AGCGGAGTTGAAACGGGGGTACGGTTTTTCATGTCTTTTATACTACGGGGTGATGTCAGGTAATGTGCGCTGCGACTCAAGCCCGGCCGCTTCTGCCCGGGCCTGCTCCTCAGGGTGTCTATACTTTCCGCGATTTCCATGCGCTCCGCAAAGCGCCCCCAACTTGATCGTTGAGCCGGGGGGAGGGCCGCGGCGCAGCCGACGGGTGCTGGCTCAACGATTGAGAAAGAGCGGTTTTGCGCCTTTCCGTGCCTGCTGGAAAACCTGTCGATCTCGATTAACCCATAATCCGTAACGCTATGAAAAAAATGCTCAGAACACTCCTATTCTTCGGCCCGCTGCTTTTCGGAACGTCAGTTGCCACGGCCTCACTCCTTTCGTATGAGGGATTTGACTACGTCCAGGGTGCGATCACCGGTTCCAACGGGAATCCACTTCTGGACGTCAACGAGGACACACTGAACGGGGGCTTTGGCTGGAGCGACGTGTGGACAGCGCGCTGGCCTGACGGCGAGAATTACGGCAATATTCTCGATGGCTCCTTTGGATACAGCGACGGCACGAACTCTGTCGTGACAACCGGCGGCGCGCTTCATCTTGCCTCCTTCCGTGACATCACGCGGACGTTCGAACCGCTGGGCGACAACACCTATTACTTCAGTGTTCTCGTCAACAACAACGGCTCCGATGCCGCCGGGCGCACGCGGCTGCGTTTCACGCAGACCGGTCAGGCGACCCTCGGTATCTTCGAGGTGGGCTTTACCGACGACGGCACTAACAATCTTGTCTACCGAGTCGGCGGCGACACGCCGGTGACGGGAGTTGCGCCTGGATCGGCCGATGAAAATCTCATCATCGGTCGCTTCACCCTTACCGATGGAACGATGAGCGACATTGCGCTCTGGCTCAATCCGTCGGACCTTGCGGGCGAGGGCGCCAATACGCCGATCAGCATCGCGGGCACGCCCGGCGGCGGCGTTGGCGGCATTCTCCTGCACCGTCAGGGTGGCGGTGACAGCGGACGCTTTGACGAATTCCGCCTCGGCACCAGCTGGGACACCGCGATCACGGCCATTCCCGAGCCGTCCACCTACGCCGCAATTGCCGGACTCCTTGCTCTGGGCCTTGTCTGTCTTCGGCGTCGCCGTCCGTAACAGCAGCGTGTACGCCGCAAAGCACTGATTTCCGCAGGGCGGTGGGGTCTCCGGCCTCACCGCCTTTGTCTTCCCCATGGCCAACGACAGTTCAAAGGTATTGAAGAACCGCGACACCGCACTGCTTGTGGATGCGGCCAAGCCCGTCGGCAAGCAGCGGAACGGCGCATCTCCGTTTGCCAGCGGGCCGGACCCAAGTGCGCATACGCCTCTGGAGACCGGTTGGGAGACGGCTTTGGGCGACTTCGCGGAACCGCCGCGGTCCGGTTGGCGGGCGGTGACGCTCCCGCACAATTGGGAGGACTACCATGGGTATGCCCGCGAGTCGCACGGCAACCTCCACGGCACAGCGTGGTACCGGCTCAAGTGGACCCTTCCGGAGGTCGGGCCGGACCGTGAACTTTTCCTCTTCTTTGAAGGGGTGGGCAGCTACGCCGATGTGTGGTTGAACGGCTGTCATGTCGGCAGCCACGCCGGCGGACGCACAACATTCACCGTCCGTCTCACCCATGCGCTCAAGACCGGCGTACGGCAAGATCTGCTGGTTCGCGCCCACCATCCGGAAAAGATCGACGACCTGCCCTTTGTCTGCGGCGGTTGCTGGGGCGCTCCATATTCCGAAGGTTCCCAGCCCTTCGGCATCTTCCGGCCTGTCTCCGCCTACACCACGGGGACGGCATGGCTTGCACCCTTCGGGCTTTACGCATGGACCGACACGCTCGCGGCGGGCCGCGCGCGGATCTGTGCGCGCTTTGAGGTGAAGACCTTCGGACCCGGCGGGGCCGCCGCCCCGCGCTTTATCTGGCGGCTCACGAATGCCCGGGACAGAGAAGTCGCCGGCGGTGAGCTTGCATGGAGCCCGCTGGGAGAGAGAGAGCACACCGAGTGGTCATTTGACGTCGAGGATCCCGTCCTATGGAGTGCGGAAGATCCGCACCTCTACACGCTCTCCGCGCGACTTGTCGGCAAGACCGGAAAGCTCCTCAGCACGGACAGCGTGCCACTGGGCATCCGCCGCTTCCACTGGCCGCAGATCGCCCGTCCCAACGAGCCCAAGGATGTCCGCTCTCCCTCGCGGCGCGGACGCCTCATCGACGATGGGCGAGCCCCCGTAGACGCCGGCAACAACGGTTTCACGCGCGAGACCTTCCGTCACCCCGAATGCCCCCTCGGCGCGATGGAGGCGGAGTCGGTGATCCTCCGCAGAGTCACCGCCGACCGCAACAATTTCATCCTTGGGTGTTCCATCCGTGCCGCGCACACCGCCGCCGCACCGGTTCCGCTATCACTGTGGGGTGAGGTCTGCAACGAAGCCGGCACAGTGTTTCACCACCACTTTTCCGATACAACGGAAGCTCAGCCGGGCAAGGAGATCCGGCTCGACTGGAAGTCCGGGAACCTCGCTTTTCCCCGCTACTGGAAGCCCGGGGAGCATGCCGTCCACCGCATAACGATTGAGTGGACCCGTCCCGTCGACGGCGAACTCATGCTGCGCACGGAAACCACCTTCGGCTTCCAGGACACTGACGAGCCCCTCAATCTCGCGCCGCCCGTCTACGAGACCACGGCCGCCGCCGAACCCGAAGACAGCCCCGACGGCGTTCTCCGTTGGAATGACCGCCCCTTTTTCATCAACGGTACGGGCGAGTACGAAACTCGCCTCGGGCAGGACCATGCCTTCGAGGCCGCCGAAGTCCGTGCCCGTGTCGCGCAGATCCGCGCCGCCGGGTTCAATGCCTTCCGCGACGCGCACCACCCCCACAATCTGCGCTACTACCGCGAACTCGACGCCGCCGGACTGCCGTGCTGGACGCAGATGGGCAGTAACATTTATTTCGATACCGACGCCTTCCGCGAAAACTACCGCTGTCTCCTCATCGAGTGGGTGCGCGAGCGCCGCGCCCATCCCTGTGTTTTCCTCTGGGGTTTGCAAAACGAGTCGGCGCTGCCCGACGCCTTCGCGCGGGCGATGACCGGGGTGATCGCCGAACTTGATCCCTCCACAGGGCGCGACCGTCTTGTCACCACGTGCAACGGCGGTACGGGCAGCCATTGGAACGTCCCCCAGGAGTGGTCCGGCACCTACGGCGGAAACTGCGCCGACTACAACCTGCGCGCCCTCCAGATGGTGGGCGAATACGGCGCATGGCGGCAATTCGGGGTGCACCGCGACGTCGATTACGAAGGCGACGAAAACGACCGCTCCGAGTCGTGGGCCTGCCACGCCATGGAAACAAAAATCCGCCTTGCGGAAGCGCACCGCGACAAGGCTGTCGGGCACTGGCACTGGATTTTCAACAGCTTTCCCAACCCCGGTCGCTCGCCGCAGGTCACGGAAGGTCCTGGGAATCACGCCATCGGTCCCGTCAACAACAAGGGGCTCGTCACGGCATGGGGACAACCGAGTGATCTCTTCCACCTCTTCCGGGCGAATTACTGCGACGCTTCCGCGGCACCCATGGTCTACATCGTCTCGCCCACATGGCCCGACCGGTGGAAGGGACCCGGCCGCTACGGCAACATCCGCGTCTATAGCAACTGCGACGAGGTCGAACTTTACAACGACATCGGCGACCGCTCCCTCGGCGTCCGGCAGCACCCCGGCCGCGGCCGCCACTTCCGGTGGGACGACGTGTCCATTCGCAAGAATGTCCTCTATGCCGAGGGCCGGGTGAACGGGCGCGTGGTCGCCCGGCACACCGTTGTTCTCCGCAACCTGTCCGAAGCGCCGGGCTTGGCCGCCTTCCGCGCTGATAACGCCCGCCTGCACCTTCCCCTCAAGAGTGAATGCGTCCTGCGCGTGAACTGCGGCGCAAGGGAAGCCCATACCGACGCTTACGGCCAGGTGTGGGCCGCCGACGCGCCGACCGCACCCGGTCGCACCGGCTGGCATTCATGGGCCGAAGCCAATCCGCGCCTCGATTCCGACCTCGCCTCCGTGGGGGCCTTCACCCATCCCGTGGCGGGGGCCGGGCCGGACCAGGCGCTATGGCAATCCTATCGCTACGGACGTCATCGCCTTGCCTACAGTCTCACCGCGTCCGCGGGTCGCTACCGCATTCAAATTTTCACGACCGAACCGTGGTACGGCGAGGGCGGCGGCATGGACTGCGCCGGTTGGCGTCTCTTCGACATAGCCGTGAACGGGCGGACCCTCGCCCGCGATGTCGACGTCTGGAAAGCCGTAGGCGCGTTTTCGGCCCACCGCCTAGACCTCGACACCGATCACCAAGGCGGAAGCCTCCGTATCCATTTTCCCCGCACAGCTGCTGCGCAAGCTCTTGTTTGTGCCATTGCGGTTTACCGAATGGGATGATCGGCTCTCCGTGGCGCGATCCCATTCTGGGGTCAGCGCGGGGGGTGGGCGGCGTTCTCGGGCCGTGCGTATTCTCCATGCGCCGTCGGTCCGGGCGGCAGCCCCAAAGCCGAGGGCCAAAATGGCCGCCCGGCCACGGTTTGCCCTTTCCAGTCGTATAAAAAAACGCCCGGCGGTATTTCCCGCCGGGCGTGATGTAACCCCTAATTACCCCAAAAAGTTTGCGGCCTTCCGATGCGTCGACATTCAGCGGCGACGGCGCAGAACCAGCAGAGCGGCAAGGACTCCCGCGAAGAGTGCGTAAGTCGATGGCTCGGGCACGGCGACGACGTCCCAGGTTGTACCGAAACGAACCTCGTCGAAGACGCCCGAAGTGCCGCCGCCGGTACGCGTCAGGCGAACGCCGCCGGCACCACCGCCAATGGACGGATCAATCGCAACGGTTGGCGTATTGGCGGCCTCGCTAGATAGGTCGTCCGGATTGAGCCACACCGAGATGTTGCTCATTGTGCCGGTTTCAGAGAGATCGAACTTGCCCACGATGAAATTGGTACCGCTGATTCCGGTGCCAGCACCGGTCACGGGTGTATCTCCTCCGGTCCGGTAAACAAGGCTGGCGGCGGGACTGCCCCCATATCCGAAGCCCACTTCAAACACACCGTTCTGGCTCCCGTCCTGGGTGATGCGAAAGCGCGTGCGCTCATCACCGCTGGAGTCACCGATTCCGAGGAGAACGCTGAAATAGTAGGTTCCTTCCCCTAGGGCCGAGTCGAAGTCGCGGGAGACATCACGGAAGGAGGCGACCTGGAAGCGGTTTCCTGCGGTGGCGAGGTCGATGGAGCCGTCGGAGTAGGACAACGAATCGGCCACAATGTTGGCGAAGTTCGTCTCGGCATTCCGTCCGACCCATGCCCCGGACCAGCCGGTGCCGCCGTTCATGGGGCTGCCGTCGACGGACAGAGTGGTTCCGTTGCCGCCGGAGACACTGCCGGTACCGTAATCAAAACCCTCATACAATATAATGGTGGCACTGGCGGAGGACGCGGTGAAGACCGCGGCGGCGGTCAGGGCGACCGCGAAGGAGCGAGATAACTGTTTTCTCATCGTTAGCAGGAGTTGTGGATGCATTTTCCGGACACGGGGACCATCCCCGCGGCGAAAACGAATTCACCCTCGCCGCCTCGCTGAGCGCGCTCAATATGCCGGTAGCTCAATCGTTGAGCGGTGCCACGGCAAGCCGCCACCCGCCTAGTTCCGGCTGCCGTCCGGGCGGAGGCGCATGGTGAATACGCACGGCTGGTGAACTCCGCACACCCCACGCGCTGACCCCAGGATGGGGTCGCGCCACGGGAAGGCACCGACTCCATTTCCGTGGCCGGGCGGCCATCCTGGCTCCCGGCTCTTCGGGTGCCGCCCGGGCGGAGGTGCATGGAGAGTCCGTTATCTCAACGATTGAGTGAAAGGCCGGTTGCCGCCTCCTCCGCGTATTGGAACCATTCGCTGTGATCGGCGGCAAACGCATGCACTCCTTTTCCGGTGGGAACCGAGCGGGTCCAACCTGGTGCGCGCGACAAGCGCGACCTGCTTCGTCCCCTTACCGGTCCTGCCGCCCCAACTCCAACCAACCATCCAAACATGAGAAACCACTGGAAAACCCTCTTCCTTGTTCCCGTGCTCACGGCGGGCGCGGCGGCGCAAACAACCAATGAGGACGGAGAGGAAATCTTTGTCCTCAGTCCGTTTGAAGTCACGGCCCAGGAGGGCTGGGTGGCGACAAATTCCATCGCGGCGACGAAGTTCGAGGCCGACCTGCGGGAGATCCCGCTGACCATCAACGTGGTAACGTCGGACTTCATCCGCGACATCGGCGCGACGACGCTGAGCGACGCCATGCGGTACACCACCGGGATTATCACACAGCCGATCAATGCCTCCGGGACCTCAGGCCTCGGGCAGGGCTTCAATACGGAGTACGTCATGCGCGGGCAGAACGTGCGCTTCGTCTACCGCGACGGCGTGCGGCGCTGGCGCGGCGACGAACCCTTCTTCATGGACCGCGTCGAGGTCATCAAGGGCCCGACGGCCATGCTCTACGGGCAGGCGCAGCCGGGCGGCACGCTCAACTACATTGCCAAGCGACCGCTCTTCGACCCGCAGGGCGAAATCGGCTTCCGCGTGACCAATCACGGCGGCTACCGCGTGCAGCTCGACGCCACCGGTCCCATCGGTGAGTCCAAGCGGGTCGCCTTCCGTTTCGCCACAGCCTATGAAGGCGGCAAGACATGGATCGACTGGGAAGAAGTTGAATACCGTCCGTTCTACGGTATCGTGACCTTCCGTCCGTGGGACGGTACGCTGCTCACGGTCTCTTCGGAGTACCTCGACCGCCGGGTCGACAACCTGCAATCTAACGGCACAGTGGCTTGGCGCGGACCGGAAAACCGCGGTGGCTCGAATCTCAGCGCGGCAGGACCGGCCGATCCCGAAGGCAGCGGCGGCCAGCCGATCGGCATCCACCCGCTTGCCGATCCTTCGAACAACCCCTACGGCTCGCCGGGACTGGGCAACTTCTTCAACAACACGTCCTCCACGCATAGCGTTATCCTCGACCAGAACATCACTGATGGACTCGACTTCCGCACGGCCTTCTTCCGCACCGAGGTCAACGCACGCGGCCTCTTCAACGGCAACAACGACGTAAACGCCCTGCAGCTGACCGTCCGCGACGAAAACGGCAATCCCTACACCGGGGCGCCAGGCGAGACATGGACCAATCCCTACAGCGGGCAGACCTTTGTCATTGGCAGCAGCCACAACATGAACGCCAACACGGTCGAGGACGCCACGCCGGGCGTCTTTCGCGGAGGCGTGCGGCAGATCGCGCTGGCCGCGCCCCCCGGCGGCGGCAACCTCACTTTCGTGGGCAACTCGCTGGCTTCGGAAGACTTCTTCAACCCGAATGTGGTCGGCCCGCGCCCGCTCTCGCCGTTCGGCACGGTGAACACCGACAGCGTTTGGCAGAACGACCTCGTCTACCGTATCGAGACGGATACCGCCGAGCACCGAATCCTCCTTGGCTTCGAATACATCCGCTCCACCTTCGACCAGCAGCGCACCTCGCCGAACCCCGACTGGACAAGCCGCGGCGGCAACAGCCTCTCCGGCAGCGATCCCAACTTCTTCGGCGTGGCTTACGACGTGGAGCGCCGCATGACGGTGGACATCTTCGGCAATGAGTGGACCGGGCCCGGACCGACAAACAACAACGTGACGAGCGGCCGCAACCGCCAATACAGCGGAACCAACTCTTGGTATGGCTCCTATACCGGCGCGTTCTTCGAGCGGCGCCTGCATGTTCTCGCGGGCGGCCGTGAGACGCGCGTCTTCCGCCAACCGGTGGGAGCCGACGAACGCGAATACCAGTCGAAGTTCGTCCCGCAGTTCGGTGCGCTCTACCAGGTCATCGACGAGGTCTCTGTCTATGCCAGCTATTCGGAGTCTTTTCTCAACACGAACGCGCGCTTCACCTCACAGGAGCCGGCCGTTCCGGGAACGTACACCCCCGGCGCGCCCTTTCCGCCCGAAAGCGGTACCGGTATTGACGTGGGCCTGAAGTTCGAACTGGCGGGCGGCGCCCTCTCCGGCAACCTCACCTACTTCGACATCGAACGCGACCAGATCGAAATTGTCGACCCGGACGTGCTCAATGTGCAGGGCAATCCCGTGCGTTTTCCGAGCGGCGAGGAACGCAGCAAGGGATTTGAGCTGGAACTTTTTTACGCGCCCAGCCGCGCGCTCACCCTCACCGCCGGCATCACGCACGCGGACAGCAAGTTCACCCGCGTGAGCCGCGACCAGGAATACCTCGTCGGCGAGCAGCGCTTCGGATCTACGAAGTGGCAGGGGTCGCTCTTCGCCAAATACACCTTCCTCGACGGGGGCATGGAAGGCCTCACCGTAGGAGGCGGTGCCTACTACGTGGGACCCCGCGAGATTGATCCGGGCCGTCCCTTCCGCAACGGTTCCTACACCGTCTTCGACGCGCTCGTATCCTACCGTCACGAAGTCGCCGGTTTCCACCTCGTGCACTCCCTCAACATCAACAACGTGTTCGACCGCGAATACTATCAGGGATTCACCAACGGCTTCGCGCCGAGGACTTTCCTGCTATCCTCGCGTATGGAGTTCTGAGCGGCACGCTCTTGACGAGTAGTAAGACGCAGTGCGCGCGGGTAGAGCGCCCAGACACGGAATCCAAGGGGGTTGAACCTCCCGTGCTTTGGACGTGTGCCCTTTGTCGTGCGTGCGCGCCAAGTGCCGGGACCGTCCCGTCCCGCATCGCACGGCACGGGACTCCAACGGGGCGCTCGATTACGGCAGCTCAATGGACAAGCGGAGGAGGGGGGCGAGGGTGTCTTCGCCTGCTAGGTTGGCTGGGACGGTGCTTGAGCGCTGCATTCAAGAGCGGCGGCGCGGCTACGAGTTTGTCGTCGACTAAACCCTTCAGTGCCAACCCAACGGATTGGTTCCGCGCAGGGTTGCCCGGTCGGTCTTTGGGCGGCCGGCATTGACGAGTTGGCCGTCGGCGCAGGCGGGGTTGCCTTCGGACGTTAAATGCGAAATGAGCCGTTCCCGCAGGGGTTCAACCTCTGCGGGGTCGTCGGAGAGATCGGTATCGTCGCGCCGGTCGCCGGTCATATCAAACACCTGCTCCGCGCCGTCCTCCCCATAATAGAGGTATTTGCGGGTTTTGGTGCGGATCATGTGGTGCTCCCCCTGCTGGCCATGGAGGAATTCCCGCACATCCGGGGCGGCATCGCGGATGAGGGGCATGAGGCTCACGCCGTCGATTCCCGCCGGGAGGGGCAACCCCGCGGCCTCCAGCAGGGTGGGATAGAGATCGACCAGGTCCACGAGGGCTTCACTGGTCCGGCCCGGCGGCAAGCCCCAGGCACGGGGAAACCGGATGATGAGCGGAATCCGCGCCGAGCCCTCGTAAAAGCTGCACTTGTGCGCGTCGTGGTAATCTCCGAGCTGTTCCCCGTGGTCGGAGGTGTAGACGATGAGGGTATTGTCCCACAGACCGTTGCGCTTCAGGCGCCCGAAGATGCGCTGTATCTGGTGGTCGATGTAGGTGATCATGCCGTAGTAGACGCTTCGCGCCTTGCGGATTTGGGCAGGGCTCATCGGACCGGGATTGAACATCCAGCGGTGGTCGTGAAGCCATGCGGGGCACCGATCCGAATCGAGCCAGGCGGGAATGACGGGATCGGGGATCGGCGCGTTGTCGTACATCGAGTAGTAGGGCTCGTATGCCGTCAGGGGAGGGTGCGGGTTGTGGAGGGAAGCCCAGAGGAAAAAAGGCTGGCTGCGTTGCCGGGTTTCGAGGAACTCAAGACTTCGGTCCACCACCCAGTCGGTCAGGTGCAGGTGACGGGGTTCGGTGCACAATGTTGGGTGGAGTTCGTTAAAGCCCAAACCGTCAACGAACGGGGCGGGCCGGTTGAGTTCCTGCATTCGCTGCCGGTGTAACTGGTCATAGGGGGTGATGTGCTCGAAGCCCGCACGGTCATCGGGATCAAGAAACCAGTGGGTTTTGCCGATCAGCTCGGTCTGGTATCCACCTCTGGTGAGAAGAGAGGCGAGAAAGAGGTTGCGGTCGTGCCCGACACGGAACTCCGGCATCCAGTCGGCGCATCCAAAATTGTGGCCGTGCCGTCCGGTGATGAGGGCCGTTCGGGCGGGGATACAAAGGGGACAGTCGACATAGGCACTGGTAAAGTTGACCCCCTCGTAGGCCAGCTGGTCCATGTGGGGTGTCTGGATGCAGGGATGCCCGCTGCAGCCCAGAGTGTCGCCGCGGTGTTGATCGGCGGTGATGAAAAGGATGTTCGGCCCCGTGGGTGCGCTGTTCATTTTTGCCGTCTGTCGATGATGAAGGGAATGCCTGATCCGGACCTTCTGTTTACGACAGGCCCTTCGGTTCCGGACGTATCAAGTTTTCCATGACGGCGACACGGGCCACCAGTTTGTCCACCTTGCCCCGGTAGGCCTCGATCATTCCCTCCGCCGTTTCCTTGATGGTCAATCTTGAGTTGGTGTAGGGGTTTTCGCGGGTGGCGGCATCCACCTCTTCGATCCATCGGGAAGGGATGGTTTCCGGTCCCGCGAAGGCCGCCGCCAGGCCCGCTGCACTGGCCGCCGTGCAATCGGTGTCGCGTCCAAAATTGACCCCCGTGATGATTGCGGACCGCACGTCCCCGTGGCATTTATGGAAGATCGCCAGAGATTTCGTCACGTTCTCATCGATCCACGACAAGGGGTATGAACCGCTGCGGTTATCATAGAGCCGGTTGACCTCACGGCGCATATCCAGCGGGTCATCATATTTACCGGCAATGGCGAGGACCTGCCCGATTTGCTCCCGCATTCCGGCATCGGCAAACTTCATTCCCGCTTCGAGGACGGAATCCGGCGTCGCACCGGGGGTTAAGGCTTCAACCATGGCCGCGTTGTAGACTTTTCCCCACGGAAAAGCGAGGCTGTTGGGATGCTGGTAGACACCGCCAATCTCGTATAAATCCTCCATCATTCCGGCAAGATCGCCCGCGTTGATAAGGGGTATCGCGTGAAATGACCGGCCTGTCGTGTTGATATGGAAATGGGGACAAAATCTTCCCAGCTCATTCGCCGGGACCAGACCGCTCTGCGCAATCTGGAAGAGCTGGACATCAAACCCTTCCGTCATGAAAGGCATCTTTTCGGGGTCGAGCACCTTTCGCCACCAGGCGATCAAATCTGCGGCGGTGATGCGGTCCTGTTTGTCCATGATGGCCCCGCACATCAGTTTCTGACGCTCGATGCCGTCTTCGGTCGTGCCCGGAACGCGTTTCCACCCCGTATTGTAGTGCTCATAGGAATCCAATCTTTCGAGCACCCCGTATTTCTCCTCAATCTGGTCGATCGACCAGCATTCCACGACCGCGCCCATTGCCGAAGCGATGCGTGTTGCGGCGATGGTGGCGTAAAATTTTTCGTACAGGACCATTGTCTGTAATCCTCCCGGATGCTTTATCTGTTGCGAAGAGAAAACTGTTCGTGCGCCCACTGTTCCAGTGCGTGCAACTTCTCCACTCTGCGGCGGCAATCCTCATTCTCGGAAAACGTTGCCGCCAGAAATGCATGGACAATTTCTTCGGCGAGCTTCACGCCCACAATCCAGTGTCCGATACACAGAACATTGGCGTTGTCGTGCTCGACACATTGGTGTGCGCAATGGGTATCGTGGCAGAGCGCGGCCCGCATGGAGGGTATCTTGTTGACGGCGATCGAAGCACCCACACCGGTTCCGCAGCACATTATCCCGCGGTCCGCACGGTCGTTCAGGATTTCGGTGCACAACGCCCGCGCCAGGTCCGGAAAGTCGACAGGATCCTCGCTGAAAGTCCCGACGTCGGTGACCTGGTGTCCCCGTTCGACAAGGTATGCCTTTATCTTCTCTTTCAAAGGGAAACCGGCATGGTCGCCGGCGATGACAACTTTCATAGGAGTAATCTCCTTCCCGTGCGGTTGGAATCGGGGTGATCGCAATGGGTGAAGGGGCAGGAAGTGGCTTTCTGCATGGGGGATTTTCGGAGTTTGTGATCGGGGCAAGCCTGTTTGAAGGAGGCCGGATGGAGCCCCGGGTGTCAAGGCGAGGTTTGCGGAGCGGCCTACGGGATCACATTCACCCCGCGTAGACCGAAGAGCGGGGCGGCAGCGAGGAGGTGCTTGTCGGCGTGGAGGTCTTCGGGAAAGGACTTGATGACAAGTGCTGGCATGGTAACAAAAAGGTAGCGTATTGCTTCCGTTACACAAGTGCTTTTTGAAGCCGTGCTACGGGATTTTGGTTTTGCCGCGAAGAGAGATTGATTCCAGGTATTTCTGGACGGGAGAAATAAACCACATGCCCACCGGACCCCTCACGCCCTCACTTCTCAAGCACATCGGTGTCATACCGTCGTTTCCCGCGGCACCGGGTTTCGATCCGGCTGCGCCCTATGTAAACAGGTATCGGATCTGGAGCATCACCTCGTTGGAGCCCGAAAATCACCTCGCCCGTGAAACCGGAATGCTCCGCATCGAACGATTGCCCATGCAGGAAAACTGTCTCAGTTTCCGGATTCTTCACCGGATTCTCCTTGAGGAATCGAACGGGTATGGGGGGCACAATGATGTGACCGTTGAGGTTCTGTGCGCAAACGATGCCCTGTCGACCCCGCTGGAGTGGAAACTGGAAAGCACTTTTACAATCGCCAATTCAGAACGCGACAACCTCTCCAGCAGAGAGACCGGGAAGTTTTCAAACCGGCAACTGACGCGTAGCGTCAATGGCATTGAATACACCTTTGATATCAGCGGACGCCTTGCCGCCAACTGGTGTCTCTTCGACGCCCTTCAGCGGTCCATTTCCGACTCCCACGAGCCGTTCACGTTGTTTGAAGGGTTCAATCTTATTCGGGAGGGCCACCGGGTTCGCCGCCGTCCCGATCTCGATGAAGCGTTTGATACCGCTACCGGGAACCTCCGGTGCAGCACACAACTGGGCCGGGGAATTTTACCTTATGAATACTGGCTCGACAGCTCCAACCGCCTTGTCGCGGCTATAAGCGGAACCCGCATTTATTTTCTGGATGACAAGGCTGAAGAAGCCATTGCCGACCGGGAACACAACCAATTCATCTATTCGGGACGTGGCGCATGGATACCGAAAATTTAAGAAGCGAATCTCCGGATAACCGGCCCAATATCCTGTTTGTCTTCACCGACCAGCAGCATTTTAATGCCGTTTCCGCATTCGGAAACCCGCACCTGCACACGCCATCAATGGACTGGATCACGCGGGAGGGTGTCCGGTTTACCAACTGCTACGCCACCGATCCTGTATGCGCGCCCTGCCGGTCCTCCATCTTTTTCGGGCGCATGCCCTGCGAGACGGGAGTCTATAAAAATGAGCTCTGGCCCCTGGAGACGCTTCCCACCGTTGGGACGTGGCTCTCGCAAAACGCTGGCTACCGGAGTGTCTACTGTGGCAAGTGGCACCTTTTCCAGAGTGAAACATTTTCAATTCCCGGCTTCGAAGTCATTGGAACGGGTGCCAATTGTGAAGGGAATTTCACGGATTCCATCATTACACGGGCCTGCGATGCCTTTTTGCACAGCCGCACCGGTGACGAGCCCTTCTTTCTCGTGGCCTCCTACCAGCAGCCCCACGATATCTGCGGATGGATCGATTTGAATCAGTACAATGCGGAAAGGCTTCGGTACCCGGAAATCGCGCCCGAACTTCCACCGCTTTCGCCCACGCTCCGGGTCAGCCATGCGGAACCGGAGCTGATGCGCGAGAGGCGGGAAAACAATGCCGGTTGGAAAAACAACTGGAGTGAAGAGCATTGGAGATATTACGAATGGAGCTACAACCGTCAGGTGGAGATGGTCGATGCGGAGATTGGTCGCTTGTTCGAATCGCTTTTGCAAAGTCCACACGCCCGGAATACCGTAGTCATCTTCACCTCCGATCACGGAGAGGGACTCGGGCGGCACGGCTTTCAGGGAAAATCAGTGCTGTACGATGAAGCTGCCCGGTTGCCTTTCGTGATATGGCGTCCGGGCCACCTGCCACAGGGGGCCACCGCGCACCAACTGATTTCCGCGCTCGATTTCATGCCCACCGTGTGCGGACTGGCCGGCATCTCACCTCCGGAAGATATGCGCCTTGGCCGGTCGATCATTCCTTTCGCCGCCAACCCGTCGGCACCCTCACCAGAGTTCGTGGTCGCGGCCTGTCAAGCCAACCGGGGTCGGATGGTTCGGTCCATGAAAATGAAATATATCGTGTTCTCCAATGATCCCGTCGAGATGCTCTTCGATATGGAAGCGGATGCCGGTGAAACCGTCAATCTGGCCGACAACCCCGATTATTCCGAAGAACTCCAGTGGCATAGAGATACATTGGTGAAGTGGGAGCGGGAAATGGTTTACGCACCGGGTGTTCCACCTTTTGTCATGCCCTTTCCGCATTGACCCTCCGCACCTTCGCAAATGCCGAACAAAAAAAAACGGACCCGCGCTTGGCGGGTCCGTTGGGGAGGAAGGGCTCAGGGGAGGTCGATGGACAGGCGGAGGAAGCGGGGCTCGCCGGGGGCGAGGTCGGCGGTGTCTTCGATGGTGACTTCGCCTTCGGTGTTGGCTGCGCCGGTGGAGGTCCAGATGGGCTCCCCGCCCCAGTCGACAAGATCGGCGCTGGCCCAGACGGCATAGATGAGAGCCGGGTCGGCGATGCGGTCGAAGGTGAGGGTGGCGCGGAGACCGTCGGCGGTCAGGTGGTGGCCGGGCCGGGGGGCGAGGGCACCGGCGGGTGTGGTGGCGTCGCCCCCGAGGGCGTAGCGCTGGAGGTTGGGGACGCCCAAAGTGAGGTCGGCCGGTCCGCCGGAGATGTTGTTGTTGGCGACCCAATCGGCGAATCCACCACCACCGGGTGCGGCGGGGAGGAGGCGCAGGGCGGCTTCGAAGCGGTCGAAGACAAGGGCTTCGGGCGCGGGCGCACCCATGTCGCGGCCAAGGAGGATACCGACGGCGGTGATGTCGGCGAATTTCTTCTCTTCCCAGGCGGCTTCCGCGGCCTCAAAGCGCAGGCCGGTGAGGGGATTCCATTGGGCGAAGCGGCCGTCGGCGCGGTGGCTGGCGAAGGTCAGCTCGGGTGAGCCGGAGGCGGTCGTGGAGACGGCTTCGGAGACCCAGAACGAACCCGCACCCTCTCGCACAAGCCAGCGCACATCGGCGGGCGCGCCGGGCACTTCGAGGCCGACGAGGCGGAGGAAGCTGTCGTCGCTGAAGACGGCGGTGGCGTCGTCGCCGCCGTTGAGGAAGTTGTCCTTTGTCCAGAGGGCGGCGAGGTGGAATTGGAAGAGGGGCTCGGGGAGGCCGGGCCGGACGTTGAAGCCGAAGATGCGCACGCTGCGGCCCTGATTGGTGGCGACGCGTTCGCCGTAGAGGCCGATGGCGGTGATGTTGCCGAAGACGCGGCTCTCGAAATCGAGCTGGGCGAGGGGGGCGACGGTATCGGTGCCGATGACGTTGGCGAAGAGCCGCACGGGGTCGCCGTGGACAGGGTTGTAGGGTGCCCACTGGATCGCATCGAGGGAGGCGATGTCGATTTGGCCGGGCTGGCCGAGGTACCATTGGTCGCCGTCGCGCACGGCGATGGCCCAGGATTGGGCTCCGCCGACGAGGGCTTCGACTTCGAGGGGGACGGCCGCCGCGTT
Source organism: Opitutales bacterium (assembly GCA_020831525.1). Classification (GTDB taxonomy): domain Bacteria; phylum Verrucomicrobiota; class Verrucomicrobiia; order Opitutales; family Oceanipulchritudinaceae; genus SLLG01. The sequence continues at coordinate 33,219 of JAFIGH010000021.1, forward strand.
GTGAGGTTCCTCCAGTTCCCACCAGACGAGACTGGCCCCGTGGTTGGAACCGCTGGCGGTGTTGTTGAGAAGGATGTGGTCGCCATCGGTTCCGCGCCCTTCAACGCGAAGGTGCATGTTGGGAGCGCTGCCCGCTTGCCACTCGGCAAGGGCATACCCGAAGTGGGGGCTCTCGGGCGGGTCGTCATAGTTCGTGTTGGTGACGACGGCGCTGGTGTGGGAGCGGTAGCGGAAGGTGCCTTCGGTGCCGCCAATGGAACCGGCGGGGGTGCTCGTAGCGGTGCTGCCGATACTCACGAAGCGGTTGTCGAGGATTTCGGATGAGGGACCCCAGGAGACGCGGGTGTTGGAACCGGCGGCGGGACCGCCCGCTTCTGGGAGGAGGCGGAAGCTGCCGCCGAAGGCGCGTTCGACGAGGACGACTTCATCCTGTGCGAGGGCCCCGACGCGGAGGCCGCCGTAAACGGGCACATCGCTGTAATCGCCTGCCGTGGTGGTGAGGGGCGTGGTGAGGCTGAAGGGGAATTCAAGGAGAAGGTCGTCGGCCACGCCGTTGCCGGAAAGGTCGACGGCGCTCGCGACGGGATCGGCTCCACCGCGGATGAGGCCGGGATGGGCGGTGCGCCCCCAGTCGACGACGAGGCGGCTGTCGGGATCTTCCGCCGTGACGGTCACGTGGATGAGGGCCTCGGTGTGGTCGCCGTCGTCATCGGTGAGGCGCAGGCGGATGGTGTATTCGCCGGGATCGGAGAAGCTGGCGGTGGCGAGCGGTCCGGTGGCGTCAAATGTGCCGTTGTTCGTGAAGTCCCATTCGAAGGCGACGATCTCGCCGTCGGGGTCGGAGGAGCCGGAGGCATCGAGCTGGACGGCGTGCGGGGCCTGGCCAATGAGGCGGCTGGTTTCGACGACGGCCACGGGCGGCTGGTTCGGCGGGGGTTCGCCGGTGACGACGACTTCGCGGGTCGTCACGTCGCTGTCTCCGCGATTGTCGGTCACGCGGAGGGCGGGTTCGTAGGTGCCGGGGAAGAGGTAGGTGAACTGGGCGGTGACGTCGCCCTCGACCCATGAGCCGTCGCCGAGGAAGTCCCATTCGTAGGTCTCGATGAAGCCGTCGGGATCCGTCGAGGCGGAGGCATCGAAGGTCACCGTGACGGGGGCCTGGCCGGAGGTGGGCGTGAGGGCAAAGGCGGCCGTCGGGCGGAGGTTGGCCCCCTCGGCGGAGACGATCTGGATGCCGGACGCGCCGGGGTCGCTCATCTGATCGAAGGTGATGACGAGATTGGCGGCGGAGACATCGCGGAAGACGACATAGGCGGGGCCATCGACGGCCTGGGCCGCGCCCGTGGCAGTGGATTCTTCCAGGATGCCGTTCCAGCCGCCGGTGTCGTCGCGGATGAATTTGGAGACGCCGCCAACGGTGATGCGCTGGGTGCGCGGAGGGCTGCCGCGGGCCCCGCCGAAGTAGATGTAGACGTCGTAGAGGGTGTAGGGGACGTCGGCGATGGTGTAGGTGGCGTTGGTGCCGTTGGCAAACCACTGGGTGCCGAGCATGCGGGCGAGCCCGTTGTCGACGGGTTGGGTGGCGTTGCGGAACTGGCGGGTGCCGGAGGCTTGCACGGAGACGGGCACGGTTTGGCCGAGGTTATCGGTCAGGTTGCCCGCTGCGGTGTTGCCCGTGAGGTTGTTCCAATTCCGGGCGGGCCGGGCACCGGCGTATTCGTAGGGCTGGAGATGGACGGGGAGGACGTTGGTCGTGAAGTTGAGGTTGATCGAGGGAATCTCGACCGGCGGGCGGGCGTCGACCATTTTGGAAACGGTGGCGCGGCCCCCGCGGTCGTCCGTCACGGTGAGGGTGACGGCATAGAGGCCGGGGGTGAAATTGTGGCTGGTGAGGGCTCCGACGGAGGCGATGCCGTTGCCGAAGTCCCAGCGGAACTCGATGGGATCGCCGTCGGGATCAAAGGAGGCGGAGGCATCGAAGTGGAAGAGGCCGCCCAAGTCCGTGATCTCAAAGGTGGCCACGGGATCGTTGTTCGTGAGGGGGCCGACGGCAATGGTGTGGGCGGGCGCGGCGGTAAGGTTGCCGAGGGTGTCGCGCACATGGAGGCGGGCCTCGAAGTTGCCTTCGGCGAAGTAGCGGTGGGTGACCACAGGGTTGGCCGTGTGGAGGGTCTGGCCGTCGCCGAAGTCCCAGAAATAGACCAGCGGGTAGCCGTCGGGGCTGATCGCGGCGCGGGCGTCGAAGGTCACGGGCTGGCGGCGCTCGGCGTCGGCCGGGGCGTCGAAGGCGGCAATGGGCGCGCGGATCTCGGGCTGGGCGGCGGCATCACCGAAAATCCCGATTTCATGGAGTTCCACAAACCAGCCCTGGGGAGACTGGGCATGCGGCACGATGTCCCAGCGATAGCCGGAGTAGGCCGTTGAATTTTCCACCGGGAAGGATTTTGTGTAGCGGGTGAGGCCGCCCCAGTCGATGTCGTTGCGGACGTCGATCACTTCCCACGTGACCCCGTCGAGGGTGCCGCTGAAGACAACATCCTTTGGGTCGCGGTCGTTCCAGGCGGGGGGATTGGTGAGGGCGTATTCATTGATCACGTAGGCATGGCGTTTGCCGGCGTGTTCGAAGTGCAGCTCGACGAAGCCCTCCTCGGCGTCGACGAGCCAGCGCCCGTTGTTGGGGTCGCCCCGGAAGAGCATATCCGGGCCGGTTGTGGGGAGGTATTGGCCATTCGCCGCGACGCGCTTGGCGTGGGTGCGGCTGTAGTCGAGGCGCGCGGGCGGGGCGACCACACGGAGGGTGCGCCCCACCGTGAACATGGCCCCCGAATCCGTCTGCACCGTCAGCGTGACGACATGGGTGCCGGCTCCGAAACTGTGCGATGCCGTGCGCCCGGCCCCGACAGCTCCGCCGCCAAAGTCCCAAAGGTAGTTGGTGATGGCACCGCCCGGGACGGAGGACGGGCCGGCCTCGAAGTTGAGGAGGACCGGTTGGCCGGGGGCCGGTTGGTGGAAGGTCTGCGTGCCCGGCGGATCATCGGGAACAAAGTTGACCGTCTCCGGCACAATCATCTGCGCGCGGTCGGGGCTGACGAGAAAGTCGATTTCAGGAAGGCCGGGTGCCCAGAAGAGATCCTCCGGCATGAAAGCGCGCAGGTCGAACTCCGGGCCGCCCCAGGCCATCTCGAGGAGCGGAAACCACTGCGCGGAGAGCGAATCGCTCGTGTGGAAGGCGATCTCAAAAGCGTGGTATCCGGCGGCGAGGCCGACGGTGGCTTGTTGGGTCACGGGGGCACCGTGCTTTTTTCCGCGCCCGGTGTCGATCACAGTGAGGCCGCCGAGGCGGAAAATGACGTTGTCGCGTACCCGCGCTTGGAAGGTGTGGGCGCCGCTTTCGGGCACCTTGAGGTAGCCGGTGAAACGGTAAGCGAAGCGATCGCTGGGTCCGCCGCGGATGTCGACATTGGGGATGACGCCCTGGTTGAGTGGGCTGAGGGTGTTGATGTTGCCCATCGTGCGGCCCCAGTCGGCGGCGTTGTAGACCTGGAAGACAACGCCCGGGAGGAGGGCCGGATCGGGCTCGGGGGAGAGGGGCAGCTCGGGCGCGCGCCGGCCCTGAGCGTCAAGCACGCTGAGGGGCTTCACGAGGACGGCGGACCCGCCCTGCGGATCGCTTACGGTGAGGCGCACCTGCGTATTGATGGCTTCGGTGTAGGTGTGGGTGGGGGTCGGGCCGGTGGCGGTGGCCCCGTCGCCGAATTCCCATGCAAAGGACAGTGGCTGACCCTCGGGATCACTGCTTGCGGAGGCATTGAAGCTAATGGCCAGGGGGGCGTTGCCGCTCTCCGGGGAGAACGTAAAGGCGGGCACTGGGGGAAGATTTTGGATACGGATCGTGCGCGCGGTCGAGCGGATGTTGCCCTGCCCGTCGTCCACCGTGAGAACGACCTCGAAATTGCCGAAGGCGGTGAAGGTGTGGGAGGGCTGGACGCCGGTGCCGGTCTGGCCATCGCCGAAGTCCCAGGAGTAGGTGAGCGGATCGCCCTCCGGATCGCTGCTTCCGGAGGCATCGAAATTGACCGTCACCGGGGGTAGACCGGCGGTGGAGCTGTGCGTGAAGGCGGGCGTGGGGGCCTGGTTGCCCACCTCAATGCGCTGGACCGCGCCGCCTGTGCCACCGTGACCGTCGGTTACGGTGAGGGCGGCGAAATAGGTGCCCTGCACCGTGTAGGTGTGGGACGCGGTGATACCCGTGGCGGGCGGCGAACCGTCCCCGAAGTCCCAGCTGAACTCAAGCGCGTGGCCGTCGGCGTCGGTGCTGGCGGAGGCGTCGAAGGTGACCGTGAGGGGCTCGTCGCCCTTGTCGGGGGTGGCCGTGAAAGATGCAAGGGGCGCGGTGTTGCGGGCGTCGAGGTAGTGGGTCGCGCGGGTTGTGGCACCCCCGCTGTGCTCGACCGTGAGGGTGACGGGCCAGACGCCGCCGGTGGCAAACGTGTGCGTGGGGTTGGTTGCGGTGGAGGTGTGGCCATCGCCGAAATCCCAGTGGTAGGCAGTCCCGCCGGGCGTCGGGGTGAAGTCGACGGCGAGGGGCACAGTGCCTCCGCGCGGATTCATCGTGAAACCGGCCACGGGATCTTCCGCCGATTCGATCTGCATACGCCCGGCGGCTTCGTTCCAGAGGATGCGCCGCCCGCCGAGGATCAGTTCGGCTTCGAGCCCTTCGCCGGTGATGCGCGCCTCCGGGGCGGCCCCTTTGCCCATGGCCATGACGACCCAGATGTCGGCGTCGTTGGCCTCAAAGGTGTAGGCGAGGGGATTGCCCTCGGAGAGCGTGCCGCCCGCCGGGTTGAGCACCCAGCCCTTGAGGTAGCCGTCGTCCTCACCGCGCAGGGTGAAGGTGGGCACGCCATTTTCCTCGCCCGTGAAGAGCGGCAGGGCCTGCTCGTTCAGCTGCCAGGCGTAGGTGCGCAGTTGCACGGAGGAGAGTTCGTCCAAGGTGGCGACGATGGCGATGTTGTCGTCGTCCGGATACGAGACCATGAGGTGGCGGCGGCTCTCGCTGAGGCCGAGGGCACTGAACTTGTTGCCCCCTCCGGCGATAGCGTAGCCGCCCTCTTCGTCCACTTCAAAGAATATCGCCTGGCCGGTGTTGGACTGTGCGGCGCGGGCCTGGCCGTCGACCGTGACCTGCGAAAAGAAGCGCGCATCGCGCGAAGTGCCGGGTCCGCCCGCAAACTTGCTCCCGAAGCCCATGATGTTGACCTGGAGAGCGTCGGCCTCATTCCATGCGGCGCCGTGCGAGGCGGTGTCGGTGGCGAGGGAGACGATGAGGTCGTCGGCGTCGTTCCAACTGCTGCGGAACCAATAGCCGCCGCGGTTATCGTGCAATCCATGGGGGAGCACGGTGGCCGGATCAACGGGCGGAACGTCTTGCGGGTAGAACATCATGGCGAGCACGGTGCCGGCGGAGTTTGGTTCGAACCGGGACGCCGGCGGGGCGGGGTTGAGGAGCCCGCGGTGGCGGTCGTAAAACCATCGGTAAGCCCCCAGCTTTTCTTCCGGCACGATCGCCATGAGCGCGGCGGTCCAGCCCTCGCGGCCAAAAGTGGCCCCGCCCACGCCCCACTCCGTGGACTGCTGCCGCGCATCAAACATGCCCCCGTACATCGGCAACAAGTGCATGTTTTTCTCCGCCGTGCGGGCGTCCAGGCGCGTGTCGCCGATCCGGCGAAGAGCGTGGATGGCGGGCACGAGGTAGAGCTGCGCGTAGGTCACGTAGTAATTGCCTTCCTGGGACCAGCCCGCGTTGCCGTAGTGGCTCATGTGCGTGTTCAGGCGGCTGACGATTGTGGAAAGGTGGCTTGCCCGTGCGTCCTGCTCGCCGATAGCGATCATCTGTTGAATCTGCGAACCGTAGACGACGGCGTTCCAGTTGGAGGCATAGGGGCTTGCGTCGTTGTCGAAGCGCGATCCGGCCCCTTGCCAGTAGTCCAGGGAGGACTGGATTTTCCCCCGCACGAAGGCGCGCTGCTCCTCCGTCCAGCTATTGTAGGCCAGGTCATAGGCGAGGGCGAAGCTCCGGCCCACATCCGCCCGCTCCAGACCCTTGCCCCCGGCACCATCCGGCAAAACGTTGCCGCTCAACGGGTCTGTATACATCACCGCCAACGCCTCGTAGGCGATATCGGCGTAGGTCGGAATCTCCGTGACCGCGTAGACCATGGCCGCGCGCGCCGCGAGGTGGCCCCGCGCGTAATTGCGCGAGGGAAGCCCCCGTTCACCCCCGTCGATCACATCGAGGTAGTTCGCATCCACCTCTGCCTGAAGCAGGGCGAGCATTTCCGCGTGGCTGCTCCCCGGCTCCGCCGAGGCCTGCCGGATTTCGTCCAACCGGTCCGCTGAAATGAGCAGTCGGGGAAAGGTCTGGCCTGCAAGCGAGGCCACGGAAAACGCAAACAACAGAAAGGAAGCTATGAAGGATCTCACGGGGAATGAATTTTCGGGGGGTGGGGGATAAAGAAACCGGCGGGCCGGAAAAACCGCGTCCGCAGGGTAGAGAAATTTTGTTTGTAGGTGCGGGGGCCTTTGGCGTCCAGCGAAAAAGAACGGCGCCCTGCGCATCCGGTCTCTCCGCCCGCATCGCGCGCGCTGACCCATCCGTGCGACGGTCGCCGTCGCACCGCCGGTATTTTGGGACTGGACAGTATGGGCGGTAACCAAGTTCCGGATGTCTTCGATACGTCCTTCGCTCAACTGTTGAGTGAGGGTTCGGTTGAGCATGGAAGCGGCGACCGGGCAGGATTGCGGGCTTCAAACACGTTCCGCGCGATCCCCGCGAAGGGCGCTCACCCCGTGTATTCATGAAACCGGTCAACACAGTTCTGCTCGCTTCCGGGGACAATGTCGTGGTGCTTGCCGCCAGTGCGGCGGCAGGAGACCGGGTGCGGCTTTCCGGACGGGAGCTTGCGCTGCCGGAACCGTTGGGGCTCGGGCACAAGCTCGCCGCCCACAACATCCCCGACGGCGAAAAGATCATCAAATACGGCGCTCCCATAGGCTCCGCCACCCGTGCCATATCCGCCGGTGAGCATGTCCACCTCCACAATATGCAAAGCGATTATCTACCGACGTACACGTTGGATGCGGAGCACCAGTTTCATTCCGCCAAATCATGACCCCTCCCATCCATGGGTATCTCCGCAATGACGGTCGCAAGGGCATTCGCAACAATGTCGTCATCGCCTACCTCGTGGAGTGTGCCCACCACGTTGCCCGCGAGATCCAATTGCCCTACCGCGACCGTGGTGTCCACCTCATCGGGTTCAGTGGCTGTTACCCCAATGAATATTCCTTTCGCATGATGCAGGCGCTTTGCACGCATTCGAATGTGGGTACGGTTTTGCTTGTCTCGCTGGGCTGCGAGGGCTTCGACCGAAAGGGGCTCCTGAGCACGATACGGGAGAGCGGTCGCCCGGCGGAGCTACTCGTCATCCAGGACAACCGCGGCACCCGCGCCACCATTGCGGACGGGCGCGAATGGGTGGAGCGCGCGCTTGCTTCCCTTGCGGAGACACCGCGTGTTCCCATGCCAATGGAGGAACTCGTGCTGGGCACGGTTTGCGGCGGCAGTGACGGTACCAGCGGCATCACGGCCAATCCCGGCATCGGGCGGGCTTTTGACCGCATGGTGCAATCCGGAGCGACCTGTATATTCGAGGAAACCGGCGAACTCATCGGCTGCGAGCACATTATGGCGGCGCGGGCGGCGACGCCGGAGCTTGCCCGTGAGCTGAAGGCCTCGGTGGCCAAAGCAGCCCGGTATTACGCCACCCTCGGCCACGGCAGTTTCGCTCCCGGCAATGCCGACGGCGGGCTCACGACGCAGGAGGAGAAAAGCATGGGCGCTTACTCAAAGAGCGGCTCCTCGCCCATCTCCGGACTCATCAAGCCGGGCGACGTTCCCCGCGCGGGTGGTCTGTATCTGCTTGATGTGGTTCCGGACGGCGAGGTGCGCTTCGGCTTTCCGAACATCAACGACAATGCCGAAATCGCCGAACTGATGGCGTGCGGTGCGCACATCACCCTCTTTTCCACCGGACGTGGTTCAGTCGTGGGCTCCGCGATCGCTCCGGTTCTCAAAGTCTGTGCGAATCCCGAGACCTATCGACGGCTCACCGGGGACATGGATATCGATGCCGGGCGCATCCTTGAGGGCCGGGCCACCCTTGATGAGGTCGGCGACGAAATCTGCGAGCGTATTCTCGCTGTTGCGGGTGGAGAGTTGACGGCTTCGGAGTCTCTCGGCCACCAGGAGTTTGTTCTTGGATACAAGAGCTTCGAGCCGGTGGGGCCCGCCTGCCACCCGACGTATCAGTAACCTTCACCCAACTCCGCACATCACCTCTTCATGGATCTACAACTCAAAGACAAAGTCGTCATTGTCACCGGCGGGGCGCGGGGCATTGGCGAGGGGATCACCCGTGCCTTTGCCGCCGAAGGAGCGGTCGTCGCCATCTTCGGGCGCAATCCCGACGACGCCGCCAAAGTCGTGGGCCAGCTCGCTGCCAAGGGGCAGCGGGCCGAGTCGCATCCCGTCGAGATGACCGATGAGGCGGCCGTAAAGAAGGCCGTGGCGACCGTTGTCAAGCGACACGGGCGCATCGACATCGTCGTCAACAATGCCGGGGGGAACGATGCCGTCAGCCTGCGCCACCCCATCGAAGCGTTCCGCGCTTCGCTTGAAAACAACATTGTGCAATGCTTTTCCCTCGTGCACCACGCCCTCGACCATCTTATTGCCGCGCGCGGATGTGTTATCAATATCGGTTCAAAATGCGCCGCAACAGGACAGGGGGGGACCAGCGGATACGCCGCCAGCAAGGGGGCCATGAACGCGTTGACCCGTGAGTGGGCCCTCGACCTTGGCCGCCACGGCGTGCGCGTCAACTGTGTCATTCCAGCCGAGGTGATCACGCCGCTCTACGAACGCTGGTTGGCGCAGGCCCCCGATCCGGAGGCTGCGCGGGCCCAATTGGAACAAACCATTCCCTTCGAACGGCGCACCACGACGGTTGAGGAAATTGCCGATACAGTCGTCTTCGCGGCTTCGCCTCGCTCGTCGCACACCACCGGGCAATTGCTTTTTGTCGATGGCGGCTATGTCCACCTCGACCGGGCCTGCACCCAACCCACCTCCCACCTCAAACAATCCTGACCCCCCCGCCATGGACGCTGATAGCAACCCTGCCCCGGACCCCGCCAAGGCCGATTCAAAGGTGAACTACGCCGACGGCTATGCCGAGCGTTTGGAGGCCTGCTATAGCGGAGCGGTTTACGACGTGCTTCGCGGCATGGGTCTGCCCGACCAGATTCTCCCCCGCACCATCCGTCCCCTTGATCCGGCCCGCGCACTCGCCGGGCGTATTTTCACCTTCAGCGGCCATGCCGACCATACGGTGGACGGGCACACGACCCTGCTCCAGTGGACGCGCATGCTCTCGCGCGCTCCCTCGGGCAGTGTTGTGGTCTGCCAGCCCAATGATGACACCCTCGCCCACATGGGCGAACTCAGTGCCGAAACTTTCGTCTTCAAAGGTGTGCGCGGCTACCTCTGCGACGGAGGGTGCCGGGACACCGTGCGCATCCTCGAAACCGGCCTGCGGGTGTGGTCCCGCTACCAAACGCCACGCGACGTCGTCGGGCGCTGGCTGCCGGACCGCTTCGGCGAACCCATCGTCATCGGCGGTGTGACCATCCGCACGGGCGACTACCTGATGGCCGACCGCGATGGTGCTTTGGTGATTCCCGCCGAGGCCATCGAAGAAGTCACCGCCAAGGTCGAAGAGGTGCTCAGCACGGAGAACAAAGTGCGCACGGCGATTCTTCAGGGAGTCGACCCGGTGGACGCTTACCTGAAATTCCGAAAGTTCTAACCCTTGGCTGGTCATGATCTCTCCCTGCGCGAGCGGTCTGCGGGCGGATGTGTGATTTTCTTGCGGCTTGCCTCGGTGCGGGAAAGCCGTGCCTTTGCTTGACCCATGGGAGACGATTATGCGGCCTATCTGGAGGAGCGGAGCGCGCGGGTGGTGCGCCTGCGGTCATGGATCGCGGCGGAGCTGGGCGGGGCGGACGCGGTGACGCTCGAGTTCGGTTGCGGGCACGGGCATTTTCTCGCGGGCTACGCGGCGGAACGTCCCGAAGAATGGTGCGTTGGGCTCGACCTGCGCACGCGGCGCATCCGTCTTGCGGAGGCGAAGGCGCGCAAGCGGGGGCTGGACCGCACGCGCTTTGTGAAGGCTGAGGCGATGGAGTTTCTCGACGCGCTGGAGGGCGGGCCGCGGGTCGGGCGCGCCTTCATGCTCTTTCCCGATCCATGGCCGAAGAAGCGGCACCGCAAGCACCGCATGCTCCAGGCGGCGTTTCTGGCCCGGCTCGCGGATCTGGCTGCGCCGGGGGCGTGCCTGCACTTCCGCACCGACCACGCGGAGAATTTTGCGTGGGCGCTGGAGCAGGTGGCGGAGCACCCGCGCTGGACGCTGCGCCCCGACGCGCCATGGCCGCACGAGACCGGGACGTATTTTCAGGAGGTCACCGGCGGCCGCTACCAGTCGTTCACTGCGCAAGCCAGTAAATGAGCAGCCCCTGCCCGAGGATGAAGGCGACGGTCGCCGTCCATGCGAAGTAGGTGAAGGGCTCGAAGCGCATGCGGCGGGTCGGGGCGGCGGCTTCTTCGTGCTGTTTGCGCGCCCGGCGGCGGCTCAACGCCCGCCCGCGCAGCGGCGGCGGCGAGGCCTTTTTCGGCTTGCGGTTGTGGAGGCGGTAGAGGTCGCCGGTGATGTCTTTTGCGTTGGGCACTGCGGGGATAAGAGGTTGGGCACAACCAAGGTTGCGTCAAGGGCGGGGAAGGGCGGGACCGCGACATGAAAAGAGCGCCCCGGATTGACCGGGACGCTCTGAATCAATTCGCTTGGAGTTTGTTTTGCCGGGCGAAGCCCGTGGCTTCCCTCAGTAGCCGCTACCCGCCAAGGCGTTGACAATGGCTTTGTTGAAGGCGGGAAGGTCCTTGGGCAGGCGCGAGGTGATGAACTGCCCGTCGATCCTCACTTCGCGGTCGACGTGGCGTGCACCGGCCCCAATTTGGATTGTCCGGGCAGTGCGGGATTGCGAAAGTGGCGCCGTGAAACCTAAGATCGATCCAGAGGCCTTTTCCTTTCGTCTGCCGTTCGAGGTGCGCGACTACGAGTGCGACATGGAGGGCATCGTTAACAACGCCGTTTACCAGAACTACCTTGAACACACTCGCCACGTCTTCATGCGCGGGCGCGGGGTGGATTTCGCGGCGCTGGTGCGGGAGGGCGTGCATCTCGTCGTCACGCGGATCGAGATCGACTATCTGTGGCCGCTGCGGGCCGGCGACACGTTCTGGGTCGGGGTCTCGGTCGAACGGATGTCGCCGATCCGCGCGCGCTTCCACCAAGGGATCTTCCGCGAGCCGGACAACCGGCCCGTGCTGAAGGCGCTCGTCACCGGTGCCTCGCTCGACGTGCAGGGCCGCCCCGCCCGCACCGGCGTGCTCGCGAAACTGTTTGATTGAGATGTCGGGACGGGGAGACGGAGGCACCTTTTCCCGCCGCTGGGCGGGTAAGTTCCGTCCCGCCGGAAAGCGCGATACACGCTACGGGCGGCTTGAGAAGAAATATGATCTCCGGTCCGGGCGGTCACCCCGAAGGAAGCGTGCACCGTGCCTGGCTTGAGTTGAAGCGACGAGCGCAGCCCGCCGGTTTCGCGGGGAAGTTCATTGTAGGGCGGCCGGCGCGGCGCGTGGGTTTTGCCGGGGGTTTTGTCCGGTCGACGGGGAAATGCCGCTCCTTCAGCGTCGGCGGCGGACGGCGAGGAAAAGTGCGCCGAGGCCGAGCAGCGCGGCGTAGAGCGAGGGCTCGGGGATGACCGAGAGACTGTCGATGTCGAAGTTCACCGGCCCTTCGTCGCCCCCGCTGTTCATCGTGAACGTGCCGGAAACGGCGAGGCCTTGGCTGCGGAAGCGGGCGTCCATGTAGGTGACGCTGCCGCCGCCGCTGAGGTCTTCGATAACGGTGTCGTAGCGGCCCGCGGCGGGCCGGACGGAAATGGTAATGAGGTATTCATTGCCGGTGACGACGTTATCAAAATCGCCCGACATGTCCTGTTGGCCGTTGAAGAAACCTGTCCCGAAGTCGCTGTCGAAGACGCGGAACTGATCTTCCTCGGAGACGAGGATAATCCAGTTGGCGCTGCCGCCGAGATTGCCGCCGCCGGCGGTGTCGTAAATACGCGCTTGGCCGGTATCCGTGTTCTTGCGGAAAAGGAACTGGATCTGGTGGGGCTCGGAGAGGTCGAGTCCTCCAATATCTCCGTAGGAGCGGCTGACCGCGCCTTGGTTGTTGATGTCGCCGCCGGTGAGACCGTCGGTCGTGGCGAAGTTCAGGTAGGTGGATCCCGAGCCGTTGACGAACGGGGCGGTGCTCTGAATGCCGGCTTCGTAGACGGGCGAACCATTGACGAGGTTGGCCGTGTTGTTCCATGCGGAGGTCCAGCCGCCGCCGGGGGTTCCGGGATAGCCGTCGATGTCCGTCGGATCGCCGGAAAACGTGAGCGTGGTGGTTTGCGCCAGCGCCAGCGCGGGCAGCAGTGCGGGCAGTAGCAGGGAGGGGAGTTTCATAACTTCTGTTCCGGGTTGTGGGTTTTGGACTGGATGATATGAATCACGGGATGGGAGGTGACTATCCCCCCGTGAATTGCGGAGAAGTAAGGCCGTAGCTTGAAAAGATTACGACCTCGTAAATGCAGTGGTGCAAGACAATATCGCAACTATACATGAGTTGGATGGTCGTGTCTTGCCCTATCCGCGTATTAGATTTCCCGATTTGCGAAGGCATGGTTTGCCATGCCGTGTCCGGTATCTTTTCAGTACGGCCTGGCTCGTTGCCAGTTCCCCTTCATCAGCCCGCGCCTCAGCGCCGGGCCATGCGCACGGGTGCGATGCTCTCCTCGGGCAGTTCGGCGCCGAGGACTTGCACGGCGGCGGCCCCGAGCTTGGAAGCAATTTTGCCGCAGTCTTCCAGCGACTCGCCGTTGAGCCAACCGTAGAGGAAGCCGGCGGCCCATTGGTCGCCCGCGCCGGTGGTGTCGACGAGGCGCGCGACCGGTTCGGCGGGGACGTGGACGCAGGTGTCGCCTTGGGCGAGATGCGCTCCGTCTTTGCCCACCTTGACGGCGGCGACGGAGCAGAGGCGGGCGAGGGCGCGCGCCTGTTCCGGGTAGCCGAGGTGATTGCCGAGGAGGGTGGCGGCTTCTTCTTCGTTGGCGAAGACGACATCGACGTAGGTCTCGAGGATTTCCGGCAGATCGGCCTTTGCCGCGCGCACGACTTCGAAAGAGGCGAGGTCGAGGCTCACGGTGCAGCCGGTCTCTTTGGCGCAGCGCAGGACCTTGAGGAGGAGGTCGGGATTGAAGAGCAGATAGCCTTCGACGTGGGCGTGGCGGCAGCCGCGGAAGTCGTCCACGGAGACGTCATCCGGGGCGAGGGTCATGGCCGCGCCGAGGAAGGTGCGCATGGTGCGCTCGGAGTCCGGCGTGATGAGCGAGAGGCACTGGCCGTTGGGCAGGTCGCCGCCCTTGAAGCGGGAGGTGTCGCCCCCGTATTCGGCAAAGCGCTCGCGGTAGAAGGTGCCGAGTGGGTCGTTGCCTGTCTTGCCGAGGTAGGCGCAGCGCAGGCCGAGCCGGGTCGCCGTGAAGGTGGTGTTGCCGGCGGAGCCGCCGGGCGCTTGCGTGACCTCGCCCGGGAGGGAGGCGCGCAGGGCGGCGAGGGCGTCGCCGTCGACAAGGACCATGCCGCCCTTTTCGGCGGCGATTTGCGCGAGGAACGTGTCCTCGACGTGCGTGAGAAGGTCGACGACGGGATTTCCGACGCCGATGAGTTGGCAGGTGTTTTCTGAATCCATAAACAAATTCGGGAGGAACCGGACGGCTCAGCCGCTCACGCCGAGGTTGGTCGTGAGGATGGGGTCGCCGTCGACCTCGATGAGAATCACATAGTTGCCCTCGTTCTGGAAGGGCAGGTTGTGCATGTCGTTGATGAGATTGATCTTGTGCAGCGGGCTCTTCGATTCAAAGGGGCGCTCGATGATCTTTTTTATGTTCTCCATGTCCATGCCGATGGAGACGCGCAGGGTGTGCTTGCCCACGGGGGCGTCGGTGAGGGTGAGGAACCAGACCATGCGGCGGTGGACGGTGGGGAACTGGCGCGCGCGGATGTTGGAGAAGCACCCGAGGAGGTAGTGCTTCCCCGTGGCCGGGTCGATGTGGACGGCGTCGCACATCTGCCAGCACAGGACTTGTGGTTTGGCTGCGCTCATTATGGTCGAGCGAACGCGGGTGCCGGGGGGAAGTCAAAACCTTACGTCCCGCAGAGCGCCGCAAGCCGACCTTCCGCCTCGTGCGGGACGAGGACTTGCAGCCCGCCGGAGAGCCCGCCGGGCAGCGGTACGGGCACGGTGAGGGCGGGCAGGCGGGCGAGGCTCGCGGGGGCGGTGTGGCGCAGGATGGCGCCGCGCGCGGCATCGTCGTCGTCGTCCGCGCGGTGGGCGGGAAACGGGGTGGCGGGGAGAACGAGGGCGTCGGCCTCCCGCCACAGCGCGGCGAAGAAGGCGTCCATTCTCTGCCGGAAAGCACCGGCGTCGTCGATTTGGCGGGGCGTCCAGTCGCGGGCGCGGGCGATGCGCTGCCACACGGCGGGATCGTAGAGCGGTTTGCGGCGGTCGATCCAGCTGGCGTGGATTTGCAGGGCCTCCGCGCTTTGGAGGACGGCAAAGTGGGCGGGGGCTTCGGCGGCGAGGTGCATGAAGTCGCGCGCAATGTCGGCGGGCACCGGAGCGGCTCCCATTGTGCGCGCGGCGCTGACATGGGCGGAATGGAAGGCGGGATCGGTCTCGTCCGGGGTGAGCGGATCGGTGAGGGCGAAGACGCGCTCACTCCGGACAGACTCCGGCGGGCCTGTCATGATGCGCAGGAGACGGGCCATGTCCGCACCCGAGGCGGTGAACCAACCGGCGGTGTCAAAGCCCGGCGCGAGTGGAAAGCATCCGTCGCGGGCCCAGTCCCCGTGCGTCAGGCGCACGCCGTAGAGCCCGCAAAAGGCGGCGGGCACGCGGATCGAGCCGCCCGTATCGGTGCCGAGGGCGAAGGGGACGAGCCCTTTGCCGACGGCCCATGCCGAGCCGCTGCTCGACCCGCCCGCGACACGGTCGGCGAAGAGGGGGTGGGGCACCGTGCCGAAGTGCGGGTTCACGCCGGAAAACCCGTAGGCGAACTCGTGCAGGTGCGTCTTGCCCGCACACACGGCCCCGCGCGCGCTGAGGTCGCGGACGAGGGCGGCGTCGGCCCGCGGCGCGGTACGTTCTTCCGTGAGAAAGCGGGAGGAGGCCGCCGTGGGCCAGCCCGCCACGTCGTAGAGATCTTTGGCAAAATAGGGCACGCCCGCGAGCGGGCCGCCCCGTTCGAGCGCGGCGGCAAATGCTTGCTCCCATGCATCGGCGGGCGGGAGGAAAGCGATGGCTGTGGCACGCTCCGCCGGCGCCAGTGCGTCGAACCGTGCGCGGAGCGCGGCGGCCCGTTCCGCCGCACCGTCGGCGTGGAGCCAGTCGTCGATGGATAAGGGTACCATGGCGCGCCGGAGCCTGCTTCAGCCCGGGGAGGGTCCGTTCTCAGGCACCGGGGTGACGAGGCCGTGGCGCGGCCATGCCTGGAGGACCGCCTGCACGAGCGTGGCAAGCGGGATGGAAAAGAAGACGCCCCAAAAGCCCCAGATCCCTCCGAAGAAAAGCACGGCAAGGATGATCGCGGCGGGGTGCAGGGAGACCGCGCGCGAGAAGAGGATCGGCACAAGAACGTTGGCGTCGAGCGCCTGAATGATGAAGTAGACGATCAACACCGTGGTCAGCTCCCACGTCGGCCCGAACTGGAAGTAGGCCACCGCCAGCACCGGAAAGGTCATGAGGGTGGCCCCGACCCACGGGATGAGGACGGAGAGGCCTGTGAAGACCGCAAGGAGGAGCGCGAAATTGAGGCCGAGGATGAGAAAGGCGATGTAAGTGACCACCGCGACGATGAGGATTTCCCAGAATTTTCCGCGGATGTAGTTGGCCAGTTGCTTGTTGGTCTTGTGCCACACCACAGTAGCCAGTTCCCGCTGCGCGGGGAGGAAGCTCGTGAACCATGCGAGGATGCGCGCCTTGTCCGCGAGGAGGAAGAAGGCGAGGAACGGCACGAGAATCAGGTAGACAATGAGGATGATGAGCGACGGAACGACCGCCACCGAGCCCCGCAGAATGCGTTCCGCCGCCAGTCCCGCCTCGTTGCGGAGATTCGCTGCGATGTCGGTCACCTGCCGCTCCGAGAAAATCTCCGGAAACCGCTCCGGCAGCCTAAGGACAAACTGCTCCAGCTCCCCGATCATCATCGGCAACTGCTGCAGGAGCTGCCCCGCCTGCCGGTACACCAGCGGTACAAGGAAAAAGACCGCGAGGAGCATGGAGAAAACAAAGATGATGCAGACCGACGGCACCGCGAAGTTGCGCTTCACACCGTAGTGCACGAGCCGCTCCACGATCCCGTCCATGAGGTAGGCGAGCACAAGCGCCGCCAGCACGGGAGTGAGGATTCTGCCGAAGAACAGAATCGTCAGGCCGAAAACAAGCAGCAACAACACGAGGATCACCACTTGCGGATCGGAAAAGTGGCGGTTCCAAGCCGTTTTCAGGTATTCGATCATGGGTTAGGTCAGGGAAACTCGGGAGCGGGCCCGCGCGACAGCGGACGGCGCGGGACCCATCGTCGCGCCACACCCTACGCTACCCGCGTCCGCTGACAATCTTGTTCTCGGCCTGCCGAGAAGAGCGGACACGAACTTCGATTTGGCGTTGCTCCGTTCCTCGTAACATTTCCGCGGCATATGGCCCCCGTAAGGCGGTTTGGCGTCGGAAGAACCCTGTTGTCGTCGCGGAAGGCGAAAATGCGCCGACTCCGCCGCATGCTGGGGGTGCGGTGTCACTGAATGCAAATTCAGTTTGCATATAGTGCCACTATTCACAAATCTGTTTGCGTATGGTAACGCGAAGGCTTTGGCTTCCGGAAGCCGATTTCGCAGAGTGGATGGATGCCTTCTGGGCGCGCGACATTCAGGAATTGTTTCGGCTGGAGAAGCGTGACACGTTTTTGCGGTTGCTTGAGCTGCTTCTCGTGCAGAGCGGCGGATTGTGCGAGTTGAACAGCCTCACTTCGCCGTGCCGGTCCAACCGCCAGACGCTGGCGAACTATTTGCGGGTGCTGGAGGCCACGGGCGCGGTCCATGTTCTGCGCCCTTTCTCGACCAACGCGCAGCGGGAAATCACGGCAATGCCCAAGGTGTATGGTTTCGACACGGGATTCGTGTGCCATGCGCGCGGATGGCGTTCGCTCCGGCGGGAGGATTGTGGTTTACTTTGGGAGCACCTCGTCCTCGACGAACTGCGGCACCGCTTTCCGTCGGCGGATTTGCACCACTGGCGCGACAAACGGAAACATGAAATCGATTTCGTGCTCGCCGGGCGGGCCAAACCGCCGGTTGCGGTCGAGTGCAAGTGGAAGTTGTCCGGAGGTTTCGAAACACACTTCCGTTCATTCAAGAGTCTATACCCGGACGCGCGCTTGGTGGTGGTGTCGACGGATTCGGATGAACCGCGCCGAAACCGGAAAGCGGATTGCATCGAAACCGGTTTAGGCAGAATTGAGGAAGCCGTGGGTCTCGCCCGGGGTCCGGAAAACTGAGTGATTTATCACGTTCTGCCGAGGCGGGCGCGCCATGCCGCGATCTCGCCGGCCACGGCCTTGGGTCCGGGCATGCCCGGCATCTCCCGCGCGGCAAGGGCCTTCCCGAGGTCGAAACACTCTTTCCAGTCGGGCGTGAGGAGGGAGGAAACGGCGGCTGCGTCGGCGTCGGGCAGCTGGTCGAGCGGCACGCCCTTGTCCTCGGCGAGTGCGACGAGCGCGCCCACGGCGTGGTGGGCGTCGCGGAACGGCATGCCCTTGCGCACAAGGTAGTCGGCCACGTCGGTCGCGAGGAGCAGCGGATCGGCCACGGCCGCGGCGCACCGCTCCGGATTCGGGTGCGCGCCCGCGAGCGTTCCGGCAAGTATGTCGAGGCAGGCGAGGGTCGTGTCGAGGCAGTCGAAGACCGGGGGTTTGTCCTCCTGCAGGTCGCGGTTGTAGGTCAGGGGCAGACCCTTGCAGAGTGTGAGGAGGGTGGAGAGGGCGCCGTGTGCGCGGGCGCTCTTGCCGCGTATGAGTTCGAGGGCGTCGGGATTCTTCTTCTGCGGCATGAGGCTGGAGCCTGTAGTGAAGCCGTCGGAGAAGGTGATAAATCCGAACTCGCTGCTGTTCCAGAGAATGAAATCTTCCGCCGCGCGGGAGAGGTGTGTGGCGCAGATGGCACAGGCGGTGGCGAACTCAATAAAGTGGTCGCGGTCGGAGACGGCATCGAGGCTGTTGCGCGTCAGGCGGGGCGTACCGTCTGCGTCGACAAAGCCAAGGAGCTTCGCCGTGTGTTCGCGGTCGATGGGCAGGGTCGTACCGGCGAGCGCTCCGGCCCCGAGGGGACACACGTTGGCACGCTCGGCGAAGGCGGCGAAGCGCTCGCGGTCGCGCCCGAACATCTCCGTGTAGGCCAGAAAATGGTGCGCCATGGAGACAGGCTGGGCGCGTTGGAGATGCGTGTAGCCGGGTATGTGGACTGTCTGTGTGGCCTCCGCTTGGTCAAGGAGGGCGGTGAGCAGAATGTCCAGCGCACCCTGCACGCGCTCCGCCGCGTCGCGGAAGAAGAGCCGCATGGCCGTGGCCACTTGGTCGTTGCGGCTGCGCGCGGTGTGCAGCTTGGCTGCCGCCGGCACGCGCTCACGCAGGGCCTGCTCGACGTTCATGTGCACGTCTTCGAGGGCGGGATCCCAAGTGAAGCCGCCCGCTTCGATCTCGCCGAGCAGTTCGTCCAGTCCCGCGCAAATGGCCTCCGCCTCCGCCTTCTCAATGAGTCCGGCGTGCGCGAGCATGCGTGCGTGCGCCTGGCTCCCGCGGATGTCAAAGGGCGCCAGCCGCTTGTCAAACGACACCGACTCGCTGAACCGCACCATGCGCGGGTCCGGCCCCGCGCGGAACCGACCGCCCCACGTCGCCTGCTTCTTCTCTGCCATCCCCGGAGAGGCTTGCCACTCCTTTCCCCGGCGCAACGGGAAAATGGAGACTGGGTCTTCGCCCGGCGGTGCAGGTGATCTTCCGTGCTGCTTGCTTGACGCCGGGGATGCGCACTCAAAGTCTCTCCGACCTCGATAAAGGAAAATCTGCCATGAAACCGAAAAAAGTCGCCATCCTTACCGCCGGGGGCCTCGCCCCCTGCCTCAACACTGCCGTCGCCGGCCTCATCCGCCGCTATACGGAAACAGATCCTACCATTGAGATCCTCTGCTACCGCAGCGGCTACAAAGGCCTCCTCCTCGGCGACAGCTACACGGTCACCGAAGAGGTGCGTGAGAATGTCGATGCGCTCTTCGCCCTCGGCGGCAGTGCCATCGGCAACAGCCGCGTCAAGCTCACCAATGTGAAAGACTGCGTGAAGCGCGGCCTCGTGAAGGAGGGCGAAGACCCGCAGAAAAAGGCCGCCGACCAGCTCATCAAAGCCGACGTCGACGTACTCCACACCATCGGGGGCGACGACACCAACACCGCCGCCGCCGACCTCGCCGCTTTTCTCAAGAAAAACGACTACAACCTCACCGTCATCGGCCTGCCCAAGACGATCGACAACGACGTCGTACCCATTAAACAATCACTCGGTGCGTGGACCGCCGCCGAAGAGGGCGCGCACTTCTTCGCCAACGTCGTGAACGAGTTCAACGCCAACCCGCGCATGCTCATCGTCCACGAGGTCATGGGGCGAAACTGCGGATGGCTCACCGCCGCCACCGCGCGCTGCTACCGCGACCTCGTCGACCACGACGAATACCTGCCCGAACTCGGCGTCTCCATGGACAACCTCGACGTCCACGCCGTCTTCGTCCCGGAGATGGACATCGACATCGATGCCGAGGCCGACCGTCTCAAGGAAGTCATGGACGAACTCGACAACGTGAATATCTTCATCTCCGAGGGCGCGGGGGTCGACGCCATCGTCAAGAAGAAGGAAGCGGCGGGCGAGGAAGTTCCGCGCGACGCCTTCGGCCATGTGAAGCTCGACGCCGTCAATCCCGGCAAATACTTCGCCGAGAAGTTCGCCGAGCGCATCGGCGCGGAAAAAGTCCTCGTGCAGAAGAGCGGCTACTACTCCCGCGCCGCCGCCAGCAACGAGCAGGACCTCCGTCTCATCCAGAGCTGTGTCGACACCGCCGTGGAGTGCGCCTTCCGCGGCGAGGGCGGAGTCGTCGGCCACGACGAGGAGCGCGGCGGCGTCCTCCGCGCCATCGAGTTCGACCGCATCAAGGGCGGAAAGCCCTTCGACATCGACACCGCATGGTTCGAGGAACTCCTCATCGACATCGGCCAGCCCAAAGGCGCCAAGCTCGACGTGAAGCACTGAGGGCGGCGTCAGACATCCGGTGTTGACGGAAGGCCGACCAATGAGAGAACGCGGTAGCGGAAATCCGCGAACTCGTCGGATTTCCTGTCGAGAAGGGCGCTGATTCGGTAGAAGCGGTGGGTGCTGGGTGATTCGTTCTTCGCCATCGAAAGATCGATGTTGTTCACGTTGACCATCGTCCAGCATTCGACAAACCCTGCGGCGCGGGCTTTTTGGTGGCTCTTTTCCGCTTCACCTATCCGGTTGTGGATGTTGGAAAAGTCTGTCCACGGCCAATGTCACGTAATCCGGATTCAACTCGACTCCGATATAGCGTCGCCCCAGCTCCTGGGCGACGACGCCGACAGTCCCGGAACCGAAGAACGGATCGAGCACGTAGTCCCCCGGTTTTGACCCCGCGAGGATGCACGGCTCCACAAGTTTACGCGGGAAGGTCGCAAAATGCGCGTTCTTGATCGGCTCTGTGTTGACGTTCCACACGGACCTTTTGTTGCGTGTGCCGCGCCCGTCGTCGCGGGGTTCCCGCGTCGCTTCGACATCGTAGTGATAGCGTTCGCTTTTAGAGAAGAGGAAAAGGAACTCATGGCTTCGCGAGGGTCGGTCTTTCACGCTTTCCGGCATGGCGTTGGGCTTGTTCCACACAATGTCGCTGCGAAGGTACCAACCGTCTTCCTGCAGCGCAAAAGCCAGTCGCCATGGGATCCCTAGTAAGTCCTTGGGTTTCAGCCCCTCCGGAGTATCCGGACGCACGCTCATGGCGCGGGCGCGGTTCTTCTTGTCCGGTGCGCGCCATCCTCGGTTTCCGCTCGTGTATCCGTCGCCGATATTCAGCCAAAACACGCCGTCGGGTCTCAGCACGCGCCTGACTTCCTGAAAGACCGTGATGAGGCGGTTGATGAACTGCGGCATCGTAGGTTCAAGCCCGATTTGTCCGCCGACCGCATAGTCCCGCAAGCCCCAGTAGGGGGGGAGGTCACAACGCACTGAACAGAATCAGCCGGCAACCGCGAAAGGACGCGCTGCGCATCCCCGACGAGAAGCATCGCGCCTTCGAGGCGGATTGGGTTATACGGGCCTTCCGCACACTCGTTGACAATTAAGTCCATCGGCCCATTCAGAATGGGATGCCGGGGGAAGGAGAGTCAAGGGGGCAGTATGGCCCCGCGCGCAGGTCATTTGCGATTCCGGCATTCCGCCTGCCTACACGGCAAAGCGCTGGACGAGGCCTTCGAGGCGGGGGGGGATGCTGCCGACGATGTGGATGCCGTCGTCTTCGGCGCGTTCGTGGCGGACGACACCGGCGGCGTGGAGGCGGGCGACAATCTCGTAGTGGTCGTGGGGGATGAGGAATTCGCGGACGTCGAGTTGCTCGCGCAGGACGTCGTCGATGCGCTCGCACAGGGTATCGAGGCCGCCGCCGGTGACGGCGCTGACGCGGAAGGTGTCGGGCTTGCCGTTGGCACCGTAGCGGGGCTTGCCGTCGGTTTCGCCGTGTCCGGAAGGCTCGCCGGGCGGGGCGATGCGGTCGGCTTTGTTGTAGACGGTGAGGATGCGTTTGTCTCCGGCGCCGAGTTCCTTGAGGACGGCAAGGGTGGTCTCGGCGTGCTGTTCGACTTCAGAATTGGAGGCGTCGAGAACGTGGATGAGGATGTCGGCGACGACGGCTTCCTCGAGGGTGGCTTTGAAGGCGTCGACGAGTTGGTGGGGCAGGCGGCGGACGAAGCCGACGGTGTCAGTGAGGAGAATTTTCTGACCGCTGGGGAGGGCGCACTTGCGCGTGGTGGGATCGAGCGTGGCGAAGAGTTTATCCTCGACGAGAACGGTGGCACCGGTGAGGGCGTTGAGGAGGGTCGATTTGCCCGCGTTGGTGTAGCCGACGATGGCGGCGGTGGGCACGGGGACGCGCTCGCGCAGCTTGCGCTGGGTATCGCGGTGGCGAACGACATCGGTCAGCTCGCGCTTGAGCCGGGCGATGCGCTGCCGGACCATGCGCGAGTCGAGTTCGATCTGGGCTTCGCCCTCGCCGCGCTGGGTGACGCTCCCGCCCCCGCGCTGGCGGCTGAGGTGGGTCCATGCGTTCTTGAGGCGCGGGAGGGAGTGCTCTGCGCGCGCGAGGGCGACCTGGAGGACCGCCTCGCGGGTGCGGGCGCGTTCGGAAAAGATGTCGAGGATGACTTCCTGGCGGTCGATGACGCACATGCCGCTCTCGCTCTCCCAATTGCGCTGCTGGGCGGGGCTTAGTTCGACGTCGAAGACAAGGCAGTCGCCGCCGAGGGCTTTGGCTTCGGCGATGATCCCGGCGGCTTTTCCGCTGCCGAGGAAGAGGCGCGGGCTGGGCTCGCGGATGCGGGCGACGGTCGAGCCGGTGACGCCTATGCCCAGCGTATGGACAAGTTCGGAAAGCTCGGCGAGCAGTTGCCGGACGGATTCATCCGCGTCCGAAGGTCTCTGGACGCCAATAAGGAAGGCCCGCTCGACCATTTTCGGTTTTTCGCGGACTTCGATCATTCAGGGTTCGACTGGGGCGTCAGGGACTTCGGCATTGTTAATTTCGTATTCGTAATAAACCCGGCGACGGCCTTTTGTCAATGTCGTGCGCATGATCAGCCGTCGAGGAGGCGGGGAAAGTGCTCCTGGACGATTTTGTAGTGGTGCGGGCTGGCGCGCAGTTTGTCGCGGAAGGCGGGTTCGTCGAATAGCCGGACCCACAGCAGTGGGAACGCGACGACCGTCTCGAAGGTGATCCCGGGAATCTCACGCGTCTGCTCGCGGCGGTAGATTGCGAGGGCGCGTTCGGGATGGCGCAGGACTTCGGCGCGCACGAGGGGACTGCGCAGGTCTGCTTGGGCCATTGCGTCCCGCGACTCCGCCTCGTAGACCGCTTCGATCCGCGAAAGGGCTTCGTCGGCGTCCGCTGTTTTGCCCGACCGCATGGCAAGGACGAGCCGAAGGGTGTCGACCCAGACCCGGAACTGGGCGTTGTCGAAGTCTTTGACGAGGGGAAAGAGGACCTCGGCGTCGGTCTGCAGGCGCTCGAGGTGGCGGGCGGCCGCCGCGTCGTCGCGGCGGAACTCGGCTTCGATAAGGAGGGAAAAGGTGAGGGCGGCGTGGAAGCCGGGTCCGAAGTTTTCGGGCATTTTCTCGGCAAAGCGACGCATGTTTTCCGCGCGGGCGGTCTCGCCCGCAACGAGAAACGCCGTTGCAGCGTTGAGGAGCGTATCAAAGTTGGTCAAATCCCCGGCTTCGGCGGCGGATTCCTGGCGGCGCGCCCAGTCGAGAATGCTTTCGATCTCGGGCCGGAGCATCATCCGAAGGCCGAAGAGCTGTTCGTCGAGGAATGGGTTGTCCGGATACATCGCGCGGATGCGCTGGCCGACTTCGAGGGCTTCGTTCATGCGCCCCATGCGCTGGAGGTGCATAAAGATCTCGTGAAGCAGCCCCGTGTTGCGGGGATCGAGGCGGGCGGCTTCGCGGAGGCGGTCGAGACTGTCGGCGATGCGTCCGACGCGGCGCAGGACGTAGGCCTCGGCCGAGAGTAGCTCGGCTTGTCCAGGCTCGCGGCGGATGGCCTCGCCGAGAACGGCGAGCGCGCTCTCGTAGTCGCGGCGACCGTGGTAGTGCACGTAGGACTCCGCAAGGAGTGTTTCCATCCGGTCGGGGGCGAGCGCTTTGGCGCGGGCGAGGGCGCGTTCGGCGGCGGCGAGGTGTTCGTCGGCATCGCCGAATTCGAAGTGCACGTGGGAGGCATGGAGCCACGCAAGACGGCTCCATGCGTCGGCGAAGTCCGGATCGATGCGCGTTGCTTCGCGCAGGTGTTCGACCGCCGCGGCGTAGCGGGCACGCCGTTCGTGGATGCCGCGCATGGACTCGCGTGCCTTGAGATAAAGGTCGTAGGCTTCGACGCTGCGTGTCGGGGCATCGCGGATCTCAAGGCGTTCCGCGGGTGTCAGCTCGGTACGCAGGGCGGCGGCGATTTCGTCGGCAAGCTGGCTTTGGATAGCGAAGATGTCGTCAAGGTCGCGGTCGTAACGTTCGGCCCAGAGGTGCTCGTCGTTGGCGGCGTCGATGAGCTGGGCGGTCACGCGGACGCGCCCGCCCATGCGGCGGACGGAGCCCTCGATGATGTGCGAGGCACCGAGTTCGCCCGCTATCTGGCGCACATTGTGTGCGCCGCCGGCGTAGTTCATCACGGATGTGCGTGAGATGACGCGCAATTGCGAGATGCGCGAAAGGTTGGTGAGCAGATCTTCGTGAACGCCGTCGGCGAAGAAGGCGTTGTCGGCGTCCGGGCTCATGTTGACAAACGGAAGAACGGCTAGCACGGGACTTGCCGCGACGGCGGGGGAGACGACGTCCGCCGCAGGCGGCGGGGGGGCGGACGGTCCGGTGGATCGACTGAGAAAGCCGATGCCCACGGCACCAAGGATGATCCCGAGGGCAAAGGCCGGGATCAGCGCGCCCACGAGGATAGCGAGGCGGTTGCGGCGGCGCTGTATGCTTGGCTGTGCCTTTTCGCCGCCTGCCTCGTCGCGCGCACGGCGTGTGGTCTTGACCCCGTCAGGCGTCAGCTCAAAGGCCCACGCAAGCACGAGGGCAATGGGAAAGCCCATGGCCACGAGGAGGATGACAAAGCGGCCCGCCCATGCCGGCACCTCGAATTGCGGAAATACCGCCACGGCAAACTGTATCACCAACCAGCCGACGACGAGATACGTCCCCGCCACTTGAAAGACCTTCCGGCGCTTCAGCTCTTTAAGGAACGAGCGGTCTTCGGCGGGCGGGCCGGGCGGGGGCTCCGCATCAGGCTGTTCGGGAGACGGCATTTCCGTGCGTTGGCGTTTCGCTGTGGCGGTGGACGAGGCGTATGCAAAGGAATCGTCGGGATGACACTACTATCGAATGTATCGCCTTGCGGGCGGTCCGGAGCAAGACTGAAGACATCTCCGGCAAGCGCTGGATTCACGCAAGAATCGGGCCGCTTATGAACCGCGCTGCCAGGTCCACTGCCGCGCGCAGGCAAGCGTCTCTTCCCCTGCGGGCGACGGCACCGGCTTGGGCGCGCGCTTGCGCCGGTAGCGCAGGCCTTCGTCCCCGCACAGTGCCGCCTCCACGAAGGCTTTAGTGCCAAGCACCAGCCCCTCGTTGAACGGACGCGTCTTGCGCAAAAGCAGTTCATGCGCGGGCAGACGGCCCCCGCGCTCACGCGCCTCCGCCGCAACGTGGTCCGGCA